>NZ_JALJZW010000002.1:0-300000 GCF_024171495.1 Deinococcus sp. HSC-46F16
GGTCCGCGCGGATTCAGTCATCGTTTCACGAACAACGACCTACTCAGGTGCCAGTCCAGCCATTTGCCCATTCACCTACGGGACTGTCACCCGCTGTGGTCACGCTTTCCAACGTGTTCGGTTTGGGGGAATGGATCTGTGATGACTGGTCCTACAACCCCGAGACGCAAGCGTCTCGGTTTGGGCTGATCCCTGTTCGCTCGCCGCTACTGGGGGACTCGATGTCTCTTTCTCTTCCTCCAGGTACTGAGATGTTTCAGTTCCCTGGGTTCCCTCTCCTTGCGGAGTCCCTCTTGCGAGGGGGGTTTCCCCATTCGGACATCCCCGAGTCAACGCGTATCTCCAGCTCGTCGGGGCTTTTCGCAGGTAATCGCGTCCTTCATCGGCTCCAGTGCCAGGGCATCCACCGTGGACCCTTAGTATCTTGACCTGTCCATTCATTTCACACCACTCAGCCGACCACCGGACAAGTCCAGCGGGCGCCGTGGTGGCGTTCTATGTGCTTGTTCTCTCGCACACCTCTTCGCTTGTCATGCTCCGCGCCTCGCTTGAGGCTCGGAAAAGATACAGGGGAAGACACGACCTGTCAACTCCCCCCGCCTGGTTGTTTCTGAACCTCGCTCGACATGCGGGAAAAGCCGCACCCAGTCGGGGAAAGCACTGCCGCCTCGACCCGAGTGCATCATGGGGGCGTGACCTCGCGCTTCCTTTCCCTCTTCCGACTCATGCTGCCCGCCCTCCTGCCCTCCAGTCTGGTCGGATGTGGTCAAGGGGAGGCCGCGCAAGTTCGGCAGGTCACTACAGGCGGCACCCTCTACACCGTGGCGACGGTGGACCTGACGCGGGACCGCCTGGAGCTGCACTGGGTCAATCCCACCACGGGGCAGCCTTACGGAACGTTTCGGCAGGTCACGGCTCGGCTCGGCAAGAGCGGGCGGCGCGTGCTGTTCGCCACCAACAGTGGCATCTACGCGCCTGGACTGAAGCCGTTGGGCCTGCATGTGGAAGGAGGCCGGACGTTGGTGCCTCTCAACAATGCCCGCTCAGGCGGCAACTTCGCCCTGCTGCCGAACGGGGTGTTCTGGGTCAGGGGCAAGCAGGCGGGCGTCACGGAAACCCGGGCGTATCGCCGTGCGGACCTGCGGCCCACCTTTGCCAGCCAGTCCGGGCCACTGCTGGTCGAAAAGGGGCGGCTGCATCCGGCCTTCAACAAGAGCGGCACCAGCTTCAAGGTTCGCAGTGGCGTGGGCGTGTGCTCGGACGGGAGGGTGCGCTTCGTGGTGAGCGGTGCGCCCGTCAACTTCTACAGTTTTGCGGTGTTCTTCCGGGACACGCTGGGATGTCCGGACGCCCTCTATCTGGACGGCAGCATCAGCGCCTACGCAACGCCACAGACCGACACGCAGTTCGCAGAGTTCGCCGGAATCTGGACGGTCAGCCGTTAGGCAGCCGAAAGCCGCCCCCGAGGAGGCGGCCTGTGAAGGTGGGGGAGGTCAGTTGGCGACGGTCAGATCGACGGTGCTGAGGGGCTCGGCATTGGGGTCTTCCAGGGGGCGCACGTCATAGGTCACCTCGCCGGGACCGGGGCGGCTCTGGTAGCTCCAGCCGCAGGTGCTGTCGAGCAGAACCCGCTTGGTGCCCACGACCCGCTCGCCCCGGCGCACTGTCACGAGGTAACCCTCGCCCGCACCCACCCCACCGAAGCGGAAGGGCTCGCTCACCGTCTGGCCGTCGG
The DNA here is from genome assembly GCF_024171495.1 of Deinococcus sp. HSC-46F16. Taxonomy (NCBI): domain Bacteria; kingdom Thermotogati; phylum Deinococcota; class Deinococci; order Deinococcales; family Deinococcaceae; genus Deinococcus; species Deinococcus sp. HSC-46F16. The sequence continues at coordinate 1,736 of NZ_JALJZW010000002.1, forward strand.
AGATGCTGAGGCTGTAGGGCTCGTCGCAGGTGGCGGCGCTGGCGTTGGGATCGGCGGCAGCTACAGTCACCGCCACGCTGGCGAGTTCGGTGCCCGCCTCGTCCTGCGCGGCGTAGGTGTGGGCACCCTCGGCGGGGCTGGGCACGTCGAGGTTCCAGGTGCCGTCGTCCGCGACCGTGACGGACCCCAGGCTGGTGCCGTCTTCCAGAATCTGCACGCTCTGGCCGGGCTCACCCGTGCCGCTCAGCGTGAAGCCCCCAGCCGGGAGTTCGGCGTCAGCTGCAGGCTCGGCAATGGCGAAGGCCGCTGCGGGTTCGGCAGACTCCGTCGCCGTGGTCTCAGTAGTCTCATCTGTGCTCGTACTCGCGGGAGGCGCAGTCGTCGCGCCCGACGCCGCAGTTCCGGTGCCCGGCGAGGCAGGCTCGCTCGGCGGAGTGGCCGGGGTGGTGCCGTTGGCCTCCTGCGCCGGGCTCTCCGTCGCGGCGCTATCGTCGGAGGCAGCGGCCGTACCCGCGTCCGCCGCGGCGTCGGCATCCTCCACGACATTGACCCGGAACTGGCTCTGGGTGCCATCGGAGCCTTCCACGGTGTAGACGTGTTCACCGAGGGTAGGGGCGGGGAGTTGGGCCTGCCAGTTGCCCGCATCGTCCACCGTCGCGGTGGCGACCTCCTGACCCTGGTCAGAGACGGTGAGGGAGATGCCGGGTGTGGCAGTGCCGCTCATCTCGAAGGGCTCGGCGGGGAGATTGGCCCCAGCGGTGGGGTTGGTCACGAGGATGCTCTCGCCGTCACCGGGCGCCGCGGCCGCGTCGTCCACGATGTTGACCTTGAACTGGCTCTGGGTGCCGTCCGAACCTTCCACCGTGTAGGTGTGTTCGCCGGGAGTGGGCGCCGGGATCTGCGCTTCCCAGTTGCCTGCGTCGTCCACGGTGGCAGTGGCGACCTCGTCCCCTTCGTCGGAAATGGTGAGGGTCACGCCAGGAGCCGCCGTCCCGCTCATAACAAAGGGCTCGGCGGGAAGGTCGGCGTCCGAGGTCGGGTTGGTGACCAGGATGCTCTCGCCGTCACCCTGGGTCGCGGCGGGGGCGCTGGCGGTCGTCGGCTCGCGGCCATTCTGCTGGGTCAGCCAACAGCCGCCCAGGCCGAGCAGCAACAGGAGGGGAATTAACCACCAGGGGAAGCCGCCGCGCCGCCGGGTCTGGGTGACGGTGGTGGTGCTGGTCGTCGTGCTGGTGGAGGGGGCGGGTGCAGGCTGGGGCGCAGGAGCAGCCCGCACCTGCGGGGTCGCCGACGCGACGGTGGGCGGATTCAGCAGGGCGGAAAGGCCAGACATTCCCGCCGGAATCAGCCCCGGCAGCAGGCCCGGCAGGTCGCCCAACACCCGGCTGAGGCCCGCCGCGTTGGTGCCGCTGGCCCGAGCCTCGCGGCCCAGCAGCCCCAGCACCACGGGGGCGAGGAGCGCCAGCAGCTTGCCCGCACTTGTGCCCGAGCCCCCCACCGCCGAGCCGAGGCGCCCCGTCACGGCGTCGGCAGAGCCGAACAGGTGCGTGACGAGCGGACGGCCCTGCCCCTCCAGCCGGGTGACCTCGGCAGAATCGGTGGGGAGGGGACCAGCGGCCAGACCCTCCAGGTCGCGGCTGCGGCTGAGGAGGTCGGCGGCTCCAGCCTCGTCCTGTCCCTTGCGGGCGATGGCGGCGAGCAGGACAGGGAGGGAGGCAGCCGCCGCACGACCCGCCGTGCTGGAGGTGAATCCGGCGGCGCGGCCTAGTGCCTCGCCCGACGACCCGCCCAGGTGACCGCGCAGGGTTTCGAGCAGCCCGGCAGCGGTCAGCCCGGCGGCGACGGGGGCCGTTCCTGTGCTTCCCACCGTGGCCGTTGCCACCAGATCGCCGGGCCGCAGGCCCCGCCCCGCGAGCAGGCTCAGCAGGAGAGGCAGGGCAAGCTGGAGCAGGCGGGTGGCTCCCGCCGAATCCGCCGAGCCGAGCCGGGCCGCAATAGACGGCAGCGGCTCGCGCAGCACGTTCGCGGAAAGCACCTCGCCCGCCTGCATCAGCTCGGAGGCGCCGCCGAGGGCCGACAGGGCCGCGTCCACGCTGGGAAAGTTAGGGATGGCCGCGTAGGCCTGGTCGATGGCGGCCCGGCCCTCCGGCGTGCGGTCGGTATCGGCCAGCGCCTGCACGAGCAGGGGGAGGCCGCCTTCCAGCACGCGGCCGGAGTCGGCGGGGGACAGCCCGGCGATCTCGCCCAGAGCGGGCGTCGCGGGGCCAAAAAAGGAAACGAGCGGATCATTCACGGTCATGCAGGCTCCTGGGCAGACGGGAAAGGCGTGGGAAACTGCCGCCCACTGGGGCGGCCCGGCTCACCGTACCTCAGCGCCGCAGCCGCGCCCTGACCGTCACCATGACCTTTTCCTAAGAAAAAGAGGGAGGGCCAGGTGGCCCTCCCCCTCTCCCCTGCCCACACTTCTACGCTTCCAATGCCGGGTCCATCTCGTCGCGTGCCCGCTCTACCAGGGTCAGGATGTCGTAGGTGGCGACGAGTTCCTCGTTCTGGTTGGTGATCTCGGCCCGCCACTCGACCACGCCGGTCGGACGGGTTTCGCCGGGGCGCAGGTCCTTGCGAATCTTGCGCTTGCAGGTCAGGCGGGTGCGGATGGTGTCCCCGATGCCGACCGGCGTGATGAAGCGTAGGTTTTCCAGGCCGTAGTTCGCCAGCACCGGCCCCGGCGCGGCGGAGACGAACTGCCCAGCGGCGGCCGAAATCAGGAAGTAGCCGTGCGCCACCCGCTTCCCGAAGATGCCCTCCTTCGCGCCGATCTCGTCCACATGGGCGTAGAAGTGGTCCCCGGTCAGGCCCGCGAAGTTCACGATGTCGGCCTCGGTGACGGTGCGGCGGTGGGTCAGCAGGCTGTCCCCGACCTGAATCTCGTCGAAGGACTTGCGGAAGGGGTGAACCACGTCCTCGCGCACCTGGGCGCCGGGCACGTACTCGCGGGTCACGGCCGCCAGCGTGGTGGGGTCGGCCTGCACCGCGACCTTGTTCATGTGGTGCTTGATGCCCGCCACGCCCGCGAGTTCCTCGCCACCGCCCGCGCGACCGGGGCCGCCGTGCTTGAGCTGGGGCAGTGGGCTGCCGTGCCCGGTGTTCTCCTTGGCGTTGTCGCGGTTGAGGACCAGCAGGCGGCCGTGCGTGCTCGCCATGCCCATCACGAGGTCGGTGGCCTCAGTGCGGTCATGCGTCAGGATGCTCCCCGCGAGGCTGCCCCGGCCCATCCGGGCGAGGCGCACGGCGTCGTCCAGTGTGTCGTAGGGCAGCAGGGTCGCCACCGGGCCGAACGCCTCCAGCTCGTGCGGGCCGCGTGCGGTCAGGGGCGAGTCGCACAGCAGCACGGTGGGGTCGAGGAAGGCCCCCTTCTCGCGATCACCGCCCAGCAGGTCGCGTTCCTCGCCGCCGATGACCACGCGGGCCTCCTCGCGCAGCGCCTCCAGGGTGGCCTGCACCCGCTCACGCTGAGCGGTGCTCACGAGGGCGCCCATCCGGACGTCGTCGCGGGCGGGGTCGCCCAGGGTCACCTTGCCCAGTTCCTTACGGAGCGCCTCCACCACCGCCTCCACCCGGTCGCGGGGCACTAGGGCGCGGCGGATGGCCGTGCATTTCTGCCCGGCCTTCCCGGTGATCTCGCGGGCAACTTCCTTGATGTAGAGGGCGAACTCGGGGTCCTCCGGGCGCACGGTCAGACCCAGCACCGAGGCGTTCAGGCTGTCGGCCTCGGTCACGAAGGGCACGTTGCGGGTGACGATATTGGGGTGCACCTTGAGCTTGGCCGCCGTCGCCGCCGACCCCGTGAAGGCCACCATGTCCTGTTCCTCGAGGTGGTCCAGCAGGTCGCCGGGGTCTCCGGTCACGAGTTGCAGCGCCCCTTCAGGCAGCAGGCCCGACGCCACGATGTCGCGCACCACCCGTTCGGTGAGGTAGGCCGTCTGCGGGGCGGGCTTGACGAGGCTGGGCATCCCCGCGATAAAGGCGGGCGCGAGCTTTTCCAGCATTCCCCAGACCGGGAAGTTGTAGGCGTTGATCTGCACCGCCACCCCGTCGCGCGGCACGAGGATGTGGCGGCCCACGAAGGTGCCCCCCTTGCCCAGTTGCTCCACCTTGCCGTCGGGCAGGAAGCGCTCGTCGGGCAGCTCGCGGCGGGCGAGGCTGGCGTAGGAGAACAGGGTGCCGATGCCGCCCTCGATATCCACCCACCCGTCGCGGCGGGTCGCGCCGGTCAGCAGGTTGAGGGTGTAATAGTCCTCTTTGCGCTCCATCAGGTACGTCGCCAGCGCCCGCAGCGCCCGCGCCCGCGCGTGGAAGGTCAGTTTGCGAATGGCCGGGCCACCCACGTCGCGCCCGTAGGCGAGCGCCTGCGCGAAATCCACCCCCTCCGAGGAGATGACGGCGACGGGACGGCCGTAGATGGCGTCCACCAGGGTTTCGCCGTCGGGGTTGGCGTGCCAGGTGCCGTAGACGTAGGAGGCGGGGCGGAGGAGGTCAGGGGTGGGAAGGGTGGTCATGGGGACTCCTTACAGAGTGGGGATAGAAAGCAAAGGCAGATGGCAAAAAGCCTGGAGCCTTCTGCCATCTGCGGTGCGTCTGTGGCGCGGTCAGACACTCTTGAAGCCCTCAAATGGCTCCTTGCAGCTATCGCACACGTACAGCCGCTTGCACAGCGTCGGACCGAAGCTGCCGGTCATTCTCACGTTGAAGCTGCTGCACCGTGGGCAACGGGTCGGTTCAATGTCGAGGGTGATCAGGGGCAAGTCGCCCGCCGGGGCCGGGGGTGCGATCCCATACTGGCGCAGGCGTTCGCGGGCGTCCGGCTGAATCCAGTCGGTCGTCCAGGGGGGTGTGAGGGTGCTCCGGACCTCCACGTCCTGCACGCCCAAAGCCCGCACCGCCTCCCCGATGGAATCGCGGATGACGTGTAGGGCCGGGCAGCCAGAGAAGGTGGGCGTGAAGGTCACGCTGACCCGCCCTCCGTCCACCGTCACGTCCCGGACCATGCCCATGTCGGTCACGGAGACGACGGGAATCTCGGGGTCAGGCACAGCGGCGAGCGCGGTCCAGACCTGTTCGGGGGTGACGGGGAGGGTTGTCATAACTTCACCACACCTCGGCGTTCGGCACCGCGCGGGCCACGCTCTGCATCTCAGCGAGGAGCGGGGGGAGGTGCTCGGTGTGCGTGTCGCGTCCGGCCCCAGCGTCGGCGGGCGCGTCCGGCAGGGTCAGGCCGCACTTCCCGATCAGGTGGGGCAGCACGAAGCTTTCCCAACTGCCGCGCAGCTTGTTCAAGTCGGGGACGATCCGGGCCGTCACCAGCTCGGCCTCGCCGGGCACAGGCTGGAACAGTTGCGCCGCGTAAGGCCACAGCTCGTCCAGCGCGGCCTGGGTGCGGCGGCGGCTTTCCTCGGTGCCCAGCGCCAGCCGCTCGACCCATAGGGCCGTGTGCTGGAGGTGAAACTTCTCCTCGCGTAGCGCCTTGGCCGCGACCGCGGCCAGCGGCGCGTAGCTGCTCGCGCGGGCCGCTTCCAGCCACAGCGCCTCGTAGGTGTCGAAGAGGAACTGGCGCAGCATGGTGAAGCCCCAGTCGCCCTTCGGCAGCTCGACAAAACGGGTGCAGCGGTACTCGGCGGCGTCCCGGAAGAAGGCGAGATGATCGGCGTCCGAGCCGTCCAGCGCCCGCCGCAGCTCCAGATACAGCCCGGCGTGCCCCAGCTCATCCTGCGCGATGTTCGCCAGCGCAATGTCCTCTTCGAGGATGGGCGCGTGCCCGGTCCACTCGCCGTCCCGGTGCGCGAGGACAATCTCGTCGTCGGCGAGGGCGGTGAGCTTCTCGATCAGCGCAGCCCGAAGCTCCGGGGCGAGGTCGTGCTGATCGCTGACAGCTGACGGCTGAACGCTCCCCGTCATTCCTGCACCCCTTCCTTCGCGCGGCCGGGAATCAGGCCCTCACGCTTGAGTTCTCCGATGTGGCGGCCGATGACCCCGTAAAACTGCTGCTGCTTGTAGGTCTTGTCCTTCGCCGGGGCAAACCAGCTCTCCACCGTGCCGGGGTCCTCATCGGTGCGGACCACCGCGCTCTCGGGGAAGACCAGCCACGTCAGCGCGTCGGGGTACCCCTCCCGCGCCTGCCGCAGCGCGTCACCGGGACCACTCGCCTCCAGGGTGCCCACCAGGTCCACGAAGGTCATGGAGCGCTTGTGCGTGCGCTTGAGGCCCACGTGGTAGGTGCCCGCCTCGCCGGGGGTGTCCAGCACCTCGGGACGGGCGGCAACTTTCTCCGGGGTGGCGGTCAGGATGTCGGCCTCGCGCACGGTCCACAGGCTCACGGCGGCGGGGCGGCGCACGAAAACGTTGCGGGCGGTGACCAGCGCATGCTGCGGGTCCCCGGCGTGGACGCTGCCCACCGCCTGATGGGGGCGGCCCGGCGCGTCCTGCTTGAACACTTCCCAGCGGGGCCACTGGGTGTCGGCGGACGCGGTCATCAGTCCGCCGCCTGTTCCATCTGCCGCGCCGCGTACGCTTCCAGCGCCTCGCGCACCCAGGCACCGTCCTCGTGGGCCTCGCGGCGAGCACCGAGACGCTCCCTGTTCAGCCCCTGCTGGCCCCTCACGACCGCCCAGAACTCGTCCCAGTTGATCGGGCCGTGCCGCCAGTTGCCGTCCGCGTCCTGGTGCAGGTCGGGGTCGGGGATGGTCAGCCCGGCTTCCAGCAGCTCCGGCGCATGCTCGTTGATGAACTCCTGGCGGACCTCGTCGTTCGTCTTGAGCTTGATGCCCCACCCCGCCAGCGCCCCGGTGTTGGGGCTGTCGGCGTCGTGCGGCCCCAGCATCATCAGGGCAGGCCACCACCAGCGGTTCAGGGCGTCCTGCGCCATCTGGCGCTGCTCGGGCGTGCCCTGCGCGTAGGCGACGATCATCTCCTTGCCCTGCTTGTGGTGGAAGGTCTCCTCCGAGCAGATGCGGACCATCGCCCGGCTGTAGGGGCCGTAGGAGCAGCCCGCCAGCATGGTCTGGTTCTTGATCGCCGCGCCGTCCACCAGCCAGCCGATCATGCCCACGTCGGCCCAGTTCCGGGTGGGATAGTTGAAGATCGAGGAGTACTTGGCCCGGCCCGACAGCAGCGCGTCGAGCATCTCCTCGCGGCTGATGCCCAGCGTCTCGGCGGCGTGATAGAGGTACTGCCCGTGCCCCGCCTCGTCCTGCACCTTGGCGATCAGGATGGTCTTGCGCTTGAGGGACGGCGCCCGCGTGATCCATTCACCCTCGGGCAGCATCCCGACCACCTCGGAATGCGCGTGCTGGCTGATCATGCGGATGAGCTGGCGGCGGTACTCGGCGGGCATCCAGTCGCCGGGCTCGATCTTCTCGCCACGGGCAATCCGGGCGTTGAAAGCGGCGTGCTGCTCGGCGGTCTCGGCGGGCGTCAGGGTCTGGGTCATGCGGGCTCCTCCTGGGTCGGGACAACGTGCCTAACGAGCGTTTGTTAGATGATACAGGAGAGCAGCCTCCACCACCTTCCCTGGCTTACAAAGTGCGGGGCAGAGATCAGGGCTGGAGGTCACCCTCGGGCGCGTCCGCGAGGGCTTGCAGGGCCGGGCGCAGAGCAGGCAACTCCACCCGTGCGGTGTGCCACACCAGCCGGGGGTCCACCCCGAAATAGTCATGCGCGAGCAGGTTGCGGATATCGCGCAGCCGGGGCCAGGGTACGCCGGGGGTGCGGTCCTGCACGCTCTGGGGGATGTACTTGGTGCCCTCGCCCAGCCGCAGCAGGTTGGAGAGAACGGCGTCCTGGGTGCGTTCGTCGGCGAGGAAGGTGGTCAGGGTATGGCCGTCGGTGTAGGCGGTCACCCGGTCCAGCGCCCGTAGCAGATCGTGGACCCGCCAGCGCCAGCGTTTGCCCCGATGCGAGTGGGGCGGCGGGTCGGGCACGGCCAGCACGTCCACCGCGTCGGCCAGAATCTCGCCGCGCAGGGCAGGGTGCAGGCCGCCTTCGGTCAATACATCCACCCGGCGGCCCAGCAGGTCCTCGAACACGGCCTTGGCCCGCATCAGGTCGAGCAGGCCCACCTCCTCCCCGAAGTCCAGCAGCAGGTCGATATCGGCCGACGAGTCCGCCTCGCCCCGCGCGACCGAACCGAAGACGCGCACACGCGACACACCCACCGCCCGCCACGCCGCCTCGCCGGCGCGCAGGACGGCGGCGATGGTGGGGAGGCGCAGGTCGGGGAAGAGGCTGGGGGGCGGCGCGGCCATGCCCGGCAGGATAGGGCGGGGCCGTGTCAGGATGCCTGCGGAATGATTGTCGCCATCGGCCATGACCTCATCGAGATCGAGCGCATCCGGGGCCTGCTCGCGCGGGAGGGGCGGCGGGCCGAGAAGCTGTTCGCCCCGTGCGAACTGGCCTACTGCGCCGGGCACGCGGACCCCGCCCCCAGCCTCGCGGCCCGGTTCGCGGCCAAAGAGGCTTTCCAGAAGGTCTGGCCGCGCCCGCACGGCTGGCGCGACGTGTGGGTCGAGCGCGAGCCCACGCCAGAGGGTCCTTTTCCCTTCGCGCGGCCGGTGCTGGGCTTCGCGCCGGAGATCGCGGCGGAGCTGGAGGCGCGGGGCTGGGTCGCGCACCTGACGCTGACGCACACGAAGGAACATGCGAGCGCGGTGGTAGTGCTGGAGGAGCGGACAGCCGGAAGGGGGTAGCGTTCGCCGCCGTTCTATGGGGCACGGCTCAGCCTACCCACCCCCGCACCCCCTCCACCCCGGTGAGTTGCTCGCTGAGGCGCACGCCGTCCAAGAGATGCGCCCGCAGGACATCGGGCAGCCAGGGCAGACAATCTGGCGGCAGAGCGTTCGGCGCGAACCAGCCCACCTCGGAGGTCTTGTCAAGGGGGAGCGGATCGCCCTCCCACGCGTCAGCCAGAAAGAGGAAATCCACCCCCGCGACCGGGCCACCCAGACCCACGATGTCGTAGCGGGACACGCCCAGCGAGCGCAGCGCGGCCGGGTCGAGCCGCAAGCCGACCTCCTCACGGGCCTCGCGGGTCACGGCGTCCAGCAGGCCCTCGCCGGGTTCGACCCCGCCGCCGGGCAGGTTCCACAGGCCATCCGCAAAGGTCGTCCCCGACCGCCGCCCCAGCAGCACCCGGCCCGAGGCGTCCCGCACGACCAGCCACACCACGAGAGTCAACACCGCGCCACTCTAGCCGGTGCGCTATGCTGCCTCCGCGTCACCGGGGGTGCCCCTGCTGCAATCGGCACGGGCTGAGATCACACCCCAGGAACCTGAACCGGGTCATTCCGGCGGAGGGAGCGTGACGGAGCTGGCCCTACACGGGGCACGGTTCCTCTGCTTCCCCTCGTGACGCGAGGGGGATTTTTTATGCGCAAGACCCTGCTGCTCGGCCTGCTGCTCGCGGGCACCGCCCACGCCCAGACCACCCTGACGGTCATCACGCACGACTCCTTCGACGTGGACAAGAAGCTGGTGGCCGAGTTCGAGAAGACCAACAAGGTCCGCGTGCGCTTCGTGCGGGGCGGGGACGCGGGCGAACTCCTGAACCGCCTGATCCTGACCCGCCGCGCCCCGATTGCCGACGTGGTGTACGGCCTGGACAACGCCATGCTGCCCCGCGCGAGGGCCGCCGGGATTCTGGAGGCCTACCGTTCCCCCGCGCTGGCGAAGGTGCCCGCCGCCTACCGTCTGGACGAGGCAGGGCTGCTGAACACGGTGGATTACGGGCTGGTGGCGCTGAACTACGACCGGGCGGCGTGGGCGAAAACGGGCCTGCCCCTACCCCGCAGCCTGGACGACCTGAAAAAGCCCCAGTATGCCCGGCTGACGGTGGTGCCCTCGCCCGCGACGAGCAGCCCCGGCCTCGCCTTCCTGCTCGCCACCGTGAACCACTACGGCGAGGCGGGCGCGTGGGCGTGGTGGCGGGAAGCCCGCGCAAATGGGATGAAGGTCGTGCGCGGCTGGTCGGACGCCTACAACAAGGACTTCAGCAAGAACGGCGGTAAATACCCCATCGTTCTGAGCTACGCGAGCAGCCCCGCCGCCGAGGTCTATTACGCCGACGGCTACGACCCCAAAAAGCCGCCCGCCCAGGCCCCCACCGCCAACCTCTTCCTGCCGGGCAGCACGTTCCTGCAACTGGAGGGCGTGGGCGTCCTGAAGGGGAGCAAGCAGCCCGCGCTGGCCCGCAAATTCGTGGATTTCATGCTCTCGGGCGGCGTGCAGGCCGATATCCCCACCCGCATGTGGATCTACCCGGCCGTGAGTGGCACCAAACTGGACCCCGTCTTCCGCTTTGCCGAGAAGCCGGAGACCAAGCCCGTGAAGGCCAGCGTGACGGCCAATCCGCAGCGGCTGGTGGACGCGTGGGTGACGCAGGTGCTGCGGGCGCGGTGGGGAAGCTGACGCTGCTCACGCGCCCCCTCACCCCAGCCCTCTCCCACGAGGGGAGAGGGAGCAACAACGCTCAAGCTTTAGCCTCCCCAACCCGCCTACAGCGGACGGCCGATCAGCCCGCGCGGCTGACCCTCGCACCGCCTTCACCACGTCGGCTCGCGCAGCGAGACGGTGGCCGCCCGCAGCACGCACCAAGATCAAACATTCCGCGCCGAGGAACACGAACACCGATGCACCGGACGAAGGCCCTGCCCAGCGCAGCGCCGCTCCCCCTGCCCCCTCTGGGGGTAGGGGGCTGGGGAGTGGGGGCGAAGACGAATCAAGACGTCCTGCCCCTCCCATGACCCCTTCCCCCCGCACCGGCTGGCTCCTCGCCCTCCCCCCCCTTCTTTTCCTGACCCTCTTCCTTGCCCTCCCCCTCGCCCGCACTCTGGCCGAAGGTGGCGTCAACCTCGCCATCTGGCAAGACCCCTACTTCCTGGGCCGCCTGACCTGGACGCTGACCCAGGCAGGCGCGTCCGCCCTGCTCGCCCTGCTGATAGGGGCTCCCCTCGCCTATCTGCTCTCGCGCCACGCGGTCCCCGGCAAGGCCCTGCTGCTGCGTCTCCTCCTCCTGCCCTTCGTGACGCCGACGCTGGTGGCCGTGCTGGGCCTCTCGGCGCTGCTGGGACCGCAGGGGTGGATCAGCCGCCCGCTGAGCCTCGACCTGGAGGAGACGCCCGCGCTGCTGATCCTGGGCAACCTCTTCTTCAACCTGCCGGTGATGGTCCGGCTGGCCTATGCGGGCTTCTCGCGGGTGTCGCCGGGACTGATCGGCGCGGCGCGGACGCTGGGGGCGTCGGGCGGGCGGGCGGCGCTGACGGTCGCGCTGCCACTCGCGCTGCCGGGGTTGCTGGCCGGAGTGATTCTGGTCTTTCTGTATTCGGCACTGAGCTTCGGGCTGCCGCTGGCGCTGGGGGGCGAGCGGTACGCCACGCTGGAGGTGGAAATCTATACGCTGACGGCCTACCAGTTCCGGCTGTCAGAGGCGAGTGCCCTGATCGCCGGGCAACTCGCGCTGACGCTGGGGGCGACGTGGGCGTATGTGACCCTGCTGCGCGGCGGGACGGGCGTGCCCGCGAGCGGCCTGCCCCCGGCGCGGGGTGCGGCGGCGGTGGGCCTGTGGAGCCTCGTGACGTTGGTGGTCCTGCTCTGCTTCGGGCCACTGCTCGCCGTCGTGGCGCGGGGGCTGCTGGGGTCAGCCGGGCCGACGCTGGCCTACTGGCAGGGCATCCTGGCGGACCCGGAGACGCCGCTGCTGGTGGGCAACACGCTGCGTTTCGGACTGTTCGGGCTGGCGGGGGCCGTGCTGCTGGGCGGATTGCACGCGCTGGGGGCCTGGCGGGCACGGTCCCGCCTCCTCGACCTGCTCTCGCTGCTGCCGCTGATGGTGTCGCCCGTGAGCCTGGCAGTGGGCTACCTGCTGGCGTACCCGGCGCTGTCGGCCACCCTGCCCCTCCTGATCGCGGCCTATACGCTGCTGGGCTTTCCGCTGGTGACGCGCAGCCTGCTTCCGGCGCTGCGGGCACTCCCGCCCCGGTTGACGGAGGCGGCCCGCACCCTGGGTGCTCGGCCCCTCGGGGCGCACCGCACAGTCACGCTGCCACTCACGCTTCCAGCCCTGCGGGGCGGTGCGGCGCTGGCGCTGGCGACCGTACTGGGCGAGTTCGGAGCGACGCTGGTGCTGACCCGGCCCGAGTGGGCGACCCTCAGCGTGGGGCTGTATGACCGGCTGGGCCGCCCCGGCGAGCGCAATCTGGGCGAAGCCTGTGCGCTGGCGACGGTGCTGCTGCTCCTCGCAGCCGGGGCCTTCACCTTGCTGGACGGCGGGGAGGGGGAGGTGACGTGAGCCAGAATGCGGCCGTGCCCGCCCTCTCCCTCCACAATCTCTCCAAACGCTATGGCCCCACCCTGGCCGCCGGGGAAGTCTCTCTGACCGTCGGCGCAGGTGAAACGGTTGCCTTGCTGGGGCCGAGTGGCTGCGGCAAGAGCACGGTGCTGCGCTGCGTGGCGGGGCTGGAACGTCCCGATATGGGCCGGGTGGAGATCGGTGGGCGGGACGTGACGGCCCTGCTCCCGGAGGCGCGGCACGTCGGGCTGGTCTTTCAGGACTACGCCCTCTTTCCGCACCTGACCGTGCTGGGCAACGTCGCCTACGGTCCCCGGATGCGGGGAGCGCGGCGGGCGGAGGCCGAGAGGCGGGCGCGGGACGCCCTGGCGCTCGTAGGCCTGGACACCTTGGCGGAGCGCAAGCCCGCGCAGCTTTCCGGTGGGCAGGCGCAGCGGGTGGCCCTGGCCCGTGCGGTGGCGACCGGGGCTCCCCTGCTGCTTCTCGACGAGCCACTGAGCAATCTGGACGAGCAACTCCGGGCGCGGCTGCGCGCCGACCTGCGGGCGCTGTTCGGCCAGGTCGGCGCGGGCGTTCTGCTCGTCACCCACGACCAGCGGGAGGCGTTGGCGCTGGCCGCCCGGGTCGCCGTCATGCGGGCTGGACGGTTGGTGCAGGTGGGGGGGGCACAGCAGGTCTTCGCCCGGCCCGCGACCGCGTGGGTGGCGGCCTTCCTGGGGCACGCGAATGTGCTGGCCGCTCCGGGCGGTGTGGCGCGGCTGATCCCGGAGGAGGCGGTGCGGCTGGGCGAGGGCGACCCCTTCCCCGTCACCGCGCACCAGCCCACCGACACCGGGGCCGAGGTGACGGTCGCGCACCCCCTCGGCCCCCTCACCCTGCACCTCAGTCCCCGGGAGGCAGCGGACATCGAAGAAGGGCGCCTCAGGCTGAACGTGGACGAGGAGCGTGTCCTGACCCTGCCGGATGACCGGGAGGGCCTGTGACCGCCTGGATTCTGGTTGGAGGGCGGCTGGTCCCCACGCCTGCCCTGGCTGCCCTCCCCCACCCTGACCTCGTGGTGGCAGCCGACGGTGGAGCACGGCACGCGGCGGTGCTGGCAGTGCCTCTTGACGTGTGGGTGGGCGACTTCGACTCGTCCGGGGGCCTGGAACTGGATGCCCCGCGCGAGGTTCACCCCGCCGCCAAGGACGAGACGGACGCCGAACTCGCCGTGCGGGTGGCACGGCACCGGGGGGCCACCCAACTCGTGTTTCTGGGGGCCTTCGGGGGCCGCTTCGACCACGCGGCGGCGCTGGCCCTGGGAGCGGTGCGGCTGGTGCGGGAGGGATGCGGCGTCACCCTCCACAGCGGCGACGAGAGCGGGCATCCGCTGCTGCCGGGTCAGGTCCTGAGCCTCGACCTTCCTTCCGGCGCCACGCTGAGCGTGCTCGCCCTGAGTGACCTTCGTGGCCTGACCCTGACCGGGGTGCGCTGGCCCCTCTCCGGGGCCGACGTGCCCCTGGGCAGCGGCTGGACCGTCAGCAACGAGGCGCTGGGCGGCAAAGTTCAGGCCAGTCTCACCGCCGGGATGGGGTTGGTCACGGTCCTGCACTCAGGGGAAGGTCAAACCGCGCTTGCCCGGTAGGGCCGGTTCAGGCGGCGCTCCAGCAGGGCGAACAGCCGCGCCGCCACGTTCGACAGCAGGAAATAGATCAGCGCGACGGCGAGGTACAGCGGCACCGGCTGGTAGGTGATGGACACCAGCCCACGGGTGGTCAGCAGCAGTTCGGACACCGTGATCACGCTGGCGAGGCTGGAATCCTTGAGGAGGCCGATGAACTGGTTCCCCAGCGCGGGCACGGCCGTCCGGGCCGCCTGCGGAATCAAGACCAGCCGCAGGATGTCCCAGGGCTTCAGGCCCAGCGCCCGCGCCGCCTCGGTCTGGCCCCGGTCCACGGCGTTCAGGCTGCCCCGGATGATCTCGGCGGCGTAGGCCCCGGCGAAGAGGCTCAGGCCCAGCACCGCCGTGTTGAAGGCGGGCAGCGAGACGCCCGTGATCTGCGGCAGCGCGAAGAAAAGGAAAAAGAGCTGCACCAGCAGCGGCGTGCCGCGGAAGGTCTCGATATAGGCCCCCGCCAGCAGCCGCACGGGCGCCAGGCGCGACCTCCGCCCCAGCCCGGCGATCAGACCCAGGATCAGGCCGAAGATGCTCGCCAGGACCGTGAGGGACAGCGTGAGCTGGGCGCCGCGCCACAGGGCCGCGAGCGCGTCGGGGGTGAACACGGTGGAGAGGGTGGACAGCATGGGCAGAACCTCCTATATCGGCGGGGCCAGAAGAAGGGGCCGCACGGCTGATCCGCACGGCCCACTTCCGGCTGCCTGGTTTTACTTGGCGGGCACCGTGATGTCGGAGCCGAGGTACTTGAGGCTCAGGCGCTTCATCGTGCCGTCGGCCCGCATGGCGGCCAGCGCCTTTTCCACGGCGGCCTTGAGCTGCGGCTGGTTCTTGCCCAGCGTGATGTAGGGGTTGTCCTGCAACAGCACCGGCCCGGCCAGCTTGAGCTTCTGCCCGTTCTTGATGGCGACGCTGCCCACCGTGCGGGTGGTGATCATCCCGGCGGCGCGGCCCGCGTTCAGCGCCAGGAAGATCTCCTGCTCGCCGCTGTAGGTCACGACGTTGGTGTACTTGCGGTCGCGCAGGAACTTTTCGAAGACGGTGCCCTGGGCCACCGCAACGGGCTTGCCGTTCAGCCCCGCGAGGCTGCGGGCCGATGAATTCGCGGGCACCACCAGTTGCAGGCCGTCGTAGTAGTAGGGACGGCTCAGGAAGTCCACCGCCCGCTCGCGCTCCGGGGTCTTGCTCTGGGAGGCGACGGCGATGTCGAACTGCCCGGCCTGCAACCCCGCGATGATGGAGGGGAACTCGGCTTTGATCAGCCGGGCGCGGACGCCGAGGCGCTTGGCGATCTCGCGGGCCACGTCGGCATCGAAGCCGGTCAGCGAGCCGTCGGGGGCAGGCTGCGAGAAGGGCGGGTACTCACCGCTCATCACGACGCGCAGTTCGCCGCGCTTGCGGACATCGGCGAGCTCGGCATGCGCGGCCGAGGTGACCGCGAGGGCGAGGGTGGACAGCAGCAGCAGACGGGATTTCAACATGGGACTCTCCTGACCCTGGAACGTGAAAGAGGGCAAACGGGTCCCACGCTACCCCGTCTGCCCCCCGATTGCCGAGAAGGGTTTCTTAAGTTGGTACGAGAGGCTACAGGTCAGGCCTTGCGGATCAGGGTGTTGCCGGGCACGCCTCTACCCCCGCACGGGTCTTGCGGGTAAAGCGGCAGCCGTAGGTGGGGCTGGCGACGGTGGTAGCGGTCAGCACGTCATCCCCGGCGGGCTTCACGCCCGTGCGCTCCCAGGCCACGAGGTCATTGAAGGCTTCGACGAGTTCCGCCCCATCGAACTCGCAGTGGCCCGCCGCGCGAATGGCCCGCTGCACCAGGCGGTCGCCGTTGCCACTGGCCTGCGCCGCCTGGCGGTAGAGCTGCTGGTGCCGGAAGGGCACGTAGAAGTCGCCCAGCGTGTGCAGGGTCAGTACGGGCACGCTGAACTGACCGTTCACGGCGGGCAGCCAGCGCAGGCCGCCGGGCCGGGCGATGTTCGCGGCGGGATCGGCCTTCACGCGCAGAATCACGTCGTTGAAAGTCTTCTCGGCGGCGGTGGGGGCGGCGTCGCTCGTCCAGCGGTAGACCCGGCCCTCGTTGCCGTAGAGGTTGCGGGTCAGGATGCCGTTGATCGTGCCGTCGGACCCACCCGTGCTGAAGACCGCGTTCTGGTAGGCGGCGAGGCGGAAGCCCTGCTCGAAGACGGGGCGGTCCCCGCCGGTCAGGCGGCGGGCGATCTCGCGCAACCGGGCACCCTGGGCCTCGTTCTCGGTCCAGGTCGGCCCCTCGGTCTCGGTGAAAAGGGCCTGTTTGATCGCGGGCAGCAGGTCCTGGTAGTTGCTCTGGGGGAAGGTGCGCGGCCCCAGCCCGGCGAGCTGGGCGGCAACCAGGGTGTAGTCGCCCAGCCAATCGAACTGGTACGCCTCGTCCATCACCCCGCACAGCGGGAGGGCGGCGGCGTAGTTGACGCGGTTTTTGGCCGTCGCCAGCGTCTCCTTTTCCACGGCGGCGGCCGTGATGTGCCCGCCCATCGAGACGCCCATGATCAGGTACTTGCTCGGCTTGGCGTACTTGTTGCCGGTCAGGCGCTCGAAGGCGAGCGCGAGTGCGTTGGTGTCCTCCACCCCCGCCTGCACGTCGTAGTAGTTGGCCGAGTAGCTGCTCGCGGCCCAGGCGTATCCCTGCGCGAGGAGGGCGGCGCGGATCGGGGGCGGGGCCACGGTCAGGTTCTCCCCGGTGCCCGCGTAGCCGTGCGCGTACATGACCAGGGTGCCGTTCCAGTTCGCCGGAACCTCGATCTGGTAGGCGGCGTCGCCGCGCAGCCCCGCATAGGTGCCCTGGTAGAGGGTGGCGCCCGTCACGGAGGCGAGGGTGGGCGGGACGGCCTTGAAGGTGCGGCCCGCCTGGGCAGGCACCTCGGCGGGGGGCCGCACCTGGGTGCAACTGCCCAGCAGCAGGCTGGCGGCAAGGAACACGGGCACGGGGGAACGGAAGAGCGTCATAGAACCTCCGAAGAAGGGGAAGCCGTCCGGCGACCACGCGGGGACCCGGGGAGAGGCGAAGCGGATTGTGAACAGAAGCTCCCCCAGTTAAGGGCACCCGGGCGGCCCCTGTCAACGCGCCGGGAACCCCCCACCCGCCCGCCCCGTATGGGGGGCTATGACGAGACGTGGACCCGGATGTGGCTGCCTGGGGTGTGGGGGCGGCGGCCTGCTCGTGTTGGCCGTGCTGGGAGCACTCGCGTGGTTCCTGGTGATTCAGCCTGCGCGGACCTTTCTGGAATCGTGGCAGGGGGCGGGGACGGCCACCACCCAGCCGCAGACGCCGCCCCCCTCCCCGGGCGGAACGGGCATCGACGTGCCCACCCTGCCGGGGCCGAACGGCGGGAGCACGGCGACCACGCCCCCGCAGGGGGAAGCGAGCCAGCCCGCTTCCCCAGCAGGAGCGCCCCTCACCCGGTCGGATGTGGAGAGCTTCCTGGCCGTGCGCCGAGACGTGCAGGCCGCGCTGGGAGACAACTTCGCGCAGCTTCAACAGGTCTGGACCGACATCCAGCAGGGCCAGTCGCCCAACATCCTGACGCTGGCGCAGGTGCTGGGGCGCGTCAGCGGCAGCGTCGGCGCAGCCCGCACCGCCCAGGCGCAGGCCCTGACCCGCGAGGGCCTCAGCCCCGAGCGCTACGCCCAGATTCGCGGCGCGGTGAACCGGGCGCTCGGCGTGCCCGACATCGACTTCGCCCAAGCCGCCGAGGCCCTGCGCTCGGGCCGTCTGCCCGACCTAGGGACGACCGTGCGGGCGGCGACGCCCGAAGAACGTGCCCTGGTCGCCCCCTACCGGGCGGAGTTAACGCAGACAGCGGCGCTGGGGTTGCTGGGGCTGTAGACCCTGCCTCCACCAAGCGGAGATGCCCTGGCCTCGGCCGGGGCACTTTTCCTTTTGGCAGGCTCAGCACGGATTACTGACGGGCCTTCTCCACACCCCGTAAGGTAAGCCCATGACCACCGACTCCCTTCCTTCCACCGCCCGGTCGGAGGCGCTGTTCGCCCGCGCCCGCGCCGTGACCCCCGGCGGCGTGAACAGCCCGGTGCGGGCCTTTAAAAGCGTGGGCGGCACCCCGCGCTTTATCCGGGAAGCCCACGGTGCCTTCCTCACCGACGCGGACGGCACCCGCTACCTCGACTACATCGGCTCGTGGGGGCCGATGATCCTGGGGCACGACCACCCCGCCGTGCGGGAGGCCATCGCCTCGGCCCTCGCGGGCGGCACGTCCTTCGGCGCTCCCGGCGAGCGCGAGGTGCAACTGGCGGAAACCGTTACCCGCATCACCGGGGTCGACCGCGTGCGCTTCGTGAACAGCGGGACGGAAGCCACCATGAGCGCCCTGCGGCTGGCGCGGGGCTTCACCGGGCGGAAATACCTCCTGAAATTCCGGGGCAACTACCACGGCCACGCCGACGGCCTGCTCGTAGAGGCCGGAAGCGGATTGATGACGAACGCGGCGGGCGCCCTGGGGCAGGCGGCGCCCAGCAGCGCGGGCGTGCCGGAGGAATACGCGGCCCTCACGCTGGTGAGCGAGTACAACGACCCGGCGGCGCTGGACGCGCTGATGGCCGAGCGCGGCGGGGAGATCGCCGCTGTCATCTTCGAGCCGGTGGTGGGCAACGCGGGCGTGCTGATTCCCACGCCGGAGTTCCTGGCCGCGCTGCACCGGGTCCGCGAGCACGGCGTCCTCCTGATCGCGGACGAGGTGATGACGGGCTTCCGCCTCTCGCTGCGGGGAGCGACCGGGCGTCTGGGCCTGTCCCCCGACCTGATCTGCTGGGGCAAGATCATCGGCGGCGGGTTGCCGGTGGGGGCCTATGGCGGTCGGGCCGACGTGATGGACTTCGTGTCTCCGCAGGGGCCGGTGTACCAGGCCGGGACGCTGAGCGGCAACCCGCTGGCGATGGCGGCGGGCCTCGCCACGCTGGAGGTGCTGGAGGGTGACCCCGGCATCTACGAGCGGCTGGAGACGTATACAACTGCCCTCGCGGACGGCCTGCGCTCGGCGGCGCGGGAGGCGGGCGTGCCCCTCAGCGTGAACCACATCGGCTCGATGCTCACGGCCTTCCATCAGGACGCGCCTGACGGGTCCATCCGCACCTACGCGGACGCGGCCCGCAGCGACACGGCCGCCTTCGCCGCGTGGTTCCAGCACATGCTGGGCCGGGGCATCTACTGGGCGCCCTCGCAGTTCGAGAGCATCTTCGTGAGTGCCGCCCACACCGACCACGACCTGAACGCCACGCTGAACGCCGCCCGCGCCGCCTACGCCGGGCTGGGGAGGACCGCATGACCCTGCTGGAAAGCACCCCCGACGTGATTCGCGTTCTGGCCGACAACAAGGTGGTCGCCGTCGTCGGCTTTCACCCCGACCCGATGAAACCCGCCCACTACGTCCCCGAGTACCTGCACCGCCAGGGCTACACGGTGATTCCGGTGAACCCGGCCCTCGCCGCGCGGGGCGAGAGTTACTTCGGGCAGAAGGCGGTCGCCACCCTCGCGGAGATCGGCACGCCGGTGGACGTGGTGGAGGTCTTTCGCCGCAGCGACAAGGTGCACCAGCATCTGGGCGACATTCTCGCCATGCAGCCCCTGCCGCGCGTGGTGTGGCTGCAACTCGGCATCCGCGACGACGCGACGGCGCGGGCACTGACCCAGCGCGGCATCGACGTGATTCAGGACCGCTGCATGCTGGCGGACCACCGGGCGCTGCTGTAGGAAGCCGTCAGGGGTCGGTCCCCGCCCCGATCTGCCGGGGACCGACCCCTACAGCCACACCACCTCCACCTCCTCCCCCACCGGCACCCCTGGCCCCTCCGGGATGACCACCAGCACGTCCGCCTCGCCCAGCGAGCGCAGCACCCCGCTGCCCTGCTGGCCGTAGTCGCGAACCTCGCCGCCCGACACGACGCCGCGCCAGAGGGCTGTCTTGTCGGGCAGGCCCTTGAAGGCCGTCCCGGCCCGCAGCCGCAGCGTCCGCAGGGGCTGTCCGGTCAACACGGGCCGCACGATGACCCCGAACACGACGAGGCTGCTCACCGGGTTGCCGGGCAGCCCGAAGACCGGGAGCCCCCCCCAGCGTCCCAGCAGGGCAGGGCCGCCGGGCCGCATCCGAATCTTCCAGAAGACGACCTCGCCGCGTTCGATCAACAAGTCGCGCATGAAGTCGTACTTGCCCATGCTGACGCCGCCGCTGGTGAGCAGCAGGTCAGCGCCGCCCGCCGCCGCCAGGGCCTCCGCCAGCGCGTCGGGGCTGTCGGGAGCGTGGCCGAGGTTGAGCACGTCGCAGCCGCACTCTTCCAGCAGGGCCGCGAGGCCGTAGCGGTTGCTGTCGTAGACCTGCCCCGGCAGCAGGGCCTCGCCCGGTTCACGCACCTCGTCCCCGGTGGAGAGCAAGGCCACCCGCAGGCGGCGGCGCACCGGCACCTCGGCGTGCCCCAGCGCCGCCGCGAGTGCGACGCGGGCGGGTGTCAGGAGGACTCCGGCCCGCAGGACCAGCTCGCCCGCCCGGAAGTCCCCCCCCTCGGGCCGCACGTCGCCAGGGCTGGCAGGGCGGCGCAGGAGGACGTGCTCGGGGCCGTCCTCCGCCAGTTGCTCCACCGGGCAGATCGCGTCCGCGCCCGGTGGCAACGGCGCCCCGGTGTAGATGCGGACACACTCACCCGGCTCCACGGTCCCCGCGAAGGGCAGCCCCGCGCGGCTCTCGCCCACCACCCGCAGGCGTGCAGGCGTATCCGGGCTGGCCCCCAACGTGTCGGCCTCCCGCGCGGCGATGCCGTCCAGGGCGCTCTCGGTCGCGCTGGGATGGCTCACGCGGGCGGCGAGGTCGGCGGCGAGGCGGCGGCCCCGTGCTCCGGCCAGGGGAAGCACCTCGGTGCCGGGGTCGGGGAGCAGGGCCGCGAGGCTCTGCCGCGCTTCGGCCACACCGACGTGCATGGGAAAGGTCGGGCGGGTCATGGGGGCAGCATAGGGCGGCGAAGGAGCGGGGCCGGAGCGACGGGGTAGACTCCGGGGGCAAGTCCGCGATTCTGGCCCGCCTATTTCCCCGAATGGAGACTCCCATGAACATTACCCAGGACAAGGTTGTCGAGATCGACTACGTGCTCAAGGTGGACGGCGAGGTCGTCGACGCCAGCGAGGGCGGCGAGCCGCTGACCTACCTGCACGGCCACAACAACATCATCCCCGGCCTGGAGCGGGCGCTGGAAGGCAAGCGCCAGGGCGACAGCCTCCACGTGACCGTGCAGCCCGAAGACGGCTATGGCGCCCGCGACGAGGACAACATCGAGACCCTGGACCGCGAGGACTTCGAGGACGACATCGAGGTCGGCGCGACCTACTACGCGCAGGCCGAAGACGGCTCCGTGCTGCCCTTCACGGTACTCGCGGTCGAGGGGGACACCGTACAGGTGGACTTCAACGCTCCCCTCGCGGGCAAGGTGCTCGACTTCGACGTGACCGTCAAGGCCGTGCGCGACGCCACCGCCGAGGAACTGGAGCACGGCCACGCCCACACGCCGGGCATGCACGACGAGGAATAAGCCGCCAGCAGATGAGAAGGCCCCAGTCTGAAGCTGGGGCTTTCTGCTTTGGGTTGGCCGCTTCCCTACACCCTCGCCGCCGCCCGCCCCGCCAGCACATCCACCAGATGCGCCCGGTACTCGGGGCTGGCAAAGCGGTCGCCCAACAGATTGGCGGCGTCCACCAACCCCTGCCCGGCGGGCTGGCCCGCGTTCAGGCGCTCCTCAAGGAGGGTCAGGCGCTCGGCCTTCTCCCCCGCCCCGGTGTAGGCGGCACGAATCTGCCCGTCCGCGTGGCGCACCACGGCCACGCCCGCAATCGCGTAGTGGCTGGCGGGGTGCTTGAACTTCTCGTAGGCGCCCCCCCGCACGGTCGCCGGGATGCGGATGTGGGTGAGCAGCTCGCCGGGCTGCACCGCACTTTCGAACATACCCACGAACATCTCGTCGGCGGGGACGGTGCGTTCACCGCCGAGGCCGCGAATGACGAACTCCGCGCCGAGCGCCAGCGCCACCGCCGGGTAGTCCGCGCTGGGGTCGGCGTGGGCGAGCGAGCCGCCGATGGTGCCCCGGTTGCGGACCATCGGGTCCCCGACCTCGTGGGCGACCTCGGGGAAAAGGGGCAGTTCCGAGCGCAGCACCTGCGCGTGGGTGGTCATCGCGCCCACCACGAACACGTCCCCCTCGCGCCGGATGCCCCGCAGTTCCTCCAGGCCGAACACATCGAGCAGGGCGGGCGGTTGGGCCAGCCGCAGCCGCATGGCGGGCAGCAGCGAGTGGCCCCCCGCGATCACCTTGAGGTCGGGATTCTCGGCCATCAGCGTCAGGGCTTCCTGCACGCTGCTGGCGCGGTGGTAGTCGAAGTTGACTGGGTACATAGGCCTCCCTTTGGTCGGTGTCTCAGGGTCAAAGGGTCTAAGCGTCCAAGAAGGGCAGGAACTTTAAGCCCTTAGACCCTTTGACTCTCGACTCTTAGACCTTCGTCAGTCGTCCGCCGCCTGCCCCATCCCCGCTGCCCGCACTTCCCGGATCGCTCGCCAGACCTTTTCAGAGGTGTAGGGCATATCCAGATGCGCGATGCGGCATTCGTGCCACAGGGCGTCCATCACGGCGTTGGCGACGGCGGCGGTGCTGGCGATGGTGCCCGCCTCCCCGATGCCCTTGACCCCCAGGGGGTTGTGCGGGCTGGGGGTGACGGTGTGGTCGGTCTGGAAGTTCGGCAGGTCGTCGGCGCGGGGCACGGCGTACTCCATGAAGGTCCCAGCCAGAAAGTTGCCTTCCTCGTCGTAGGCGGCGTCCTCCCACAGCGCTTGCCCCGCCCCCTGCGCGATGCCGCCGTGAACCTGCCCCTCCGCGATCAGCGGGTTGATCAGGGGGCCGCAGTCGTCCACGCAGCCGTAGTCGCGGAGCTTGACCACGCCTGTGTCCGTGTCGATCTCCACGACCGCCACGTGCGTGCCGAAGGGATACACGAAGTTCTTGGGGTCATAGAAGGCGGTCGCCTCCAGCCCCGGCTCCATACCGTCGGGCAGGCTGTGGGCGAGGTGCGCCATCAGCGCCACGTCGAAGAAGGTCTTCTGCTGCCCCGGAGCGCCCTTGACCCGGAAGACGCCGCCTTCGTGCTCGATGTCCTCTTCCGAGGCTTCGAGGAGGTGCGCGGCGATCTTCCTCGCCTTGGCGGTGATCTTCTGGAGGGCCATCTTCAGCGCACTCCCGCCCACCGCCGCGCTGCGCGAGCCGTAGGTGCCCCAGCCGTAGGGCATCCGGCCCGTGTCGCCGTGGATGAGGTCGATGTCCTCGATGGGAATCTGGAGTTCGTCGGCGGCGATCTGCGGGAAGGCCGTCTCGTGGCCCTGGCCGTGGCTGTGCGAGCCGGTGTACAGCTCGACCTTGCCGGTCGGGTGCACGCGCACCAGCGAGCTTTCCCACTGCCCCGCCTGCGCTCCGAGCTGCCCGACGAGGGCGGATGGGGCCAGCCCACACGCCTCGAGGTACGAGATCACGCCGATGCCCAGAATCTTGTTGCTCCCCTTCATCCGCTCCTGCTCGGCGCGGAGGTCCTGATACTTCATCATGTCCAGCGCCATGTCGAGCGCGGGTTCGTAGTTGCCCGAGTCGTAGACCAGCGCGACCGGCGTCTGGTACGGGAACTCGTCCGGGCCGATGAAATTGAGGCGGCGGAACTCGGCAGGGTCCATCCCCAGTTCGTGCGCCATCACGTCCACCGTGCGCTCGATCAGGTAGGTGGCTTCCGGGCGGCCCGCGCCCCGGTAGGCGTCCACGGGGACGGTGTTGGTGACCGCGCCCGTCACCTTCGCGTGGACGGCGGGGAACTTGTACACGCCGTTCAGCAGCGTGCCGTACAGGTAGGTCGGCACGGCGGGCGCGAAGAGGGTCAGGTACGCGCCGAGGTTGGCGACCGTGTTCACCCGCAGCCCCAGCATCCGGCCCTCCGCGTCTACGGCGAGTTCGGCCTCCGACTCGTGGTCGCGGCCCTGCATGTCGGAGACGAAGCTCTCGGAGCGGCGGGCGGCCCACTTGACTGGCTTGCCCAGCAGCCGGGAGGCGAGCAGCACGGCCACTTCCTCCTGATACTGGAAAATCTTGGAGCCGAAGCCCCCGCCCACATCCGGGCTGATGACCCGCAGCTTGTGCTCGGGGATGTTCAGCACGAAAGCCGCCAGGATCAGGCGGTGGATGTGCGGATTCTGCGAGGTGGTGTAGAGCAGGTATTCGCCGCTGGCGGGCGAGAACTGGGCCAGGGACGCCCGCGGCTCAATCGCGTTGGGCACCAGGCGGTGGTTGCGCAGCTTCACCTTCACCGTCTTGTGCGCCCGGTTGAAGGCCTCGTTCAGCGCCGTCTCGTCCCCAATCTCCCACCGGAAGGCCACGTTGCCGGGCACGTCGTCGTGGACCTGCGGGCTCCCTTCCTCCAGCGCCGCGCTCCCCAGCGCCACCGAGGGCAGGGCCTCGTAGGCCACCGCGAGCAGGCCCGCCGCGTCCTCGGCCTGCGCCCGCGTCTCGGCCACCACGACGGCCACGATGTCGCCCACATGGTTGACCTCGCCCTGCGCGACCGCGTGGTGCGGGGGCACCTTGAGGTCGGGCAGCAGCCAGCCCACCGGGATCGGCCCCGCGCCCGCCGCCGCCACGTCCTCGCCCGTCAGCACGGCGACCACACCGGGCAAGTCCTCCACACTGCTCTTGTCGATTCCGGTGATCCGGGCATGCGCGTAGGGGCTGCGGACCATCGCCGCGTGCAGCATCCCCGGCAGCACGAAGTCGTCGGTGTACTGCCCCGCCCCGGTGATAAAGCGCGGGTCCTCCTTGCGCTTGAGGGCCTGGCCCATGTACTTCTCAGTTCGGTCGGTCATTGTGCCTCCCTTTGGTCGGCGTCTCAGGGTCAAAGGGTCTAAGTGTCCAGAAAATCGGGGACTTCATGCCCTTAGACCCTTCGACTCTCGACCCTTGGACCTGCTTCAGTCGTCCGCCGCCTGCCCCGCCCCCACGCCGCGCTCCCGCATCGCCGCCGCCGCGTGCTGCACGGCGAGGACGATGTTGTGGTAGCCGGTGCAGCGGCAGTAGTTGCCTTCGAGGTGGTGGCGGATCGTGGCCTCGCTGGGGTCGGGGTCGTGCCGCAGGAGTTCGGCGGCGCTCATGATCATGCCGGGGGTGCAAAAGCCGCACTGGAGGCCGTGTTTCTCCCAGAAGCCCGCCTGAAGGGGGTGGAGGTCGGCGGCGGTACCGATTCCCTCGATGGTGGTGACCTCCATCCCGTCAGCCTGCACCGCGAGGACCGTGCAGCTTTTGACCGCGTCGCCGTTCAGGTGGACCGTGCAGGCCCCGCACTGGCTGGTGTCGCAACCGACGTGGGTGCCGGTCAGGCCCAGGTCCTCACGCAGGAAATGCACCAGCAGGGTGCGCGGTTCCACGTCGCGGGTGTGGGCCTTGCCATTGACCGTCACGGTGACGTTCATGGCCGCCTCCCGGCGCGGGCGGGGAGAGGAGGAAACGGGGAGTGCTCCAGCATGGTCGACCTCCGGGTGGGGGGTGAGCGGGCGGGGCAAGCAGGAACCGGGTTGTGTGTACTCGCCTATTGAAGCATGAACGCCGCCGCCCATGCGCGGGACAGGTTGCGGTCTAGCCCTGGTGTGCCCGGTGACAGACGCGGTTGGTGTAGGCTGTACGCTGTTGTCACGACCGGGGCAGACCCCCCGGCGGCTTTTTGTGGGACGACCACTGCCCCGGAGCCAACTCGTGAATTCCTTCACTGGAGAGTGTGCATGAAGACCCTGATCCTCGGTGCTGGCTACGCGGGCCTCGCGGTGGCCACCAAGCTCAAGCCCACGCCGGGCCTCGAAGCCCTGCTGGTCGAACAGAACCCCTTTCATACCTTCGAAACCCGGCTGCACGAGGCCGCGGCCCACAACACCCGCGTGACCCTGCCCATCCAGCCCCTGCTGCGCGGCACGGGCGTGGAGTTTGAGCAGGCCTCGGTCGAGGGCGTGGATATCGACGCCCGCGAGGTCACCCTCAAGGACGGCCGCGTGCTGACCTACGACACGCTCGTCGTGGGCCTGGGGTCGGTCACGAACTTCTACCGGATTCCGGGACTGGCCGAGCACGCCTCGGAGCTCAAGCAGCTCAGCGACGCCGACGAGATCTACGGCTTTGTCAATCAGGTCTACTCGGGCGACTACCCGGGCAACCGCGACATCGTGGTGGGCGGCGCGGGCCTGACCGGCGTCGAGCTGGTCACCGAGCTGGCGCAGCGGGCCGAGCTGCTGTCCAAGGCGCGGGGCCTGCCCCCCTTCCGCATCTACCTCGTGGAAGCCGGACCCAAGATCCTGCCCATCCTCGACGAAGCCCTGCGCCAGAAGGCCGAGCGCGTACTGCGCGACTATGGCATCGAGATTCTGGTCGGGCACCGCATCACCCAGGCGACCGAGGGCAGCGTCACCGTGCAGACGGCAGACGGCGAGCAGAAGGTCATCGAAGCGGGCAAGATCATCTGGACCGGCGGCATCCAGGCCCGCGACATCGTCAAGGGCGAGCGGCTGGAAAAGGGTCCCGGCGGGCGTATCGCCGTGGACGAGTTCCTGCGGGCCAAGGGCTACCCCGACGTGTTCGTGGTGGGCGACATGGGCCTTGCTTTGAACCAGGAAGGCAAGCCGGTGCCCACCACCGCGCAGCACGCCGGGCAGCAGGGCCGCCTGACAGGCAAGAACCTCCTGCGGCTGGTGCGCGGCGAGGAGCTGGAGCCCTACGAGCCCACCACCCTGGGCGAGTTCGTCTCCCTCGGCGGCCTGATGGCGGTGGGCTGGATGAAGCTGCCCTGGAACCAGAAGCTTGCCATCACGGGCGGCATCGCCCACGTGATGAAGAAGGCCAGCGAGTGGCGCTGGCGGGCCAGCATCGACTGAGTCGGCGCTGAGCACGACAGAGGGGGCTGCCTGCGGGTGGCCCTCTTCCCTTTGGGTGGGAAAATTCTCTGTCAGACCTCTGCACGAATGCCACGCCTACACTGCCCCCCATGGTGCGCGGTGATCTGGCGGTCTTTCCGTTCCTGCCCGTGATGCAGATGTTGCTGTCGAGCGGTCGCCGGGGGCGGCTGAGCGTGGCGCACGCACGGGGCGGCGAAGTGTGGGTCGAGCCGGGCGAGCTGGTCCACGCCCGGTCTGGGGGACTGACCGGCGAAGGTGCCTTGCAAGTCCTGAGCACGCTGGACGGCGGGCAATTCACCTTCGCCCCCGACGTGCCCGCCGCCGAGCGCACGCTCTCGCTGCGGCGCGAGGCCGCCCTGCGCCGCTTGATCGAGGAGTCGGACGCCTGGGGACCGCTGCTGCACGTCTTTCCAGACTGGAGCCGCCCGCTGCGCTTCACGGCCCGCTGGACCGAGGCTCAGCCCGTGACCCGCTCGCAGTACGTAGCTCTGAGCCTGATTCCCGAGGCACTGCCCCTGCGAACCATGCTTGACCGCTGCGGCCTTCCCCCCCGGAACGCCCTGGAAACCATTCACCCCTTTGTCACGGCGGGGCTGGTAGAGGTCGGCTAACTAGAGCCGGACCTCTCCCAGCGCGGAAAGCGGGATCGTTCCCCGGTACAGCACATGGGGCACGTCCGACCACAGGATCAAGGGGGCTTGCGGGGGGAGGGTCCGCAGCCGCTTCAAGGTTGTGACGGGCGGCTCGCTGACCTGCGCCAGCGTGGGAGCGTCGTAGGGGGCGTAGTCGTCCGGGAGGGGCGGTGTGTAGCGCCCACCGGGCCAGAGGCGCACGCGCTTCACGCACGCCCGCGCCGGGTTCAGCGCGTCCGCCCGCAGGGTCCAGAAGCGGATGGGCGGCACCTCGCGTCTGGACTCGCGCACAGCGTCCAGCAGTGGGCCGGGGTGAACGGGCGAAAAGAACAGCACGTCGCCCCAACCGCACTCCAGGGGAAGCACCCGCTCGGCGGCCAGTTCCTCGCGGCCCGCGTATTTGGCAGCCTCGCGGGCATAAATGTCGGGGTGGGCTTCACGCAGCGCGTTGAGCGGCAGGAGCCTACCGCCTCGTACGTCCCGCGCGGCCCGGTGGTAGAGGGTGAACTCGCTCAAAGCTGGCATCGCCCCAGGGTGACGGCCCCGCCCTTCCCCTACTATTCGCCAGGAGGCGGATTGAAACCCGCCCGCCCGCACCCTAGACTCCCCATGCAGTGACCGGGAGGAGTACCCGGCAGGAGCGCACCCACAGAGAGCCGGGGCCGTGGCTGAAAGCCCCAGCGGGAAGGCGCACCGGGGAAAGTCGCCCGCGAGCGTGGGGGAAGAAAGGCACCTGAACAGGGGGCCGAGTAGAACCCTCCGGGACGCGCCCGTGACAGCGCAGCACGAGTGCCCCACACGGGTGGGGAAACGCGGTGGTACCACGGGACATACAGCCTCACGTCTCGTCCGCATCCGGCACACGCCGGTCGGACGGGACGTTGTTCGTTTTCTCTCTTCGCAGGACGGCCAGCAGGAGCCCACATGCTCACCCTTTATCACCTTGACGAAGCCCGCGCCCACGCCAGAGCCCGCCACCTGCGGGAGAAGGCGGTGTGCCAGATCACCCGGCAGACCCAGGGGAGCGCCGAGCTGCTGGTCTTCGACCACGTGCCCGACAACG
Source organism: Deinococcus sp. HSC-46F16 (assembly GCF_024171495.1). Taxonomy (NCBI): domain Bacteria; kingdom Thermotogati; phylum Deinococcota; class Deinococci; order Deinococcales; family Deinococcaceae; genus Deinococcus; species Deinococcus sp. HSC-46F16. The sequence goes on from NZ_JALJZW010000002.1 coordinate 30,408, forward strand.
GATCCGGCGTGCAGGTCGTGGCGGGCGGCGTGGACCCCGGCGAGACGCCCGACGAGGCTGCGCTGCGGGAAGCGCAGGAGGAGACCGGACGCACAGGCTTTCGCCTGGAGGGATACCTCGGCAGCACCGAGTGGATTGACGACCTCCACGCGAAGCGAGAGTTGCGCCACTTCTACCACCTGACCGCCCCGCCGGGCCTGCCCGACACCTGGGACCACGCCGCCGACGGCCATTTGTTCCGCTTCCGCTGGGAGGGGCTCTCCAACGCCCGTATTGACTGGCACATGGACGCTTTCCTCCCCACTCCCACCCCCGAGGAGACCTCCGCATGACCGACCTCCCCACCCTCCACGACACGAACGACACTGCCCTTGCCAAGGCCTTCGACCCTGCCGCCATCGAACCCGGCTGGGCGGCCCGCTGGCGCAGCGAGCCCTTCCGCGCCGACGCGAGCAGCGCCCGCCCGCCCTTTACCATCGTGATTCCGCCGCCCAACGTGACCGGGAACCTGCACTTGGGGCACGCCCTGGACAACACGCTGATCGACACCCTGATCCGCTACAAGCGCATGGCGGGCTTCGAGGCGCTGTACCTCCCCGGTACCGACCACGCGGGCATCTCCACGCAGGTGGTGGTGGAGCGGCAACTGAAGGAACTGGGACAGACCCGCTTCGACCTGGGGCGCGAGGCCTTTCTGGAACGCGTCTGGGACTGGAAGGCGCAGTCGGGCGGCATGATCTTGGAGCAGCTCACCCGCCTGGGCGTGAGCGCCGACTGGACCCGCGAGCGCTTCACGATGGACGAGGGGCTGTCCAAGGCCGTGCGGGCGCAGTTCGTGCGGCTCTACCACCAGGGCCTCGCCTACCGGGGCGAGCGCATCGTGAACTGGGACCCGGCCTCGCAGACCACCCTCTCCGAGCTGGAAATCGACCGCGAGGTGAGGAAGGGCAAGATGTCCACCCTCTCCTACAAGCTGGAGGACCCCAGCACCCCCGCCAGCAACGGCGAGCCCGGCGAGATTCGCATCGCCACCGTGCGCCCGGAGACGATCTTCGCGGACCAGGCGATCGCCGTGCATCCGGAAGACGAGCGCTTCGCCCACCTGATCGGCCAGCGGGCGCGGATTCCGCTCACCGACCGCTTTATCCCGATCATCGCGGACGAGGCCGTGGAGCGTGAGTTCGGGGTGGGGGCGCTGAAAATCACGCCTGCGCACGACCCCACCGACTTCGAGATCGGGGAACGGCATGGACTAGCGCGGCCCAGCGTGATCGACCTGCACGGCCACCTGACCTCCGACCTCGTGCCGGAACCGTTCCGGGGGATGGAACGCTTCGCCGCCCGCAAAGCGGTGGTGGCCGCGCTGACCGAATCCGGCGACCTGATGGAGGAAAAGGACCACGACACCGCCATCGGCCTGTCCGAGCGGACGAAGGTGCCCGTGGAGCCCATCGTGTCCACCCAGTGGTTCGTGAACATGAAGCCGATGGCCGCGCGGGTGCTGGAGGGGCTGGACGCGGGCGAAATCCGGCTGACGCCCGAGCGCTACGGCAAGGTCAACCGCGACTGGCTGGAGAACATCCGCGACTGGAACATCTCTCGCCAGCTCTGGTGGGGCCACCAGATTCCTGCGTGGTACGACGAGGAAGGCAACGTCTACGTGCCGGACCCGGAGAACCCCGAGCTGGATTGCGACCAGGACCCGCGTTACGCCCACCTCAACCTGCGCCGCGACCCCGACGTGTTCGACACGTGGTTTTCGTCGAACCTGTGGCCCTTCTCCACGATGGGCTGGCCCGACACCGACTGCGAGGACTACCGCAAGTTCTACCCGACGCAGGTGCTCGTGACCGGCTACGACATCCTCTTTTTCTGGGTGGCGCGGATGCAGATGGCCGGGTACGCGATGACCGGGCAGGCGCCCTTCGAGACGGTGATGCTGCACGGCCTCTACCTCGACGCCAAGGGCCAGAAGATGTCCAAGAGCAAGGGCAACGGCATCGATCCCCTCGAGCTGTTCGGCGAGTACGGGGTGGACGCCTGCCGCTTCGCCTTTACCAGCCTCAGCACGGGCGGGCAGGACATCCGGCACGACCCCCGGCGGTTCGAGCAGGGGCGCAACTTCGCCAACAAGCTGTGGAACGCGGCCCGCTTCGCCCGGCTGCGACTCTCGGAGGCGGCTCCGGCCCTCACCGGCGAGGACGAGCTGACCCGCTACGTGCGCAGCGCGGTGGAGCAGCCCGACGCGCACGGCAGCGACCCCATGCGGAGCCGGGACGTGCTGGCCGCCCTGCGCCACCGGCTCGACCTGACTCTGGCCGACCGCTGGATCATCAGCCGCCTGAACGCGGTGACGGCGGAGGCGACGGTCCAGCTCGACGAGTACGACATCGGCGCGGCTATTCGGACCCTCTACGCCTTTACCTGGGACGAGTTCTGCGACTGGTACATCGAGGCGGCCAAGCCCGCGCTGGCGGCGGGGCACCTGGGCACGCTGGCGACCCTCAAGGCCGTGCTGGAGCACATCCTGAAGCTGCTGCACCCCTTCATCCCCTTCATCACCTCCGAGCTGTACGCGCACCTGGGGCACCGCCGCCAGATCGCGCTGCACTCGTGGCCGCAGCCCGACGCCGCGCTGCACGATGCGGAGGCCACCCACGCCTTCGACGCGCTGCGGGCCGCCGTGAGTGCCGCCCGTTCCCTCAAGAACGAGCTGGGCCTCTCGCCGCAGGACCGTCTGGGCGTGTCGGTGGAGGGCGACCTCGCCCCGACCGTGCTGGAGAACGCCCGCATCGTGGAGGGCATCGCCCGCGTGACGCTGGTGCCGGGGTTGGAGGGCCGCACGCTGAGCGCCGTGGAACAGGGCGTGACCGTCCGCGCTCCGCTGGAGGGCACGGTGGACATCGCCGACTGGCTGGGCAAGCAGCAGAAGCGCTTGGCCGAGCTGGACAAGCAGATCAAGCAGGCGCAGGGCAAGCTGAACAACGCCGGATTCGTGGCCCGCGCCCCGCAGGAGGTCGTGGAGGAGGAGCGGCGCCGGGTGCAGGATTTTGGCGCTCAGAAGGAACGGCTGGAGGCGGTGCTGGCGCAGTTCGCGTAAGCCGGAGGCTGGGGGAGTCCCGCTGCCTGGGAGGGTGGCGGGACCCTTCTTTTCGGACTGGCAGAGACACGACAGCCCCTCCGCAGTGCAGGGCGCATCCTGACTCCATGACCCCACCCACCCTCACCGACCTCGCCCGCTGGCTTGGGGCCGAACTGGACGAGCCGGAGCCGCTGCGCCGGGACGGTCCCGCCGAGGTACGGCGGCTGGCCCTCGCGCTGGAGCCCACCGACCTCCCGCCCACCTTGGAGGCCGACGCCCTCTTCCTGCACCGCTCGCGCCGGGTGGGGAACGGCTGGCCGGGGCTGGGCGTGCTGGCCGCCCACGACGGCTTCGACACCCACTTGACCACCGGGCCGAATCACCGGCTGGCGCGGGTGCTGGGCTGGACAGAGGTGGAGGAGGTCGTGTGGGAAGGACGTGTCGTCGGGATCAGCGCGACGCCGCCCCAACGTGGGTGGGCCAGCTTCCGCGCGGCGCTACACGCCGAACTGGGCGGGGAAGATACGTCGTGGTCGCCTGAACCGCCCTCCGGTGCGTTGCGGCTCGCGCTGATGAATGCGATGAATCCGGCCTTGATCGGACATGTCGCGGGGCTGGGGGTGCGGGTCTACTTGACGGGGCAGCTTCGGCCCTCGGCGGTCGGGGCCGCGCGGGAGCAGGGGCTGGGGGTGGTGGCGCTGGGGCACCGCCGTACCGAGCTGTGGGCGCTGCGGCGGCTGGCACGGGAGTTAGAGGGAACGTTTCCGGGGCTGGAGACGCGGGTGTACGGGGCCTGAGACGCGCTTAGAATCGGCTGAATTCGGCCGCCTGGACCAGCGCCGCTGCCGCCGTATCCACCTCGGTCTCAGTGGTCGCCGCGCCGAAGCTAAAGCGCACCGAGGCGCGGGCGTCGGCTTCGCTGAGTCCCAGGGCCGTCAGGACGTGGCTGGGCTGCATTGTCCCCGCCGAGCACGCGCTGCCTGCGCTCGCGCATACGCCCATCAGGTCCAGGTTCATCAGCAGGGCCTCGCCGTCCGCACCGGGGACCGTCAGCGAGGCGACCTTGGGGCTGCCGTCCGCCGGGTGGTTGAGGCGCAGGCCGGGGATGGCCGAGACGCCCGCCAGGAAGCGGTCGCGCATCCGGGCGAGGTGGGCAAACGTCTCCTCGCGTGCGGCTTCCGCCGAGGTCAGTGCCACGCCCGATGCGTACACCCCCGCCGTGTTCCCGGTGCCGGGGCGCAGGCCGCCCTCCTGCCCGCCGCCCAGGGTCACCGGGGGCAGCTCGGTCCCGCGCCGCACGTACAGGAAGCCCACCCCGCGCGGCCCCCCCCACTTGTGGGCGCTGAAGGTGGCAAAACTGACGCCCCAGCCCGTCAGGTCGAGGGGCAGCACGCCGGGGGCCTGCACGGCGTCGGTGTGGTAGGGGACGCCCCGTTCCTGCGCCACCGCCGCGAGCGCTGCCGTGTCCTGCACGGTCCCGATCTCGTTGTTCGCGTGATGGATGGAGACGAGCGCGGTGTCCTCCCGCAGCACCTCCGCCAGTTGTGCCGGGGCGTAGTGCCCCCCTGCGTCCGGCGTCAGGAAGGTGACGACCCACCCCTGCGCCGCCAGGGCGCGGGCCGGGGCCAGCACCGCCGAGTGCTCAGTGGGGGTGGTCACGAGGTGGCCGGGGCGACCGTGCCGCTCGCGCCACGCCTGCGCCACCCCCAGGAGCACGTGGTTGTCCCCCTCGGTGCCGCCGCCGTTGGCGATCAAGGTGCGGGGGTCCACCCCCAGCGCGGCGGCGACTCGGGCGCGGCCCTCCTCCAACCGCTCGCGGGCAGCCTGCCCCGCCGCATGGACGGAGGACGGATTGCCGGGCAGCGCGGCGGCCTCGGCGTAGGCGGCGAGCGCCTCCGGGGTCATGGGGTGGGTGGCGGCGTAGTCGAGGTAGATCATGTGGGGGCGATCAGAGCAGTAGCCTTACGGCGTGACCGTCGCGTATTCCTCGCCGTCGCGGCGAATCACGATGACCGCGTTGCCCCGCACGGTGAGGGGGTCGGCGGGGTCGCTCTCGGCCACCGCGCCCGCGAGGTCGGCGCCGCTGTAGGGGCCGTCCACCTGGCGCTCGCCGTCGGCGTCACGCACCGAGATGGTGTAGGTCCCGGCGGGCAGGTCGGCGGGGAACTCATAACGGAAGTTGACCGTGCGGGTGGCGTCGGGCACCGCTTCCGGCTCGGCGGCCTCGGGCTCGGTGGGGGCCGTCTCCTCGGGCACGCTCTCGGGGGGCGTGACCGGGGTGGGCGTCTCGGCGGGGTCCTCCGGGGTGGGGGCTGTCTCGGTCGGCGGCTCGGCAGGGGCCGTGCCCTCGCCGGACGGGTCTTGCGGCTCCTCCTCCTCCGGCTCGGGAACCACCGGGGGCGGCGGCAGGGGCAGGCTGCCCGCGGGCTCGGCGGGGGGGCTGTAGCGGGCAGTGGCGACCGTCAGGGTGACCGGGCCATTCACCGGCACCCGCACGTAGGGGGCGGGCGTCTGGTCGAGGATGGTGTTCTCGGCGGCGTCGCTGGGCTGCTGAATGACCCGCGTGACCACCAGCCCAGCCAGCCGCACGTGCTCGCGGGCATCCTCGTACTCCAGGCCGGTCAGGTTGGGCAGGTAGGTTTCCTTGCCGCGCACTCCGGTCGAGACGATCAGCGAAACAGGCTGGCCGCGCTCGATGGTCGCGCCTGCCTCCGGCACCTGCGCGATCACGCGGCCTTCCGGGGTCTTGGTGAGGGTGCCGTCCGCGCGGATGATCTTGCCGGGCACCAGCGCCCCGTCGCGCAGGGCGGCGCGGGCCTGGGTCAGACTGAGTTCTTCCAGCCGGGGCACGGGCACCGAGGGCGGATTGTTCACCGTCAGGGTGACGAGGCGGCCCACCGGGAGGTTGGTTCCCGCCGCCGGGTCCTGCCGGATCACGGCGCCCACGTCCACCCCCGAGGCGTCCCCCAGGGTGTACTCCACCCGGAAGCCCGCGTCGGTCAGGGTGCGGGCCGCCTGCTGCCCCGGCTGCCCGGTCACCGAGGCCACCTCGCGCACGGGCGGGTTGAGGTAGACCTGCGCGGCCTGGGCGCCCAGGTAGACGGCGCCCCCCAGGAACAGCAGCCCCGGCACGAAGGTGAGCCACGCGCCCGGCTGCCGCTTGCGCTTGATGCGGCCGCCGCCCAGGGCCGCGAGCGCCGCCACGTTCAGGCGCTGCACTTCTTCCGGGGTGCGTCCCTCGGGGGCCGGGCGCAGGTAGGCCACCCGCACCTCCCGGCCGTCCACGACCACGTCGGCGTCGGGCAGGGCATGGCCGTGGGCCGCCAGCGCCGCCGCGAGGGCCTGCACCCCCTGCACGACCTCCTCCTGCTTGGTGGGCTGCGCGGCGACCTCCGAGAGGGGCGTGCCGGAGACGGGTTGCCACACCGCGTAGTAGGCGCCGGGGCGGGCGACCACATCGGTCAGGCCCGCCGGGTTCACGGCCCGCAGGGCGGCGCGGTAGGCGTGAAAGCCCTGCCGGGCGGCGGGCGAGGCCACGTCGAACCACGCGAGGTGCCGGGTGACGCCCTCGCCCGCGCGAACCTCGCTGAGGGTGACGTGCCCCTCGCGCGAGAGTTCCCGCACGACCTCGTACTTTCCGTCGATGACCCCGCCCTGGACCGTCATGCGCCGCCAGCATAGCGCGTCGCGGCGCCGGGCTCGCGGCAGGGGACCCGGGCGCCGGGGCGCCTCTACAGGCCCGCCACCCGGAGCAGCCAGTACGCCGCGAAGCCCCCCAGAACGCCCAGCGCGAGGTGGCGCGTGCGCCACAGCAGCAGCGCCCCCACCAGGGCGGCGGGCAGGCGCCGGGGCCATTCCGGGCTGCCCAGCACGTCGGGCACGATCAGCGCGGCGAACACGCTCACGGGCACGAAGCGCAGAAAGGCCAGCCAGAAGGGCGGCAGCCGCAAGCCCCCCAGCGAGAGGCCCAGCAGCCGCGCCGGGTAGGTAACCAGCCACATCAGCCCTATGACGACCAGGGGACTCACGCCTGCCCCCGGCCGGTGCTCCCGGATTCATCCGATTCCCGGACTTCCGGAACGGCGCCGGAGGCCCGTCCATCTCCTGAAGACCGGTCGTCGCTTCTCATTCCGTTCGGGTTTGTCTTCGACTCGCCGCGATTTCGTGTCACCAGCCACGCCCCCAGCAGCGCTCCGCCCACCCCCGAGGCGAGCACGACGAGGCCGCCCGGCAGCACCCGCGCCAGCCCCCACGCGCCCAGCCCCGAGGCGAGGGCGACGAGCACGGCCCTCCGGTCCACGAGGAGCGGCACCAGCAGCCCCAGGAAAGCGAGCGGGAAGATCACCCCCACGCCGAGCGCCTCCGGGTCGGGCAGCACCTCGCCCGCGAGCGCCCCCGCCAGCGTTGCGGCGTTCCACACCAGGTACAGGCTGAGTTCGGCCCCCAGCAGGAAGGCGAAGCTCAGGCCACCCGGCTCGCGCGGACCATGCACGACCGCCACCCCATACGCCTCGTCGGTGAGGAACTGCGCGGCCACGAGACGCTGCGACCCGCTCAGCGGCACCTGCCGGGCGAGGCTCAGCCCGTACAGGACGTGCCGGGCATTGAGCAAGAAGGTCGTCGCCACGATGCCCAGCGCCGAGGCCCCGCCCGCGAACAGCCCCGCTGCGGCGAACTGCGAAGCCCCCGCGAAGACGGTCAGGCTCATGAGCTGGGTGTCGAGCACGCTCAGCCCCGCCGCCCGCGCCGTGACCGCATAGGCGACCGCAAAGGGGATCAGCCCCAGCCACAGCGGCGTCAGGGCACGAAACCCGCGCCAGAAGGGAGGCCAGAAGGCGGAGGGGGTGGGGGCGGTCACCATGGCCCCGAGGCTAGCGGGCCGCGCACTCCGCTGAGCGGGGCCTGTCTGCCGGGGGCGCGGGGGTACGCTGGCCCCATGCTGCCCTCCCCCCTGCCCTGGCCAGCGCCCGAGGACTTCGTGCACGGCGAGCCACTGCCGCCGCCAACCGCGTGGGAGCGCCCCGGCTTGGTGATGGTCTTCAATCTAGAGTGCGCCGGGTGCGTGTCGCGCGGGATTCCCTTTCTCAAGCGGCTGCACGCGGAGCATGGCGACCGCGTTCACCTGCTGGCCCTGCACACCAGCCGGGGCCACCGCCTCCTGCCCAGGGAAGACGTGGAGCCCACGCTGGTGAAGTTCGCCCGCGACTTCGCCCGTCTCCCCTTCCCCGTCGCGCTCGACGTGTCCGGCGACCTCGCCCGCGCGTGGGAGACGGAGGGCACCCCGCACTGGCTGGCCTTTGCCCCCGGCGGCGAGCTGCTGCGCAGCGTATACGGCAGCCAGGAGAACGCGCAGACCCGCCTCGCGTACCTGCTGGAGGAGCAGGCGGGAGGCGGCTGATGCGCCCCTGGATGCTCGAGGCCCCTCCTGTGGAGCCTTCCGACGCTGACCTCGCCGCCTTTGGCCGGGTGCTGGAGGCCCACGACCCCAGCCTGCTGCCACCGGATACGCCGCGCTGGGTCTTTCTGAACTGGCTGACCGCGCAAGGGCTCCTGCTGCACGGCTCCCCCCAAGCGGGCATCCCCGAGTTCGAGGTGCGGCAGGCGGTGGACCTCAGCCCCGACGGGTTCAGCAACCGGGCGGGCGTGTACGCCACCTCGGACGGCCTGTGGGCACTGATGTACGCCCTGCGGGACCGCTCGCGGGTGGCGCGGATGGTGAATATGGCGTTGCAGGTCCGGGAGGAAGGCGGCTGGAGCGCGACGCGCTCCTTCCTCTCGCTTGCCCCACGTGGCCCGGCTGTGACAGACGGACGCTCGCTCCTCTCCCCCGGCGCCGTGTACGTGCTGCCCCCGCAGGGCTTCGAGCCCATGCCGCCCTACGAGTGGCCGGGGCTGGGGACCGTGCGCGAGCCGCAGTGGGTGAGCCCGGTCCCCGTGCGGCCCCTCTTCCAAGTGGCCGTCACCCCGGACGACTTCCCGCTGCCAGTTCGCACGCACGACGCGGCGCGGGTGGACGCCCTTTGCGCGGCCGACCCCTGGGGCTTTCCGTGGCTGGAGGAAGGGGCGGCGATCACTCCGCCTGATCGGCCTCGCTGACTTCGGGACTGCCTTCGTCTTCGGGGCGGTCGGGGGCCGGGAGGGTCCCCCCCGCCGAGGAGTCCTCGAAGGTTCCGGCCTGCTCGGCGGCAGCCTCGGCGGTGCCCCGGTCGCGGTAGTCGTAGGTCTCGCCGTCCTTGCCCCGGATCACGATGGTGTAGGCACTCAGGCGGGTGGGGTCGAGGCGGATCACGCTGCTCTCGACCGTTGCGGCTTGCTCGGCGGAGAGCGCGTACTCGTTCAGGACCGGGCTTTCGCAGCTCTGCCCGTCCAGGGCACGGGGCAACGTGCCCTCGTTCGGACCGGGCTGGACCCGGAAGCGCTCGATGGCCTCCACGCAGCGCTCGCGGTAGTACAGCGCGTTGTCGTGGGCCAGCCGGGTCGCCCGCTCCTCGTCGTACTTGCGCGTGGCTTCCTCGCACCCGGTCAAGGCCAGAACCCCGGCCAGCGCCCACCCATACCTCGTCCGCATGGGGTCACTGTACGGTGCCCTGCCCCAGTCGCGGGCCAACTTGCGGCGGGGCCACGCCTGCCCGTCCGGTACCCTGCCCCCTATGCCCGAGCGTGCGCTGCCCACCCTCCTCTCCCTTGCCGCCGCCGACGCACTGGGGGCCGCCACCGAGTTCAAGACCCCGGAGGCCATCCGCGCCCGCTACGGCGACACCTTCACGGGCTACCAGCCCGGAAGCGTGTTCGGCTTCGCACCCGGCGAGGCCACCGACGACAGCCAGATGGCAGCGGCCACCCTGCTGGGCTACGCGCGGGGCGGCGGGCTGGCGGGGGTCCTCGCGGCCCTGCGCGAGTGGCTGGGCGCCGCTCCCCCCGACGTGGGCGGGCTGACACGGGCGGCCCTGCGTTCGGGTGGGCTGGGCTGTGGGGGCCTGGAGGGTGGGGCGCGGGCCTGGACCGAAAGCGGGCACCAGAGCGCCGGAAACGGCGGCCTGATGCGGATCGCCGCCGTGTGGCTGGCGGGCTTCCGGGGCGAGGTCCTGGACCGGGAGGCGGCGGCGGTCACGGCCCTGACCCACATGGACCCCCGCTGCGTCCACGCCTCGGTCTTCCTCACGGCGTGGCTGGAGGGGCTGGGCGCGGGGGGAGGGGACCGGGAGGCGGCGGAGGCGGCGCTCGACCGGATGGACCGCCTCGACGCCCGCGCCGCCCTGCTGGACGCCGGGCTCCTCGGCTTGGACACCCGCCCCGCCCACGACGCCTTCCGGGCGGGCGACCGCTCGGCCCGCTCGCAGGTTCGCGCCCGCGTGCGCTCGGGCCTCTCGGGGCACGTCACCTCCCAGAGCGGGTACGTGCTGGACACGCTGGAGGCCGCCGTCGCGCACGCCCGCGCCGACTCGTGGCTGGCCTGCGTCGAACCCGCCGTCCTGCGCGGCGACGACAGCGACACGGTGGCCTGCGTGGTGGGGGCGGTCGCCGGGGCGCGGGGCCTGGAGGTGCCGCCCCACCTGCTGCCCAGGCTGCGCCTGGGCCACTCCTGGCCGGGCTGGGAGCGGGGCTGGAGCTGCGCAGAGCACTTCCCGGCGCTGCTGGAGGCTGCCCGTGCCCAGCTCCGGTCATGAACAGCGCTGAGTTCCTGGCGACCATCCGCCTGAACCGGGCGAACGCGGCGATTCTGGACCGCCTGCCGGAATTGGAGGCACCCCAGGCGCACCTCGTCGCGGGGGCGCTCTTCCAGACCGTCTGGAACGTGCGCGGCGGGCAGGCGCCGGAAGCGGGCATCCGCGACTACGACCTCTTCTACTGGGACGCCGACCCCAGCTACGAGGCCGAGGACGCCGTCATTCGCCGCGCTGCCGCCCTTTTCGGGGACCTCGGCGTGCGGGTGGAGGTCCGCAACCAGGCCCGCGTCCACCTGTGGTTTCCGGGGAAGCACGGCCTGACCCGCCCCCCCATCCGCAGCACCCGCGAGGGCATCGACCAGTTTCTGGTGGAATGCACCTGCGTCGGCGTGGACGCCTCGGGCGAGTTGTACGCGCCCTACGGCCTGGCCGACCTCGCCGCCGGACTCCTGCGGCCCAACCCCCGCAACCACACGCCGGGCCTGTACGCGGCGAAGGTGGCCGACTACCGGGCGCGGTGGCCCTGGCTGCGGGAGGGGTGAGGGTAGGAGCGGCCAGCCGCCAGCTTCCAGCAGCCAGCGGGAAAAGGGCGGGCGGGGTGGTCACACGCCCCCTCATCCCGTTGCTTCGCGGGCGCCCCTCTCTGCAAGCGGCTCTACGAGTCCCGCAAGGGCCGCGGGGTCAAGTGCTGCTCTTGCCAAAGCACTCTTTTCCTTGTGTCCGCCGATCTCACCGTCCCTACCTGACAAGTCTGATTTCCAGGCAGACGAGCCGTTCGGCGCGTCCGCGCCGAGGCCTTTCACTTGGGCGACAGGATGGCGTGAAGGGGGACACGGGGGCGAGACAGGCGGCGCTGGAATGTGGAGGAACAATCTTTGCCTAGCGCAGCGGTGCTCCCCCCTTCCCTCTGGGGAGGGGGGCTGGGGGGAGGGGCAGGACCGCGATCAAGATGCCCAGCCCACGAACCTGACAACCCTCACGCCATCCGCACCCGGCTCGCATGCGCCGCCATCTGCCCCGCCGTCCACAGCGCCTCCCGCGCGTGCTCCAACAGCAGCTCCCCCACCGAGCGCCCCCCCACCCGCTGCCGCAAGTGCTCGGCGGTCAGGGCAGCGGCGGCCTCCACCTCCCACGCCGCGAGCCGGGTCAGCCCGGCGTCATCGGGCGGGGGGGGCGTGCGGGTGGCGGCGGCGATGTCCGCCCACAGCGCCCGCTTGCGTGCGGTCAGGCCCGCCGCCAGAGCAGCGATGCGGGGCGACGGCTGCCCATCGGCCAGCGCGAGGGCCGCCCGCACGCTGTAGTGCGGCCCCTCCTGCGCGTCGTGCAGCAGCCGGGCGAGGTCGGCAGGCGGCAGGGTCACCCCGCTCACCGCACCAGCCGGAAGGTGTCGCCGTCGCGCACGAGTTGGCCCGCCTCCAGCATCCGCCGGGTCACCGTCCCCACCTGCTCGTCGGAAAGGGGCGAGAGGCGGCGCAGTTCCTCAGCGGTGAACTGCCCGCCCCGGCGGTAGGCGACCTTCAGGACCATGCGCTCCTGCACGTCGCCGCGTGCCGCCTGCCCCTCCCGCGAGCCGAACGAGCGCCACACCAGCCAGCCCACCAGCAGGCCGATCAGCAGCGCGACCGGAATCATCCGGGCGGCGAACTCGGGATCGGCGATGCTCAGGGCGAGGGCGCTGAGGTTCTCCTGGGCTGCCCGCACCGCCGCCGCGCCCGCCCCGCCCGCCTCCAGGTCGCGCACGTCGCCGCGCTCGCGCAGGTAGCGCATCACGCCCGCCGTATTCCCGCGCACGTAAAAGGCGCTGTAGGCGATCAGGGCCGCGGAGGCCCCCGTGAGGACGGTGACGAGCAGGCGCGGCGCATTCATGACCCCATGCTAGCCGCTCCCCCACGCCCGGCGCGGCAGCCCGGCTCACGGTGACACGCCGCGCGGAGGGAGGGTTCGACCACAGACCCCGCGCTAGCCTGCCCTATGGCACTCTTTCGGCTGGACGGCAAACGCGCCCTCGTCACGGGCGGCAGCAAGGGCATCGGGCGGGCGGCGGCGCAGGCCCTCGCGGAGTTGGGGGCCGAAGTGACCCTCGCGGCGCGGGGCGAGGCCGCGCTGCGGGAGGCCGCCGCCGAGATTCCCGGCTCGCGCTGGGTGGTCGCGGACGTCAGTACCCCGGAGGGCGTCCGCGCGGCGGTGGAGGCGGCGGGCGAGGTGGACATCCTCGTGAGCAACGCGGGTGGGCCGCCCCCCAGCCTGCCCAGCGAGGTGACGGAAGAGGGCTGGCAGCGCGGCTTCGAGACCACCTTCCTGTCCACCGTGCGCCTCGCGGACGCCGCGTTGCCGGGAATGCGCGAGCGGGGCTGGGGCCGCATCATCGCGGTGACCAGCCTGACGGTGGGGCGACCCTCGCTGACGCTTCCCGTGAGCAACGCGATGCGGGCCGCCGTGACCAACCACCTGCGGACCCTCGCGCTGGAAGTCGGCCGCGACGGGGTGACCTGCAACACCGTCGCGCCGGGCTACACCGCCACCGACCGCCTCAAGGCCCTGCACGCCGACCCCGCCGCCGCCGAGGCACTCGCGGGGCGCATCCCCGCCCGCCGCTTCGGGGGGCCGCACGAGGTGGGCGCGGCGGTCGCCTTTCTCGCCACGGGGGAAGCCGGGTACATCACCGGGCAGGAGATTCTGGTGGACGGCGGCTGGAGCATCTGAGAACCAAAGGAGGCCCCGCCGCGTCTTCCAGAGCGCGGCGGGGCCTTCCTGATCGTTACAGCCGCAGCAGAGCGCTGTAGTCGCCCGTCACGCTGTTCCCGCTCAGGCCGTCGGGGAAGAAGCCTCCCTTCGCCGTGCCCTGCGACAGGAAGACGATGTTCGCTACCTGACGCGGGGTGCGGCTGAAGGCCACCGCGTTCGCGTCGGTGGGCACGATGTTGGCGCTGCGGGCAGGAACGCCCGCGTTGCCGGTCGCGGTGACGCCCTGGTCGCGGTCGTCCGCACCGTCGACCGAGTCGCGAAGGTTGCTGATCGCCTGCACGACCGCTTCCACGTTCAGCCCTGCGGCGGCGGCCTCGCCCCGGCGGCGGTAAAGCTGGGTGCGGATGGACCCGGCGTGGTAGGACTCGACCGCCAGGATTCCGGCGGCCTGTTCGAGGTTGCCGTTCGCGCTGTCGTCGAAGATGAGGCGGGCCGCGCCCTTGTAGGCGGTCACGCCCACGTCCTCGAAGATAAATGCGCCGTGCAGGAAGAACAGCTCGTTCGCGTAGGGGTTGAAGCCGGTGATCGCCCCACCCGAGGCCGCCCGCCCCGCCGCGTCAAAGGCCGGGCCGAGGTCCAGCCGGGGCTGCGCGACGGCATTCGCCCCCAGCACGGTGCGGATGAAGCGCACGTGCGCCAGCTCGTCGTCGGCGATCTCGTTCGCCATCGCCAGCATGTCGCCGGTCAGGCCGGGCACGGTGGCGCCGCCGCGTCCAGTAAAGCCCGCAGGCAGGATGACCTTGCCCGCGTCGCCGCCCGCCGCCGTCAGCTCGTCGAGGCGGCCGACCGCCGCGAGGTAGAAGGCCGCTTCGAGGTATTCGAGGTTGAGGGCGAAGTTGAAGATGGCGGCGTCGAGGTTGGCCTTGCGCGGCGTCGTGGCGATCACGTTGGTGCAGCCGGACAGCACGGCGCCCGCGCCCATCAGGCCAGCCATCCCCAGGAACTTGCGGCGGGTGCTCGTGCCTTGCGTGTCGTTGCTCATGTCGGGGTCCTCCGGGAGGGAAAGGGGCAAAGGGACGGTTCAGCGGCCACCGAAGACCAGCACCCACCCGCCGAAGCAGGCTGGGAGGGCCTGTCCGTGTTTGGAGAGGTCGGGGGTCTTCTGGAGGGCTGTATCCCAGCCGGGGAAGATTGGATCAGGCCCCACGCAACGATGAAGGGGCGATGAACCCCCGGCCCGTCAGAGCGGCTGCACGAACAGCGGGGGGGTCGTGGGCTGCGGGCTGCCTCCGGGCGGCTCCACGCTGACCGCCAGGGTGGAACCGGGGGCCAGGGTGACCAGCAGGCCGCGCTCGAAGGTCCCCAGGGAAACGGGCGTGCCGTTCTCGATGCGCCACAGTTGATAGGTCCGCTCGGGGGGCAGGGGGCGCGAGAGGTGCACGTAGACCCGGCCCTCCGGCAGCCGCACCAGGGTTCCGACGCGCTCGCCGTCCGCCTCCAGGGACCGCTCGACGGCGCCGGGTGTTTCCAGGTACGCCTCCAGCGGGTCAGGCTGCGGGCGCGGCAGCAACGCAAACACCAGCGCCAGCGCGGCGACGAGGCCCACAGCAATTGGCCAGCGGCGCGGCGGGCGGGCGGGCGGGAGAGGGGCCGGGGCCACGTGCGGCACAGGCCCCCCCTCCGCCCGCACCCGCGCCAGCAGCGCGTCCTCGGCCCCAGCGGGCAGCGGCACCGCCGCCGGGTCGAGGTCGTCCAGCAGCAGCGCGAGCGCGTCCAGGTCAGCCCGCAGCTCGGCCCGCAGCGCCGGGTCGCGGGCCAGCTCGGCCTCAACCCGCGCCGCCTCCGCCGGGGAGAGGGTCCCCAGGGCGTAGGCCAGCAGGTCGTCGCGGTCGGGCGTCATGGGGTGTCCTCTCCTTTACCTGATGCCGGGCGCAGCGCCCCGCGCATCCGCTCCAGCGCCGAGCGCAGGCGGGACTTGACCGTGCCCAGCGGCAGCCCGGTCAGCGCGGCAAGTTCCGAGTGCGAGTGCCCCCGGTAGTACGCCAGTTCGATCAGCTCGCGCTGCGCGGGGTCCAGCACGCCCAGGGCGCGGCCCGCCAGCAAGCGGCCCTCATGGTCGGGGGCGGGGGTGGGCGTGTCCCAGTCGGCCAGCTCCAGGCCTGCATCCGGGCGGTCGCGCAGGTGCTGGAGAAAGCGGTGGTGCGCGATGCTCACCAGCCACGTCTTCGCCCGTGCCCGCGAGGGGTCAAATCTCCCCGCGTGCCGCCACGCATTGAAAAAGGCGTCCTGCACGCAGGCGTCCACGTCCTCGCGCTGGCGCAGCATTCGGTAGCCCAGGGCGGTGAGCAGCCGCACGTAGCGGCGGTGCAGCTCTACCAGCGCGGCCTCGTCGCCCCCGGCCATCTGCCGCAGCAGCGTCTCGTCGGTGGGTTCGGCGGGCGGCGGCTCGGCGGACATGGGGTGTGGGCAGGCTAGCACCCCAGGTGGGGCCGGGTCACGGACGGTCGCGCACGTCCTCCAGCCCGCCGCGCAGTTCGTCGGTGACTTGGGCAGTGGTGCGGCGGAATTCACGCAGGGCCTGCCCCACCGTCCGGCCGAGTTCGGGCAGCTTGCGCGGGCCGAAGACCAGCAACGCGACCACCGCGATCATCATCAGTTCAGCAGCTCCGATATTGGGCATAGTCACCGCTCCTTTCGCCGCCCTGGGGACGGTTCACCCGGCTGTATGCGCGGGAGGCATGGCTGGATGACCCCGGAGCAGGCACCTTCAGGCTTGATGAGGGTGGAGCGGGCATCCAAGGACCGCGCGGCCGCATAAGGGTGGGCAGGACCCAAGCGGCCCGCCGCACACGGTCGCCCCTCATCCCGCCGCGTTACCCTGAGAGGTCCCCGGCGGAGCCCGTCTCCCGCCCCCACCCTGCTTTCCCCCTCCGGAGGTTGCGCCATGCCCGGTCCCATGGAACTGATTCTGCTTCTGCTCGTCGTCGCCCTGATTTTCGGGGCCAAGAAACTGCCTGAACTCGGCAAAGGGTTGGGGCAGGGCATCCGCGAGTTCAAGAGCGAGACCCGAGACCCCGCCCCGCCCCCCCAGGCCACCACGCCCCTGAGCGACGTGACGGTCACCGACGTGCAGGCCCGCCCGCTGGACGCCGACCCTGCCCCGGCCGCCGCCGAGCGCGACCACCGCGCCTGAGCCCAGGAGAACCCGCCCATGACGAGGCCCGTGTCTCCGCCCCCACCGGGTGAACTCCACAGTGCCCCGCTGCTGGACCATCTGGAGGAACTGCGTAAGCGGCTGCTCTACAGCCTGGTTTTCCTGGCCCTGGGCATGGTGGCCGCGTTTCAGTACCGCTTTCAACTCATCGAGCTGATCAAGGCGCCGCTGCGGGCCTCCGAGCAGTTCCAGCTCGGCAACGTGAAGCTCGTGACGGTCAACCTCACCGACCAGTTTCTGCTGAGCCTGCAACTGTCGTTCTGGGCGGGGCTGGCGCTTGCCCTGCCGCTGATCCTGTGGCAGGTGTGGGCTTTTATCGCGCCGGGCCTGTACGCCCACGAGCGGCGCTGGGCGCTGCCCTTCATCCTGGGAGCGGGGCTGTCTTTCCTGGCGGGGGCGGCGTTCGGGTATACGTTCGTGCTGCCCGCGATGGTGCGCTTTCTGCTGGACTTTCTGGGCGGCACGGTCGAGCAGATGCAGAGCCTCGCCAATTTGGTGGGGCTCTTTACCAGCTTCCTGATCGCCTTCGGGCTGGCCTTCGAGATGCCCATTCTGGCGGTGATCCTCACGCGCATCGGGCTGGTCAACCACGTGATGTTGCGCCGGGCCTGGCGCATTGCTCTGGTCGTAGTGCTGCTGTTCGCAGCCTTTATCACGCCCACGCCGGACCCCTTCAACATGCTGCTGGTGGGCGTGCCGCTGTACGCCCTGTACGAGCTGGGCATCCTGCTCTCGCGCCTCTTCCGGGTGGTGCCGCAGGAGGACGAGGCCGCGCTGGGCGCTTGAGTCTCCTTTCCCGGAGCCCGGTCCCCGCAGGCCGGGCTTGGTCTTTGCCGCGCCTTCACGGTTGCATTCGCCCTACACTGCTCCTGACTTATGGACCCTGTCTTCCTTCAGATCGGCAATTTCACGATTGCCTGGTACGGCGTGCTGATCACGCTGGGCATCGTCCTGGGGCTGCTGGTCGGCACCCGGCTGGCCCGTCAGCGTGGGCTGAACGTGGACCTTTTCAACGACATGGTGCTGTGGGCGATCATCTGGGGACTGGTGGGCGCCCGCATCGTGTTCGTGGCGACCTCGTGGGAACAGTTCGCGGGCACGCCCATGCCCCGGCTGCTGCTGGACATCATCAACCTGCGCCAGGGCGGCATCTCGATTCACGGCGGGCTGATCGGCGGGATTCTGGTGCTGGTGTATTACGCCCGGCGCTACCGGCTGAACTTCTACCGGTACGCCGACCTGTTCGTGCCCGGCGTGGCGTTCGGCATCATCGGCGGGCGCATCGGCAACATCATGAACGGC
The DNA here is from genome assembly GCF_024171495.1 of Deinococcus sp. HSC-46F16. Taxonomy (NCBI): domain Bacteria; kingdom Thermotogati; phylum Deinococcota; class Deinococci; order Deinococcales; family Deinococcaceae; genus Deinococcus; species Deinococcus sp. HSC-46F16. The sequence continues at coordinate 48,358 of NZ_JALJZW010000002.1, forward strand.
ACCGACACGGTGGGCCGGGTGACCGGGTGGCCGGTCGGCTACCGCTGGCCCGACAGCGCCCGCGCCTTTCACGAGGGCATGTGCATTCCCAACCCCAACCCCGACATGGACCTCTCGCGCTACTGCCAGGAGATCGGCGGGCAGCTCGTGATGACGGCGCCCGTGCACTTCACCCAGCTGTACGGCGTGTTCATTGGCATCGTGCTGAGTATCGCTGCCTACTTCTGGCTGCGCTCGCACAAGGCGGGCTGGGCCTTCTGGCAGTTCTGGCTGTGGTACTCCATCCTGCGGGCCGGGCTGGAGGAGACCTTCCGCCTCAACCCCCTCGCGATCAAGACCTATCTCAACCAGGGCCTCGACGCCCCCGGCATCGGCCTGTGGACCGACACGCACATCATCAGCGTGCCGCTGATTCTGCTGAGCCTCTACATGCTGCTGAAAATTCGGCGCCAGCCGGACTCCCGTCCCACGGTCCTGACAGTACCCACTCCGCTCACCTCTGCCCGTTCGTCCACGGAGTCCCCATGATCTGTATGGCTGTTCCCCCACATCGGCTTCAATTCGCTCTGCTGCCGGAGAGCTTAACTGGCGGCCGTGAAACGCCGCAGTGGGGCGCCATGTTGTGTGTCCTCCTCGGGGCAGGAGTGTCATGGCCACGGTCCTGATCGTGGATGATGACCCGGCCATCGTGGAGGTGCTCACGGCGTACCTCGCGGCGGAGGGTCACTCGGTGGTGATGGAGGAAGATGGCTTGGCTGCCCTGCCCCTGCTCGCCCGCGCGGACGTGGCGATCATCGACTGGATGCTGCCGGGCATGACGGGGGTGGAACTAACCGCGTACGCCCGCCGCGAGCACCCACAACTGCCGGTGCTCCTGCTCACGGCCCGGGGCGAGGTGGAGGACCGCTTGGAGGGGCTGAACGCCGGCGCGGACGATTACGTGGTCAAACCCTTCAGTCCGCGCGAGGTGGTGGCCCGTATCCGGGCCCTGTTGCGCCGGGTGGGTGTCCGGGAACGCATTGAGGCTGGGCCGCTCACGCTCGATCTGGCCGGTCGATCGGTCGCGTTGCACGGTCAACCCGTGGCATTGTCCCGCACGGAATTCGATTTGCTGGCGACGCTCGCGCAGCATCCCGGGCTGGTCTGGTCACGGGAGCGGCTGCTGGAACGGGTCTGGGGTCCAGAGTATCCGGGGGTGGCACGGGTGGTGGATGTTCACATCACGGCGGTGCGCCGCAAACTCAGGGATGATCCGGACGCCCCGCAGTTCATTGAGACCGTGCGGGGGCTGGGGTACCGCTTCCGGGAGGACTGAATGCGCCTGTTTCCACGCTTGCTGCTCAACCACCTGGTGGTCGTCACGGTGACGGCTGCCGTCCTGCTGGTCGCGGCGGAGCTGGCGGCCCATCCGTTCATTCAGCGGCACGTGCAGGAGATGATCGACCTCATCGGCCCCGAGGGGGGAGTGCTGCGGGAGGACCTCACGCACGGAATGCGGGACACCCTGACCCGGGCCCTGATGGCCGCGCTGCCCCTGGCCCTTCTGGTGGCCACCGTCACCGCCTGGGTAGCGGCCCGGCGCGTGACGGCCTCGGTGCGGTCACTTCAGGCGGGCAGTCGGTCCATCGCCAGCGGCGAGTACAGCCGCCGCCTGCCCGAGACCGGGCAGGACGAGCTGGCGGGCCTCGCGCGGAGTTTCAATACCATGGCGGGTGCCCTGGAGCGGGTAGAGCAGACACGGGTGGAATTGATCGGCAACGTGGCGCATGAGTTGCGAACGCCTGTGGCAGCGGTGCGCGGGTACGCGGAGGCCGCTCAGGATGGAGTCTTGCCCTCGGAGCAGGCCCTGAACGCCATCGCACGGGAGGTGGCCGGCATGGAACGTCTCGTCCATGACCTCAGCCTGGTCAGCCGTGTCGAAAGCGGGCGGGTGGACCTGCACCTCACGGCGGTTCCGGTGAGTGACCTGCTCGTGCAGGCCCGGGAGCGTTTCCAGATGGCCTTTGAGGACCGGGGGATCACGCTGCAGATGAACACGCCACCCCCCGAAATCAGGGTCCACGTCGATCCCCAGCGCGCTCAACAGGTACTCGCGAACTTGCTGAGCAATGCACTCAGGTACACCCCGCCGGGCGGAAAGGCGTGGGTCTCGGCGGCCGTGCAAGGGCGGCACCTGACCATCTCGGTCACAGACACAGGACCGGGAATTGCCCCGGAGCACCTCGAGCGCGTCTTCGAGCGTTTCTTCCGTGCGGACCTTGCCCGGACACGGGGTGATGGGAGTGGCGTGGGGCTGACGATCGCCCGCGGTCTGGCCCGGGCGATGCAGGGCGACCTCAGGGTGAATTCCAGGCCCGGACAAGGGGCCTCCTTCCACTGGAGAATGCCCCTGAGCCCGGAGCTGCCACACCCGCAGTGAACGCTCGGGGAAGCACGGCTGTTCCCGGCAACTGCGCTTCCCCAGCAGCGTCCTTTGCGCGAGAATGCTCACCAGTTCCGTAACTGGAGGAGTTCGTGTCATGACGTTACCCGCGGCTTTGCCCACCATCAGCACGCACCCCGCCTTGTTTCTGGACGGGCTAACCCTGGACGGCAGTTGGCGCGTGACGGGCCGGGCGACCACAGTCAGGGGACAACCCGCGGGCGGGCATCAATCGGTCGGGTACTTCGCCGAACGCGCCGACGGGCACCAGGGGTTTCTCAAAGCCATCGACCTGTCCCGACTGATCCAGGCCCAGAACGTCATGCGGGCCCTTCAGGAGGTCACCGAGCAGTTCAATTTCGAGGTGAGCTTGCTCGAGCAGTGCTGTGATATGCGGCTGAGCCGGGTGGTGCACGCGATTGACCATGGGGAACACCGGGTTCCGGGCGCCCTCGTGCCGGTCCCGTACATCATTTTCGACCGGGCGGACGGCGATGTCCGCGACCATCTGGAAGCGACGACCATCGACGACGTCTGGCTGTTGCGGTGCGTTCATCATGTGGCGGTGGGTCTGCACCAGCTCCACACCTCGAAGTTTGCCCACAATGACATCAAACCGGCCAACGTCCTCGTGTTCGCGGCTATGGGTTCGAAAATCGGGGATCTGGGAACGGCCGTGGACGCCTCCGGCATGTCCCCGCACGGTGACAAGGCGTTCGCGGGAAGCTGGGACTGCGCGCCTCCGGAAGTGCCCTATCTGGCTGAGCCAGCAGATGCCTGGCAGCACGGGCGGCGCTGTGACCTGTACATGCTAGGTGGACTCATCACCTTCCTGTTCACGCATCAGCACTTCAATACCTTCCTGAAACAGGAGCTCTCAGAGGACATGATGCCCCTCTTCTGGGGCGGCGACTTTACCGGGTCCTTTGAGGAGGCGCTGCCGCATCTGCTGGGCGCCTACGACCGGGCCAGCCGGAACGTGGGCGACACCCTGAGGGCCCGGCTACCGGGCACAGTCGCCACCGAGGTGCTGCAGAGTGTGCGCGAGCTGTGTCATCCGGAGCCAGCACGCCGGGGGCATCCCCGGAACTTGTCTGGCCTGAATCCTCTGGGTCTGGAGCGGTACATCAGTTTGTATGACCGCCTGGTGCTGAAAGCGAGTCTGGCGCGGGCACGCCAGAACACTCCATGAGTCTGCCTGCCAAACGCAGCAACCGCCGGGTTCTGCCGCGGTGGCGCGATGCCCAGGCCGCCGCCGAGACCGGGGAGATGAAGGGCCTGAAGCGCGTCACTGAGAAGGAGAGGGTCCGGGCGCAGCAGGGAGGGGCACAGCGCCTCAGACACCTGCAGCAGGAGTTTGCCGCGAAGCCCAACGTGGGACGCGCGGCCGAGCTGACCAGCGCCGCGGTCCTGATGAACCAGCCTGAGGCGGCGGAGGATGCAGCGGCCTACCTGCTGCTGAACGCGGAGCGGACAACGCCAGCCGCACTGACCTCAGCCCGTACCCTGCTGCAGTTGCCCTCGCCTGAAGGCACCGGGGGGCCGGAACGGCAGGAAACGCCCCTGATGACGGTGCAGGCGGAGGTCCGCCGCCTACGTCCCCTCCTGCGCGACTTCCCGCACAACCCGTTGATGCATTCGGATCTGGCGCGTGCTTACGCCGCGCTGGGCCAGGACCAGCGGGCCGAACGGCACCTGCGGGTGGCCCTGGCCCTGGCCCCGCAGCACCGCTTTATGCTCCGCACGGCGGTACGGTTCCACGTCCACATGCATGACCCACGTGCCGCCGTAGCCCTCCTGCGCCAATCGGACCGCACGCCACATGATCCGTGGCTCATCGCGGCCGAGATCAGTGCGTCCATGGTGGCCGGCGTGCCACCCAGGTTTGTTCGTCGGGCCCGGGAGGTCATCGAGCACTGGGACGCCGACCCCCTCCACATCAGCGAGCTGGCCGCCGCCCTGGGGACCCTGGAATTGAAGGACGGCGCCAAGAGCAAGCGCGTGCGCAAGATGTTCCGACAAGCGCTGGAGCATCCAACAGAGAATGCGGTGGCGCAGGTGCAGTGGGTCGCGCCGCAGGTGCATGTCCCCCTGGACGAGCAGCAACTGACCGGGGTGCCCCGTAATTTCGAGATGCGGGCCTGGGAGGGGTACGCCTTATCGCGTTTTGGGGCGGCAAGATCCGCCTTCGAACGCTGGCTTCAAGACGAGCCATTTTCCTCCACCCCGGTGATTATGGCGGCGTATCTCGCTGGGGGCCTCGACCCCACGCCTACCCGGGCGATCGAGCTGACCCGCCTGGGGCTCACGGCGCACCCTACCAATGAAGTCATGCTCAACAACATGGCCTTCTACCTGGCCAGTGCAGATCAGTTGGAGGACGCAGAAGCGTACCTGGCCCGCGCTCAGGCCGCGACGTCACCCGGCGACACCTGGAACACCGCGAATCTGGTGGCCACCCAGGGCCTAGTGATGTTCCGCCGCGGTCATCCAGATGAAGGGGTCCAGCTGTATGAGGCAGCGGCCGCGATGGCGAGGAAGAGTGCTCTTCCGCGGCGGGCTGTGGTGGCGCAGCTCTATCTTGCGCGTGAACTCATCCGCTGCGGCGATGAGCGGGCTGCCAGGGTGCTGGCCCAGGCGCTTCAGGAAGCGCAGGCCTCAGCCGCACCGGAGGTGGATCTGGCGATGGCGGCTCTCCGCATCCAGGTGGCCCGACTCGAGGTTCTGCCGCCAGGGTTGCCAGCCACTCTGTTGCCATAACAAAGGGCGGGTCAACTCTCGCTGACCCGCCCTGCTGCCTCAGGACGCTCTTTGCTGCAGTTGTTCCACCGCAAACCCGAAGGCCTCTTCCGTTACCGGGCGCACCAGGCCGGTGTCGTCACGGCGGATCATGCTGTAGTACCGGGAGTTGGACTCGAACTGCCCCAGGTGCGCGTTGAAGGCCAGGATGACGGTCTGACCGCCGGGCTGCTTGATGACCTTTACGGGAACTGCGCCGACCATGTAGTACTTCGTCATTCCTCCACCTGCCCTTCCGTCACCAGGCTATTCCACACCCGGGAGAACATCAGTGTACTCGCATCATCCAGTGTTTCCAGGACAACCGTCTGGACCGCCGAAAGTTGGGGGAGAACTTCCAGGGTTCTCCTCATCTCGTACAAGCGGTGTTCATAGGAATCCAGTTCATCGAAGGCCGCCAGGGCGAGCTTGACCTCGGCCAGGTGGTTACCGAGGTCAACGATGAACTGCATGTCGCGGTACCCACTGGACCGTGGTTCAAGAAAGCGGTCACGGAATCCCACCACAGTAAACGCGTCGCTGACCTGTTCGGCGGAGGCGTAGATATCCGCGAGCGCGGTAAATACGATCTTGCCTGCCAGGATGTCCAGGGGGGGGAAACCGAACAGCCGGGTCTTCTCCTCCAACCTGGCCCAGGACTTGACGCCACCGGGTCTGGGGAATGCCGGGCAATTGAGACGCGTCCCCAGGGTCAACAACCGTTCGGCGAAGTGGCCTTGCCGCTGCACGGCTTCGTCGTAAGCTGCCTGGGCACTGGTGGCAGGCTGCCGCAACTGTGAGGGGTCATGAGGGTACCGGACGCGCAAAGCACGGCTTTGTTCGGCGTAGGGTTCCGGCAGTGGAGTGGCGCTGTTGGGATCGGGCTGAGGCATGAGCAGTCCTGGCCCCGCAGTGTATGACGCCGGCACGCAGGCACCGCCCCCATACGCGTACCTCTGAGCCGATGTTGCTCTGAGGGGTCGTCGGCGACTCGGCTCACCTTTGATCGTGCCGGACAACGGGCGTGAGACAGGACGAGAGAATCGCGGGAGTGCAAGTTAGCCCTCCGCTCTTCTCGGGAGCCGAGCATCACGCGTGGCCCCCAGCGTCGACCACAGTCCTGACTTCACCACGGCCAGCAGTTCGCTGCGGTCGACCGCGTCAACAGGGGCAATGCCCTCAGAACCTTCCACAGGCCACCACCCCAGGGGGAGCAGGCCGGGTGTGGAGGGCAGCCGCACAGGGGCGAAGGGGTCCCAGAGCTTGGGGGAGCCAGAGCTAATCACAGGGGTGACGCTCGGCACCACCGCTTCTGGCCAGTTGACCTGCTTTACACAATGTGAACACGCCGTTCTTAGCCTGCTTGCCAAGACATGCCGATTCACTTCCGTTTGGCCTTCATCTCTACGCCGCACAGGGGCATGATCTTGTGCGCGCTTTCCTCGCAGACTCGGGCCCAGTTGGGCTGGACACCTCACTGATGCAGCGTGCCTTGTCCACCACGTCTGGCTTGCTGTACCCGGAATTCGGGCGACCTCACAGCGTCCTCTTGGTCTTGACCGCGCCCCATGGAGCTGCGTGGTTCATCCTCATGCCGACAGAAGGACTGCTTTCCTGTGCGACACAACTTTTTTCGTGCCAGTGATTACCGGGTGGCCCGTCGGGCGAGCCTGATCGCATTTCTGACGCTGATCTCTTTTATGGCCCTCGCGGTGACGCTGGCCCAGCTTACGGCGCCACCTCAGGACTCCCCAGTGCCGCTGCACGCCGGCGCAGGTACCCGCGGGCGACTCGTCAGTGCCGACGGTCAGATTCTGGCAGGAGGACCCTTGCAGCGGCGCCAGTACCCTCAAGGGACGGTGGCGGCGCAACTCGTGGGGTTCGTGGGTGCTGCCGGCGGTCTGGAAGGCCTGGAGCGCGTCTATGATGCCCAGCTCCAGCGTGGAGAGACACTGAACCTGACATTGGACACGCGGGTCCAGGCGGCGGTCGAGCAGATTCTGGCCGACGCGGTGGCCCGCACGGACGCCCAGTACGCGACGGCCATCGTGATGGAAACCCGGACCGGAGACATCAAAGCCATGGCCTCCACCCCAGGATTTGATGCCAATGCGTGGCGAGGGGCTTCCCCTGACCGTTGGCGCAACCGTGCGGCGCTGGACGAATACGAACCGGGGAGTGTGGTGAAGGCCCTGACGGTCGCGGCCCTGCTGAACGAGGGGCGGACCACACCGGACACGGTGTATGACACGCCCATGTGGCGCCGGTATGCGGGGGCCACCATCAATGACATCGTGGGGCATCCGAAGCGCCTGAAGACCCGGCAGATCCTGCGGTACTCCAGCAACGTCGGCATGACGCGTCTGGCCGAGGACGTGCCGCCCGCAGTGCTGCACCGTTACTTCACCGCGTATGGCTTCGGGCAGCCGGGGCCACTCGCGCTTCCGTCCGGAGATGGACTGCTCCTGGAGGCGGAGGACTGGGGAGCCCTCTCGCAGGCCACCATGTCGTTTGGGCAGGGACTGACCGTCACGACCCTGCAACTGGTGGCGGCCTTTAACGTGATCGCCAACAATGGGCTGTACGTCTCGCCGCAACTGATCCTCGGCAAACGTCCGCAGGCCCGGAGGGTCCTGAGCACGGCGACCGCTGCAAGCATGCGGGAGATGCTTCACAGCGTCATCGACGAGGGCATTCAATCCAGAGCCGAGCTCCCTGGGTATCACGTAGGTGGAAAGACCGGAACGGCGCAGGTTGTGGTCGACGGGCGGTACAGCAGCCAGGTGTTCTCCAGCACCTTCGCGGGGTTCGTTCCGGCAGATCAGCCGCTGTTTACGGTTGCTGTGATGGTTCGCGGCGCGAAACGCGAGTATCAGGGGTCGCAGGTGGCCGCGCCGATCTTCCGGGACGCGACGGCCACCCTGCTGTCTCTCCAGGGGATCCCCCCCAGGGTCGAGCGCCCGCGTGCTCAACAGCGGGACAAAGAGGAGTGAGGGTCCCGAGCACCGCGGTTCAGCAGAGGCCATCCGTGACCAGGGCAAGGTCTAGCCCTAGGCTCCGCGATCAGTAGAGCGGTGTCAAAGCTCCAAGAGCCAGAATGACCATGCAGGTGATGATGGCGTAGAGCGTCGCCCGCATGGCCCACGTGAAGGCCGTGTACTTGGCCAGGCAGATGTGGGCGTTGGAGATGATCTGCTGGGCCAAAGCCCAATCGTACGGGGTCGTGTCGCCGGGCGTTTGACCAACCAGGAGGGAGAACCGTTCCAGATAAGTCTGAGGGTCGTAGTGAGCCGCGTGACCGTAGAAGAGAAGATTGTCAGTGTCCTGCGGTCTGACACTCGGCTGGCGGGGCACGATCCGGACCTTGGGTGTGACGCTGAGCAATGCCACCATGATCGAGACGATGGTCAGGAGGAGGTAGCTGAGCAGGGCAATCTTTACGTATTCAGGGAATTTCTCGTTCGTCAGCAGCTGGGCGCAAGCAAAGGCGGCAGCGCCATTGACTGTGATCAGGACGGTGAGCTTGGTCTCAGCAAATTTGAGCCAGTCATTGACGGAGGTCAGCGTGGCCAGCAGTCGCTCACTGATCATAAGCTGTTGACGGCGGTAAATATGACGTCGGCTCCATAGATTCTTCCTGAGTACTCCTTTATTTTGATGCTTGTCTCCTTGAAATACCCAGCCTTCACGATTGGGTCATTGGCATGCTCCGCCAGTAAGCCATCGTAAACCTCCTGCGTCACCAAGATGGGTTTGTGCGTAATTTGACTCGTTTGCGGCGCGACAAAGAAGCTGCTGAAATACTCTTCACTATGAAGTAGAGTTTTCGAGTACGTAGGCTTCAGCTTGTCAAGAAATTGTCGTGGGGTCAAACTATCGTCCCAATGCCACTTATCCGTTAAGGGATAATGAAATCCCTGATATACCATATCTTTTTTACGCGTAACTGTCTTGTTCCCCAAATCTGTCAGTCTTGAGGCTACATTGGCCGGTCGACCGAGCCAAACCAGTGTTCGGTAGAACTCAGTCTCCCCTCCTCGCCTAATGGCGCCACCCTTGACGATCAACATCTGACCGTAATCAATTCCGATCCCACACTTAAAATCTATACCTTCAATCTTTTTATCGATAATATGCTGTGCAATGGAATTCATAAGCGTCGCCGTACGGTACGCATTGATGAAGCAGTTCTCCCGATCGAACACGATCATTACACGGTCACCGATGATGTTACGTACATGACCACCGTAGTACCGCGCCGCAGCAATCATATTCTTGACGAATGCCGAGTACATTTTGGCAAGTCGCTCGGACTGGTTCGACACGCTGATACTCGCAGAATTTCTAATGTCGACGTAAAGAACACAGCTCTCAAGCAACTTACATTTCTTCTTATTCTCATTGAGGTTGTCGTAGGTAATAAAAGGGTCGTCGAAGTTGGGGACGTGTCTTGTGCGCGTGATTTCTATCTCATAATCCTCGGCAAGGACAATCTCAACGTCTACATCAACCTGTTGCAGGAAATTAATAAGCGCCACACCCTGATGGTAGCAAGGCGAGTCATTTCGCGTCCGGCAAACATGCAGGCGTTCAACACTCTGCCCAGTGACCTGGCCTGTCTGGTCCACTCGGCCTCTCCGTCCTCCAATGCGCTTAACAGCTTCTTTACAGGGGTCCAGCAGGATGCCGTATGGCGACTCGACTGTTTTTGCTGGGTTCGGTGGCGTGGGGGATATTGGGCGGGGTGGGATTGGCTGCGCCTGCCAGTGTCACGCTGAAGAACATCCGCCATGAGTACCAGGGTCCGGACAACTGCGCGCCCGTGACGGCGCTGAGCATTCTCGGGTACTACGGTACTCAGGTCACTCAAACTCAAGCGGCCGGGGCCATGAAAGATTACCGGGGGGATCCCCAGGTCACCAGCCTCGAACTTGCGGCCTATCTGGGCCGATTTGGACTGCGCAGCGTCATCCGGTATGCGGGGGATGCGGAGGTGCTGCGCGAACTCGTATCACGGGGTTTCCCGGTCGTGGTGCAGCAGCGCCTGCGCCCCGGGAGCAATGTCGTGCACTTCCGCACCGTGTACGGGTATAGCGCTGGGCGCTTCCTGATCAGCGATTCGATCCGCGGACCTTCCCTGAGCCTGTCCACTGCGGAGCTTCAGGACTTGTGGCGGTACTACAACGGCGAGTATCTGGTCGCGTACCCGCCTGGGAAAGAGGGCCTGGTGCGGGCGGCGCTCGGGGAAGATTTCGACCTGACCGCGAACTGGCAGCACGCCAAACGCCATGGCGAGGAGGACGTGAAGGCACGCCCGAACGACCCGTACGCCTGGTGGGGGCTGGCCAAAGCGAACCTGCGACTGGGCAACATCAAGCTTGCAGCGCAGCAGTTTGACCGGGCCGTGCAGATCGGGGTGCCCACCATGTACTACCTGTACCGCCAGGAAGCCTTTGAAGCCTGGACACGGTCCGGCGAACACGAGAAGACGCTGCGCCTGACGACCCGCGCCCTGAAGTCGTACCCGCGAAGCAAGGAACTGATCGAGTTCCGCAGTCGCGCGAGCAGGGCGCTGGGCGGGTAGCCGCCTCATTGGGGTACGCCCCCCGCCAGATGGACGTAAGCCCCTGGGGAGCTTACGTCCAGTGGGTGCGTACAGCGTGGGTAGACTGCCATCAGCGCGATGAAAAACGCCCCTTCAGGCGTGAGCTTGAGCTCCTGTTCCTCACCCGAACGCTCCTGACCACCAGGAGCCCTGTCCTGCTCAGACTGCCTGTTCTTCCGTCCCTCCTTTCAAGGGCAGGTCAGATGATCAACATCCGGCTGCGACAGCCGTGCGGCAAATCAGGGCCCAGGCGTGGCGCCCAGAGCGCTCTGATGGGCCAGATACGTTCGTACGGCCTGCTCTATGTCGAGCGTTAACCGTGCGCCATTGTCCTGAAACGCCCGGCAGGTATCGGGCAGGGCCTCCATCAAGACTGCCGGATCGAGGACCCGCAACGCCCGGGCGTCCTGGGGGCGCAATGCTCCCCAGCGGGAAAGCAACCGCTCGTGCAGCTCCTCGGCCCCCTTGAGCTGCTGCTGTGCCGCACGTGCGGCTGCCTCTGCGGCCTGCCGCGCTGCTTTGGCCTGCCGCGCCTCCTCTTGCACCTTGAGCTGAGTAACCAGGCCGTCCAGCGCAGCGAGCAGGCGGGGCGTGTACTCCCGTTTCTCCAGGGCCTCGCAGATCCACCTGTAGTCGTTGGCCGTGAATCGGCCCCGCCACCCAGCCGGGTTGCGCCGCAAGTACGCGCGGTCTTCGGCGGGCAGCGCGGTCTCCGGCAGTCGGGTCGAGACCAATCCCCGCAACTGCGCAGCCTGCTTGATGGTGTACCGGTGCGCGTCGAGGGCACGGCGCAACCCCTCTGCATCCGGTCCCAAGTGCGGCGTGAGATGCGCCCAGGCCAGCCGGAGCGCCCTCCGGACATTGCCTTCCAGTTGGGGGGGCATCAGCGTGCTCGCATCCAGGTTCAGTTGCTCGGCGGTCTCCTCCAGTGCCGTCCGGAGGTGCGGAGGAAAGTTGTTGTCCCGCACGGCCACCGCGAAGTCCGCCTGTAGGGCTTCCGGCACGGCCCGGACGAAGTTCGGGCGCAGGCGCAGGGCTTGGATCTGGGGAAGCTTGGCCCTCTTTGCGGCACGTCGGGCCTGTTCCAGGTCGGGGATGTCCTTCAAGCGCAGTGTCATCTGGTTTAACCGCTCCAGCAGAGGGGCCTGCTCTGGGCGCAGGTGCAGCCGCACCCGGTCCCGCAGGTCATACCAGCGCCGCTGCTCGGCATGTCCCAGCAGCACGTCTTCCTCAACAGAGGGCCAGGGGGAGACACCCGTGTCCAGGTGAGTGACTTGCACATTCCGGCCCGTTTCTCGGGGGACGGCCGGGTGAGTGCTGGCCCGCACGTGGTGCCACGCTTCGCGCAGGCAGCTCCACTCGTACATGGTGAGTTGCTCCTCAAGCAAGTGATGTCGCCAGCGCGCCTTCTGCAGAGGAGTCAATTCTTCCAGGTGGGTCTCCAGCTCCACCCAGTGGGTGAGCAGTTCGGGCGTCAGGTCGCCGAACGAGCGGCCGCGTTCACGCCGCTCCTGAACGTCCGCCACGGTCAGCCGTTCGCCCGTAGCCTCCCGCAGCGCGTCCAGCACCTCCCGCGTGCAAGGCACGCGCTCCCCTTCGGCGGTAAGCAGTGCAGACACCTCCGCGTGCAGCGTCTCGGGCAAGACCTCCAAAAGCAGCGCCAGGTGGGGCTGGAGATGCCTCACCACTTCCCGAGCCAGGAGCCGCTGACCACTGTCCACTGGTGGCATCGATACACGCCGGGGGGATATGGGCTGAGGAAGCTCCAGGACGGGCACCGCAGGAATCGTTCGGGCTGCCTCGACCTGCGCGGGCGTGACCCGGCGGGAATGGGCTCGCAGCAGTCTGAGCCCTGCCCGGTTCAGGGGGATGCGGGTGTGGAGCAGCCGTTGCAAGTGCTCGCGAATAGGATCCTCGTCGCGCAGACTGTCGAGGTACATCTGCGTGATCAGACCCTCCTGCAGGCCGTTTGCTCGGCCATAGCCACGCAGGTCGTCACCATGCTGGAGGAGCAGGTCCCGCTGCTTCGCGTCGTGGGCCGCTTCCAGCAGGACTGTGCCCATCGCATTCGTCTGGCGGGGGTCCAGCCCCAGGATGTTTTTCAGAATGCAGGTGGTCCCGATTGGTGTGTGCCAGGTTCCGTCTTCCGAGCGGATGCTGTAGACCACTCGGCGTTTCTGGGTGGAGTTGTTGATTGGCGAGACGGTCCGGACGGGCGCGTCGTCCTCTTCCACTCGGAAGTTCGCGGGGTCGAGCGTGTAAAGAAATGTCCGGCCGTCGTGATAGCGCAGCGTGGTGCGGACGCTGGCGAGGACAAGGTTCTCCACGCTGAGCTCAGGATTCAGCCGGAGAGCGAACTCACGCAGGATGCGGTGGAACTCGGGCGCGTCACTCAGACGCAGCGTTTCGCGCATGACACCTCCAGAGGAAGGCAACAACAGGCAATAACAGGTGTGACGCACATCCTGGCGGGCCAGCGCAACCAGCCCTTGCCGATATGCCACCAGCGTAACACAGGTTGCAAACTTTGATCATGGCCGTTGACGATCCAAGCCCTGGTTTACGGAGGGGAGACGGATTTGCTGGCTCAAGCCCGTATGTGAACGGGCAACGTCCTAGTAAGAGTGACGCCAGTCGTTGCGCGGAAACAGACGCTCACCGAGGCAGAGAAAGGTTCTGCTTTTGCGCAGGGCCGTGCATCCAAGCCGATGATCAGGCGAACGATGAAGCGCTCCGCCCGTCCGTTCCCCAACCGGAGGTGGCATGGCCCTAGGAACGGTGCTTAGCCAGTGGCGTCCGCTCTGCCTGAAGGCTCCTCAACCCCCAGGTCCCCTGCCGCACTCCCCTCCCTGGGCAGCGTAAAGCCGAAGGTTGCACCTGCTCCAGGCTGTCCCGCCGCCGTTACCTGGCCTCCATGCCGCGTGACAATCCGGCGCAGGTTCGCCAGTCCCACCCCGGCCCCCTCGAACTCCTCCTGACGGTGGAGCCGTTGAAAGATGCCGAACAGCCGCCCCGCGTACTGGGGGTTGAAACCCACCCCGTTGTCCTGCACGAACACGGCCCACTCTCCAGGCCGTTCCTCCGCCCAGATCCGAATGTGGGCGACCTCCCGCATCCGGGTGAACTTCAGGGCGTTGTCTATCAGAATCCGCAGCGCCTGCCGCAGGGTCTCCCCGTCCCCTCTCACCACAGGCAGGGGTTCCACTTCCCAGCTCACCTCTCGCCCCCTCAGGTCCGGCTGCATCTCCCGGCGAAGGTCGATCAGCAGCGCCTCCAGGTCCACCGGCCCGGGGTTCAGCGTGAGGCGGGAAGTGCGGGAGACCTGCAGGATGCCGTCGATCAGTGTGTTCATCCGACCGGCGGCCTCTTCAACCACGTTCAGGTAGCGGGCGGCCTGGGCATTCAATCCTTCGCCCAGCGACCGGCGCAACAACTGAACGAAGCTGCTCACATGCCGCACCGGCGTGCGCAGGTCATGGGAGATGCTGTAGGTAAACGCTACCAGCTCCTCGTTGGCCGCCTCCAGCGCCCGGGTGCGTTCCTGAACCCGCGCCTCCAGGTGGGCGTTGAGGTCGTGCAGCTCCTGTTGGGCCTGTTGGGTCTCCGTGATGTCCTGCACCAGACCCAGCATGTGGGTGGGGGTGCCGTCCACATCGGGCAGGGTCGAGCCACGCGCCCAGATCCAGCGCACCTCGCCATCCGCGCGCCGAACACGGCACTGAAAGTCCCAGGCCTCCCCCCGCTCCAAAGCCACGCGGTACTTACGGTCCACCTCGTCTCGGTCCACCGGCAGCACGTGGGCGAGAAAGGCATCGTAGGTCCAATCCGGGTGACCCTGGGGATACCCGAAAATCGCGTCGTGCTGCAAGGACCGCGTGGCACGCCCATCGCGCAGGTCGAGCTCCCAGTCGCCCAGCCCGGCCGCGTCGAGGGCGAAGCGCAGGCGGCTCTGACTGACGAACAGGGCCGCCTCCGCGCGCTCCTCGGCCGCTCGGCGCTGCTCCTCCCGCTCCAGCGCCAGATTCAGGCTCCGGCCCACCGCGCGCACCAGCGCCTTGTCCCGCGCCGTCCAGCGCCGCGTGTCCCGCAGCCCGAAGAGCAGCAGGTGCCTCACCTCGCCGTTCACGACCAGGGGGTAGGCAGCGGCCGTGCCGTAGTCCTGGGTGTGCTCGAATGCCTCCCGCTCGGGATTCCAGGCGTCGGTGAAGACCGCTGTCCCGGTCTCCAGGGCGCGGCGGATCAGCGGCGTACTCCCGGGCAGACCCGCCCGGAGGCTGTCGAGCAACGCCCCGCCCATGTCCTCACTCCAGGCTTGGGCCTTCCACAGATCACCGTCCTTGGTGTAGTACCCGATGCTGCCGCTCGGGAAGCGGTCGCGTGACACGGCGATGGCCTGCCGTGCCAGGGCCAGCAGGTCCGTCTCGGTGCCCACGGCCTCCGTAAAGGCCACGAAGGCCTCGTGGGCACGGGCGTCCACCACCATGCGGCGGGTACGTTCCTGAACCTGCCGCTGAAGGTCGGCCATCAGCCGCGCACGGCCCAGGGAGAGGGCGCACTGGGCGGCCAGGATGCGCAGGAAGCGCTGCTCCTCCGTGGTGAAGTGGTGGGGTTCCCGGAAGTCGAGGACGATCGCGCCCACAGGCTGCTCGTCGAGGAACATCGGCAGCACGGCGGTGGCGACGGCCAGCCCGCCTGGCCGGGCTTCCAGTTCGGGGTACGCCCGCACGAGGTCTCCCTCCTGCTCAAAGAACAGCGGCTCGCAGCGTTTCAGCGCGTCCCCGGCGGGCCCTTGGGCGTCCTGCCAGAAGGTTTGGGCATCTTCTGCATGGCCCTGGGTCGCGGCGATCATCAGTCGGTCATCCCCTTCCGTCACCAGCAGCACGGCGGCCGCCCCGGCTCCCAGGGCCTCCAGGGCGGGCTGCAGCACCACGCCCAACACCTCGTCCTGGGTGCGGGCGGCGGCCAGAGCCTCGGTCACGGTCTGAAGACATTCGCTCAGGGAGGAAAGCGACGAGGGGAGCGCCTCGAATGGGCTGGACACCTGCCCAGGATACTGGGCACGCTGGGGCCTTACCCCTGCGCGGTAGGCGAAGCTCGGCAGCAAGGCCTTTTAAAACGGTCAGCGTGATACCAAAAATCAAGGCGATCCGGAGACCGTCTTCTTTTTGTGTTGGTTTACCCATGCTGCTCTCGGCCTCGCCACTGCATCGGCGAGAGATGCCGCGACAAAGCTTGCTCGACCTTTTCGGGCTGTTCCGGAGCAAAGCAGCGACCCCCATCCACAAGGCATGGGGGCCAATCTAGCGAGGAGCCCTACTTCTTGGTCGTGCGCTTCGCCTGGGTGCTCTTCGTGCTCTTGGTGGCGGTCTTGGCGCGGGACTTGCCGAGGCTCTGTCCCTTCTCGTAGCTGGCCTGCATCTTGCGTCGCGTTTCTTCGGCCAGGGCCTTGAAGTCAATCATGCCCGCTTCAATGTTCTCGACGGTCGGTTTGGGCTTCGCAGTCCGGCGGCTCGTGCTCGCCAATTCCTGGTCCGTGCTGCTAAACCACTCGTCGAACTCAGGGCTGGTCTCGAAGATCATGTCGCGCACTTGACGCTGATAGGTCTCGTCACTGCCCCGCCGACGGAACTGTTTAGGCAGATCGAACCGTTCAGGCAACTCGGCGGCATCAAATTGACCCGTGCGCACAGCTTCACGGAACTGCTTGACGAAAGCGTCACTGCGCTGAGGATCGGAGAGCTTCTGAAGTTGGTCACTCAATTTGACATACGCCATAGAAGAAGCTTACACAACGAAAGTTTGAAGGGATCAGGATCGCAGAGAAAACGCGCATGCTCCTGAACTGCTCTCCCCCACCCTTTACTCCTTGCCTTGGAGGTAGGCGCGGAGTGCGGCTTCCACAACGTGATGGTGCTTCATCCGGTGCCGCACGGCGTACAACTTGAGGGCGGTGACCAGTTCGGTATCCAGGTAGGTACTGTACTTCTCCCGCTCCGGCCCTTGCCTCTCCGGCTGACCCGTTTCCAGGATTTCAGGCGTTCGGGGTTTCGTGGATTCAGGCGTACTGGTTTTCTTGTTTTCAGGTTTTCCTGTATTCGGGAGGCCTGAGGTGCTTTCCTCGGATTCCGTGGACTGCGTCTGAACCGCCTGCAATTTCTTGAGGGCACCACCGAACTTGCTCATGCCAGGACCTCCCGGAGGACCAGTTCGTAGTCCATATGCGCGAGTTTCGCTCGCTGATCGCCTTTTACGTCACGAACACGGGTGCCCGCGAGCGCGGCCTTGTTAAAGGCGCTGGCCCGGCGAATGTCCCGGCTGAACACGGGCACACCGAGGTCCATCAAGGCGGCACGCGCCTCATGCCCATCGGTGCTGGGGGATGGTGGCACGTCCGTTATCAGCACCCGGTAGTTCTTGATGCCACGCTCGATCAGCGGCGCTAGGGTTTTGGGGAGGGCTCGGAGGCTCAAAGCATCCGGCTTGGTGGGAACGATCAACAGGTCGACCGCTTGCGAGAGTTCCAACAGATCCCCAGCATCTTCCCCAGCTTTCGTGTCGAACACCAGATAGGTGTAAGGGCTGAGGTCCGTGGCGTCCAGATCCTCCACAGGAATCACGGTGCAGGCCAGACCTGGGCCAGCGGCCGCCCACTCCGTGGCACTCGCGGTCTTTTCGTCAGCGTCAATCAGAAGGGTCGGCCCCTTGTCAGCCAGCAAGGTGGCCAGCATGACGGCGGTCGTGGTCTTCCCGACCCCACCCTTGTCGTTCGCAACGGCAATCCTGAACATGACTCCACAGTAGCGAAATCGGGCTTTCTGGTATACCTGTTTTCAGGTATTCTTGTTTTCAGGAGTCGATATGACGTACCCACAGGTATACAACCGGAGAACGAAGCGGATGGAGTATCTCCACCGCGTGGTTGCGGCTCAGCAGTTGGGCCGGGCTCTGGAATCAGGCGAGGTCGTCCACCACATCAACGGCGATAAGCAGGACGCACGTCCAGAAAACCTGGCGGTGCTCCGTGTTGGAGAGCATGCCTGGGTAGAGTGGTTGATCCGCCGCTGGCGCCGCGGTCAACCCTTGCTCCTGCCTGATGTCATACCAGAAAACCTGAAAGCCTGTTTTCCAGAAAGTGTGTTCACCTGAAAACCTGATCCGCTTGACGTGACCCCCCCCGCCTCAAGCACAGAACACGCCGGGCGAGAACTGTGCTTTCAATAGAGGAGCTTGGCTGCTCGACACTCCGTTTCTCCCAGCGGCTGAGCAGGAGAACGCCATGACGAATGTTCGCGTTCAGGTGTCTAAGGGACCGGATCTGGGCTTCCACTCCTTCGTACAGGTGCCGGCCACTGGGGACTTTGTGTCCACGCCCCAAGGCAACTTCAAAGTCATTGGGGTCCACCATCTCTCGGGCAACCCCGCGGGGGGCCGCCCTTACGCGGAAGTCCGAATCTTCGTTGTGAGATCGAACTAGCAGCCATCCAAAAATGAGCCATGACGGCCTGTGGTGGTTGGGTTAGACGCCTCAGCGCCCGTATAGGTGCGTGGGGCCAATTTGTACTAGCGCCAGCGGGCTGCAGGAGGTCACGGAGGTCGCATGGGATGGTCAGGGTCTGGACAATGCACCAGCCTTAACCAGTCGGCGCGCCCTTTTGCTCAAAAGTCACACGCACCGGCACATGCTCGGCCAGGAGCTGTGGGACAAGCGTCCAGGCATACCTTCCCAATCAGCGATTTAAAATCACATCGGCTTAGAGAGTCTTCAGGGTGGAGAGCAGAGCAGCGAAACGGTCGCACCCGGTCAGTCACCTTCCAACTGTTTGAAGGTGCTTCCGAACAAGATAAGTGGTGCCTTGTCCTGGGGTGGACCCTCAACGCGAAAGGTGTCCGGGAAAGGGTATGGGTCGTACTGGAACTGAAACGCCATTAAGGCGTGCCAGTTGGCCTCGTACGGTTGGTTGCTGAGGGTGTGGATAGGCCGAAGACGACGGAGCGAAAGCCCATTTCACCTCTTCCTGTCATCCTGGCCTCCAGGTGACAGCCAGTTGTGCATCGCTTCGTACCCCTAACAAAGCTGCCCGAATACCCGTTAGCCTGTTTTCAGGTTTTCGGGTCAGTTGCATCCATCAGTGAGGCGCTCGTTGGACTGGGAAGCCAGCAGCCGACGACCTGCGACCAGGTACCAGAAAGGAGGATTTCAGGAAAACTTATTTTCCCGAAATCATGAATTCGTTTTTTCTGGCAGCCTAGGTTGACTGCTGTCAGTGGCAGCGCTGCAGCTCATCGGCCTCTGTTACCTGAGGTTTTACGGTCAACCCGACGGGTTCTCTGAGACGATGGAGGATAAATGCCTCGCGAGCTTGGCTGGCGGCGTCCGGCAGCAGATGGGAGCAGAACGTGTCAAGGAAAGCCGGTTCAGTAGGCCGGTCTTGGGCTGCGCTGACCAGGAGTTAACCCCACGGTCACTTCTGGCGGTATCAGCGGTCAGCTCCGGGCGACCGCCGAGCACCGCCACAGCGTGGCGCATGTCATAACTCTCCTGTAGGCGCCGTGGTCGCGCCCCGCGAGGGCCACCAACTCGGTGGCCAGGTCGGCGGCAGCGGTGGTGTCCCGAAGGCACCTTCCGCTGGGCAGGCCCGACCGCTCGGCATAGCGGATGGCGGAGACGGAGAAGGTCCAGGGGTTCTGCAACCTCTGGTCAGGCACGGCAGAGCGGACTGAGATGGTCTCACCCTTGACCAAGAGGAATTGGTTCAGCCGTTTGGGTCATGCATGAACTTCAGAGGCGCTCAGGCCCACGCTCGGGGTGGGCTTTTCGTGGGAGGTCCCGCTGGAGTGCGGGAGACGGGAGGGGCCTGCGGCTTCAACACCTTTTGAGTTCAGGTGCAATTCGCGAGCAGCGAGTGGGTGACATGGGTTGGTGTGGGGGTTGGCCGGATGGGGAGGAGCCAGTTTGCCTGGAGTGACTCTGTCCTTCTGGTAATCGGGCTTACCAAAAGGTGATAGTGTCAGCCGTACAGGAAGAGACGCCGATGACCGAAAGGGACACCTCGCAAACTCTGGTGCACGCTGTCAGCTCCGTTGGCCTTGAAGTGAACGAGGACACACAGCGGGCGGCGGCAACCGCACGGCAGTTTTTGACCTTTGCCAAATCTCTGGCTGACCACAGCTCTCCAGTGGGACCTCAGCAAGCCATGCAAGCTCTCAACGCCCTCGTGGCCCTCTGCGTCCGTCAGTACCAAGCAGAGTTGCTGACTGCTCCCCTTATCGGCAGAGGTCATGCGGCGGACAGTGACCCTTTCGCATCGCTCTTCCACGGCCCCCTTGATGCAGAGGGGCGCAACTTCTTCGCCCTCGCCCCCTGGCGTGAAGAGCCCACCACCCTCCAACTCAAAGACGGCTTGATCTGGGCCTCGCCCTGGGAACCGGAGCGGTACCGCCGTGCGCTGCTGCGCTCCGGTCCGGGGTGGCGACAACCCACGTGGAAACAACACAACGACCAGACTGGTGTCGTGTACCTGCCCTGGGGTCTGTACTGCGTAGAGAACGGCAACCACAGCGCTGCGTCCGGCATCCTGCAAGGGGACGGGGTGCTGGTGGCGCACGACGTGTGCGACCTGACCCCAGTGCTGCAACGTGTGGAGTTGGGAGAACAGGGCATCGTTCGTGAGGATACCGGCGCGCTGGTGGGCCCCCATGAAGCTTGGTCCGTACTGGCCCTGATTGGGCTCGGCAAACTCCTTGTGGCCCATCAAGCTGGGGGGCGACCATGACGCTCGACCGATACAAACACGGACAACTGGCGCCGTCGCGGACGTGGGTGAGCCTCCAGCCCGAGGAGCGGCGGCGCCGGGCAGTCGCTGCGGTTGCGGAAGGAGATGTGGGGACCCTGCTCGACCTGCTTGAAGCCCACCATGTCCGCACCCACGGGCACGTCAGCAAGGAGACGTTGCGCAAGTACCGCCTGGGCGCCCGCACCTGGCTGGAGTACGCCCAGGACAACGCGGTCAAGGTACTGCGTCCGGAGACGGAGCACGCCGATCTGTGGGTGCGTGGGCTGGAGGCCAGTGGGAAGTCGCCCGCCTCTGTCGGCGTGCTGCTCGCGGGAGCACGGGCGCTCTACGCAGCTCTGCGCTGGGCCAAGGCGACGACCGATCACCCCTTCACTGACGTGAAGCCGCGCAAGGACAAGCGGCGGCCCTGGGATAAAAGACAGCCCTACCCGGAAGGCGACGTGGGGAAGCTGATCGCCGGGGCACCGATTGAGATGCGGGTCCTGCTGAGACTGGGGGGCATCGCGGGACTCCGCGCTTCGGAGATCACGTCCCTGAAGTGGGGCGACCTGGATCTGGAAGGTGGGGCGCTGACCGTGCGAAACGGCAAGGGCGGGAAAACCCGGCGCGTTCTGCTGTCGTCCTCTTTGATTGCGGACTTGCGAGAACTCGGTCCGCAACACGAAGAGGTGGCGGTCATTGGTCGGACCCCGGAAGCGGCACGGGGGAGACTGCGCACCCTATGCCAGCGGGAAGGGATTCCCTACCTGGGCCTGCACGCGCTGCGCCACACGGCGGGAACGCGGCTGGTGCGAGCGGGCTTCCAACTTCAGGATGTGGCCGAGCACCTGGGACACAGTGACGTGCAGACCGCGCGCACGTACGGCAAGTGGGCGGACGACCGGTTGAAACAGCACATGCAGCAGAGCTGACGCCTGTCGTTCTGAGGGAACCATCCAACTCCGTTGCTCTGGAAGCGGCGCGGCAGGCCCCAGTCAATCCAGGATGCCGATCTCGAAGCCTTCGCCGTCGACCTGGGCGCCCTCAAAGCGGAGATAGTCGGCGTCGGAAACAGAGAATGGAGGCTTCGCAGGGGCATCGAGCCAGAAGAGAAGTCCTTCCCAGCTCACGAGGGTTGGAAGAGAGAGCCGTTCCAGTTCCGGCGTACGCCTGAGCGTGACGTGACCAGGAGCAGACATTCCTGGGGAGCCGACAGATACGAATTCGTCGAGCGCCAAATGTTTCAGGCCTATAAAGCGGTGCAGGGGAAGCTTCAGAACCTGGGCAAACTTCCTGAGCGTCAGGAGACTATGCCCCCCGTACTGAGGATCGGTCATACGGTGCAATGCTGCTGGGCTGGTTCCCATGAGTCGGGCCACTTCTACTTCCGTTTTGCCGCTCCGTCGGATCGCCTGATCAATGGCCAAGCTGACCGGATTGGGAGACACGGGCTCAATCCAGTGAACGCGTGCTTCATTGGCACCAAGCCGGTCATCGTCAGCCAGGTCAGTGAGGTCTTTCGTACGGATCGGCGGCCATTCAAGCCCCTGCGCAACGTACAGCGTCAGGAGGTCTCCAGCTTGCACGCCCAGACGCTGCACCACGTCTTCCTCTGTCGTCCCGGAAGCGCGGAGGTCAAGGTCGGGCAGGATACCCGTCCACTGTCCCTGATGATGGGTGAGGATCGCGAGGTACTGCATTTCTGGCCCATTACAAACAGCAACACACCCTTTGTCAACAGTGATAAAATCTCGCCAGGTTTGGCCAGTCAGTAGCTATATTCACGCCCTACGACGTGAAATTCAAAATTCGCGAATTTTGAATATACTGAAGCCATGAAGCCCGTAGACACCGTGGTGGCAGCGAAGCTGGTGAGTGTTGCCATCAATGGGATTAGTTACCAGGGGCTCAGTGAAAGTCTGGGGATCAGTGCTGCCGAAGCCCACGCAGCGTCCAGACGGTTGATCAAGGCTCGACTGTTTCGGGACAAGGACCGACAGGTTCCCTATCCCAAACGTCAGGCACTTCTGGAGTTCTGGGTGCATGGCCTGAAGTACGTCTACCCGGCGGAACTGGGTGCCCCCTCGCGCGGCATGGCCACTTCGGTGGGTGCGTTGCCCCTTTCTGCACTCTTCCCGGTCACAGAGGAAGGGGTGCCGGTATGGCCCTCGGCTGACGGTAACGTTCGCGGACCCGCTCTGGAACCTGTCCATCCGAGTGCCCTGACCGCCGCACAGGACTCCAGAGTGTATGAACTCCTGACGCTGATCGATGCCCTGCGCGTGGGCCGCGCGCGCGAGCAGCACCTCGCGCGGGACCTCCTCAAAGCTCGGCTCTACAGTTGGTGCTGATGCCTACACCCCTGGACCTGATGGATCAAGCGGCCAGAGAGCTCCAGCCCCTCCTGGGCGAGCTCGTCTTCGTGGGAGGAGCGACCGTGGGCTTGCTCCTGACGGACCCAGCGGCCGAAGAACCCCGGCCAACCCTGGACGTGGACGTGGCCACGCACGTCGCCAACCGCTCGGCCTTCCAGCGCCTTGAATCCCAAATGCGCAAGCTGGGGTTCTCCCCGGACCCCTCGGGTTCCATCTGCCGGTACGTCAAAGGCGACCTTCAGGTAGACCTGATGTCCGACAATGCGGAGATCCAGGGGTTCACAAATCCCTGGTACGCCTCGGCCATCCAGCAGGCGCACGACCACACCCTCCCCTCAGGGCTGAAGGTCCGGGTGATGGACGCGCCCCACCTGATCGCCACGAAGTTCGTTGCCTGGAACAGCAGAGGAGGGGGGGATATGTATCACCCCGACCTCGAAGACATTCTCGTGGTCGTGGACGGTCGCCCCGAACTGCCGGACGAGGTGCAGGTGGCTCCAGTGGAGCTCCAGAGCTTTGTGGCCGCAGAATTCAAGGGCCTCCTGGCCCACGCCGACTTTGAAGACACTGTGCTGGGGTTTTGCCAGACCGACGGCCGGAAAGAAATCGTACTGGGGCGTGTGCGGCAGATGGCGAATCTGTAGAGGGATGCCTGCGCCCTGGTCGCCGCACCCCGAGCTGGCCAAGACACACAGCACGGTCCCGCGTCCTGACAGGTCCAACATGGACCATGCGCCACGTTCAGCATCGCCAGAGAGATCGTTCCGTTGTCTTCGGCCTCAACCTGATTGCGGCAACCGGGTTTACTGAAATTGAACAGAGGGCCTCTACCGTGAGGGTATGGAGTTCTTCAGGATGGGCTGGAACTGGAAGATGCTGGTTGGGGTCGCCATGATCGCCGGGGCGCTGTACTTCTCTGTGTCACCCGGCACGTTGCCCTTCCTGTTGGTTGGCATGTGCCTGCTCCCGGTGGTGTCGATGCGGCTTCTCCCTCACGGCCACCGATCTGCGCAGCCCGAGCTTGCTCTGGCGTACGTTCCCGTGAAACCCGCTCCGCGGACGTGGTGGCACGGCCAGAACCAAACTGACGAATACAGCGCTGGCTGGGTAACAGAGCTTTGGGAGGAGCACCAGGTGAGACCGTCCTAGGGCCACGGCGTGCCTGAATGACGGCAGGCGACCACGCCCCGAGAGTGCCCCTGGACGGTAGGCGAAACGGCGAGCAGCCCCACCCCGGCCCCTGCACTGCCGAGGGCAGCGGCCCAGCGTCCTGGGGGGATGAGGGAGGGAGAACTTGGCAGCAGGAAGAACCTGGGGGCTGACGGCGGGAGTGGCAACGGTCGTCGGCGCGCTGATCCTTATCTGGCCGACCATCGCCCCGACGCTGCGGGACGTGGCTCTCGACCTGTACCGGCTGGGTGGCACGCTGAACGCGGTCCTGGCGGGTCCAGTGAGCGCCCTGCGTGCCCGGACTGGAGTTTCGCTGCTCACCCCATTTCTACTGGGCCTGCTGGCGGCCACTGCTCCCTGCCAGTTGTCTACCGGCGTGGCGACGCTCGCGTATGTGGCCCGAGATGGCCATGCGGGCGGGGCCTGGCCGCGAAGTTTAGCCTTCCTGTTGGCCCGCATGCTGGTGTACCTCGCGCTTGGTGCCGTGGCCGTGTTTGCCTTTGGCGGCACCCTGACGGCGTCTGGAGACTTCTTTACGGGTGTGCGGCGGGTGCTGGGCCCGCTGATGTTCTCCGTGGGACTGGTGATGCTCGGAGTGGTTCGCCCCCGCTTCACGGTGGGGATGGGACTCGCTGAGCGGTTCGAGGTGCGGGCGCGCCTGCGGCGGGACACCCTCGGCGCGTTCGCCCTGGGCCTGGCCTTCAGTCTGGCGTTTTGCCCGACCCTCTTCCTCCTCTACTTCGGGCTGACGCTCCCCTTGGCGGTGACGGCCCCGGTGGGTGCGCTCTATCCGGTGGCGTTCGTGCTGGGCATGATGGGGGTGGTTTAAGGAAGCTGCTACGAAGCGCAAAGTGAAGAGTTTCCCGACCCCCTCAGTGTCAGGCAGATTGTCGAGCTTCCAATCTGCATAGCACCCGCTCCAGCGCCCGTGCGTTGCCACTCTGGACACAGCGCTCACAGATACAAACATCCAAGTCTCGATACACTCGCCAGCCCTTTGTCCCAGCGACCTCCCACGCCTCCTCTTCATTCGCCTGCCGGGCTGTGCTCTCGCCGCAGGCATCACAGAGAAGGTACACACCCTGACCCTGGGGTCTGACATGATTGCGGGTTCGCCAGGCCGCTACCCCATCGAGGTGCGAGGAGACGGACGGTAACAGGGGGCTGGTCTTTCCCGCTCGCGCATCCTCAACAATGCACGCTGTACGCGACTGCATCCGGCGCATCAGCTCCAATCCAGCCTGATCCATCGTGTAGACCGGCAGATGCATACCCTGGACATAGGCATGCCCCACAATCACATGGTCCGGGAAGGCGGCGCGGAGCCAGTCTTCCAGGTGATCGAGGGCTTCCCGGTAGGTCCGCTCAGCGATCAGGACGAACGCGTCGCGTTCGTCCTCCAGCCGTAAGCAGTGGGTCAGCGTCAGGCCCCACAATACGCGCCATTCCCGTACGCACGCTTGCAGCCGCAAGAAGTCAGCTTCAGAGACCCGTTCAAGCCCCAGCAGCATCACGTCAGCGGTACTCATTCTGTGGGAAGCATAGCCGTGGATGAAAGCTGCTTAAAGGTAGAAATCTACTGGTAGTCTTCTCCCACACCTTTGTGTGCAGTAGAAAACTCGGCTGACCAGTCCCGCAATTCCTGACAGAATTACGTTATCCGCGTATTTCTCAGATTCGCCGGGAGGTCTCCTTGCTGGTCCGCAATGCACAGCTCCAGGTCGTCAGCACCCAACCCCTCATCGCCCGCTTGCTCGAAGATGCGCTCCATGCCCGTCTCCCTGAATTTCCGGCCGTCTCGCTGGTCCTGGACTGGCCGGTCGGCTTTGCCTTTCAGATGGTGACGCCAGAATCGGCCGCCAGCAGCTTCGTGCTGACCCAGAACGCCTGTCCCGAATACCTCGATGATCTGTGGAACCTGGGCCTGCTGGGCTTGGCGTACCGGAGCCGCACCCTGGAGGAACTCGCGGAGTTGCTGCGGCGTGCAGAAACCCGGGAGCGGGTCCGCTTGACGCCTGCTCAGCGCTCTCCTTTAACGCCAGCAGAAGGGGACTTGCTGCGCCTGGTGGCACGCGGTCTCGCCAACAAGGAAATTGCCCGTGAGTTGGGAATTGCCAATCAGACCGTACAAAACGGCCTGACACGCGTGTTTCAGAAGCTGGGCGTGAGTAGCCGTAACGAAGCGATTCTGTATTACTGGGACATCGCCAACAAGCCACCTATACAATGACGACCATGCTGCGTAAGATGATCTGTGCCCTTGCCATTCTGGCTGCCAGTGTTGCGGGCGCTGGTGGCAGAGACGTGCCACTCCCCTCACGTCTCTTGCCAGACCAGGAACTCGGGCAGGCACTGTGCATCCGCAACCTTCAGGGCTTCCGCACGGTGCCCGCGGGAGTCCCGGTCACTTATTCCAGGAACATCAACAACTCCGGCCATGTCGGTCAGTCGTATTTCTGGGTAGGCACGGCGCGCTTTCAACAGGGCGGGCAGGTCAGGACCGTGCGGTTTACTTGCACCGTGACGAATGGCAAGGCAGCCGTGACGCTCCGCTAAAAGCCGGGAAGCGCCACGGGAAAGGAGAGGGCTTCATTGGCCCTCTCCTTTCCCATGGGTTACGTCAGTTGGGCGATCAGCGGTACGTTCTGGATGACCATGCCTTGCCGCTGATACTGAGGCGTGCGGTTGACCAGGGCACCCAGGGAGCCTTGCGTGGTGGCATTCCAGTCAAGCCACACGCCGCCACGCTGCACCTTCACGTTGCGGAACGTCACTTGCGGGTGCCGGGGCGTATAGCCGCTGGATGACGTGGCACTGTTGTCCTCCCCGCCGATCAGCATCTTGCCGGAGTAGGTTGGGGACGCCACGGCGGCCGTGCGAGAGAACGTGATGCGCCCGTCCTGTACAGTCGCGTCCGCTTCCGTGCCCCGGTTGACGATCTTGACGAAGACCTCACTGGTAGGGCTCACAATCTGGTTCTGCTGACCAAATTTGGCGTGATTGGCGAAGTAGCGCCAGACTGGGCCGTTTCCATCGCCCTTATCTGCGTAGCTGAGGCCAACTTCGTAATAGTCGTCCAAAGCAAGAAAGAAGTTGACGAAATCATACGTGCTCAGACCCGTAGGCGTTGCTGGGACGCTAATGTATCCCTGTATGCCCGTGAAGTTCGACTCTGCCGTGTATACCTTCACAAATTCCTGAAGAGCCATGCTGTACCTCCCGAACCAAATTTGAAGTGATCACTTCTGGAGTAAGCATGGTGTATACAAGTCTTATTTTAAACTCTGAAATCTACCTCATTGCTACAAGAAATCTACAGGTAGAAAAGTTTTTAAAGTAAAACTTTTCTACCCGGCATAGGAAAGATCTGTGGTGCATTTTTGTTGACTGGTTTGGATGGGAAAGCAGAGATGTACTGGTATATTCGGATAGGCATACTGGTAGAAAACGTTCTTTCTCTCAAACGGATGGATCCGCATACCGATTGCAGAAGTGGCCACTTCAATTCAGAACCACCAGGAGTGCAGATATGCCAGCCATTCGTATCCCCCGCAGCAACTTCAAAGTCCGTTTCTCTGGTGACGCCAGCGGTGCTGGTCGTCGCAATGTCCCGACGTTCGTAAGGGGCGACGCCAATGCCATCGCCGGGTCCAACTTCATGTTCTTCGATCTCTCTACTGGAGAGCTGACTGGGCTGTTCGTACTCGATGGCGACAGGAAGCATGGCGTAACTGGGAAAAACATCGACGTGATCAGCCTTAACGGCAACGGTGCAGTGGTTTTTCACGACGAGAACAGTGCCTACTCGCAGTCGTCCAGCCTGATCTGGAGTATGGCCGCTGGACCAATCATCGTGCGAGGTGGTAATTTCACTGATGCCACCTGGGGGAAGTACAGCGTGGATCAGCTTGGTCCCACCGTCAACCGTCAGCGCATCTGCCTGGGCCTGCACAGCAGCGGCGACTATATCCTTGCCTACCGCGCCTCGATCAACCTTACGGACTTGGCCGGGTACATGAAGTCGCTGGGTTGCACGGACGCGATCGCCGGGGATGGCGGCGGCTCTGCGCAGTTGTACCTGGAAGACCGCAACACCCTGTTCGGCAGTGATGCCCGTTCGGTACACGTCATTCCGGTCGCGCTGACCAGCTACAGCTACATCAGCAGCATTGCCTGATTCTCTCTGGTTCCACGGTTGCGCCTGTGCCCTCAAAGGGCACAGGCGCGACTCTCATTACCATGCTAAACACTGCTTTCATGTCCCCCGTTCACCGCCGTTGGCTCACCGCCAGCCTGCTCAACTCTTTGGTGGCGCTACCCGTTCACGCACAAAGCGGTGACGCAGCTGCACGTACCCTGAGCTTCGACAGCCTCATGTACGCGATGTTTGCCAGCCCCTACCCGGACTTGAGCCGGAACTTCACTACGGGCACGCCCCAGGCCGCAAGCAACCTGCTGCGCTTGCGGCTCCCGCCCCCAGCACCAAGCGGCTACAAACTGCTGGGTACCTGGACGACCACACAGGCACTTGTCGAGCGGGCGGTCCGCCAGGACGACACCCGCTCCCCAGCCGCCCTGCTGCTGTACACTCGTTCCACTCCTCGACCACCGGCCAGCGCTGAACAGGGCACGGCCATTGCGATTCTCGTAGGGCGATGGTCGGGTACACCTGCCGCCCTTGCCTCTTACGAAGGGCAACTTGACCGTGCGTCCTTCAACCGCCGCTCCTGGGCAACGGGAACAATTTTCAGCTCTTGCAACGCTGTGAACATCGTCGTGGAGGATTACCCGCTGCTTCGGCGCGCTGTGCATCGCTCCTGCGAAGCGCAGTACCGAACGCAAGACACTTTCCTTAAAGTCAATGTGGTGAATCTGGACGAGCAACGGGCCGTGATGGAATTGCAGCGCGCCGCAGCCGCCTTCGGACTTGTCGGCGGAAAGTAAATTAGAAGGGGCATCCTCAATCCCTGACAAACGCCGTTTGGGGCTGAGAAGCTACGGACGACGTTCTGCCGCTTATCTCGGTTGGCACATTGACCACCACGTCCTCTGCATTCTGAGGAGGACGGCTTGTCTAAGAACGTCTCGTCATCGAGCAAAAGCATTCCTCGTCACCCGAAAGCTAGAAACGGCCCCCTCAGACGCTCCCCAGCCAGGCTCAGCCAAGCCCCAAACGGGGTCCTACGATTGCAACAACAAATCGGGCACACTAAGTGCCGAATTGCACTCTGGCATCGGTACTTCCTCCGCTGTGAGGTGAGGTGTACGCTGCGGTTGCCCTACAACACGCACCCACGGCGGCTGGCCCTCCCGTGGAAGTACCGTCACTGCCGATTCCCGGCACTTTTTCAGGGAGGCTCCATGCAGCAGCGCTGGACCATCGACGAACTCATCGACACCTGGACGCTGCTGCCCACCGAGACCGACCTGCTGCGGAACAAGACCGGCCCCACCCGCTTGGGCTTCGCCGTCATGCTCAAGGCCTTCCAGCACGAGGGCCGTTTCCCCTACAACACCCATGAGGTGCCCGAAGCCGTCGTCGAGTACGTCGCCCGGCAGGTCGGCGTGGCGACCGACGAGTACCGGGACTTCAACTGGCGCAGCCGCAACAGCAGCTACCAGCGTCAGGACATCCGGGCGTTCTGTGGGTTCCGCGAGTTCACCACCGAGGATGCGGGCACGCTGACGGACTGGCTGAGCCAGTCCGTTGTTCCGCACGAGACCCGCTCCGGGGCTGTGACCGAAGCTGCTCTGCGCTGGCTCCGCGAAAACGGGATCGAGCCCCCCAGCCCCGGGCGGCTCCAGCGGTTCGTGGACGCGGCGGAACGGCACTATGACCTGCGCCTGTGCCAGACCATCCACAACCGCTTGAGTACCGAACACCGGGCAGGGCTGGAGGCGCTGCTGAGGCCGACGGCGCTGGAGGAAGACCAGCCGGAAGACCACGAGGGCCAAGGCCCTCGTAGTTCAGCCCTGCAAAACCTGCGGACCAACTCGGAGAAACGCGGCGTGGAGAGCGTGGAAGAGCAGATCGAGAAGCTCCGCCTGCTCCGTCGGTTGCAGCTCCCCCAGGCCCTCTTCGCGGACGTGGCCCCCCACGTCCTGACCCGTTACCGCGAGCGGGCCTCCAATGAGTCCCCCAGCCACTTTCGTGCCCAGACCCCGTCCGTGCGTCTCACGCTGCTCGCGGCCTTCTGCGTCGCCCGCATGACAGAACTGACCGACGCCCTGGTCACGCATCTGGTGGACATGGTCCACCACATCAACGTTAAGGCCGAGCGGCGGGTGGAGCGGAACTTCGTGGCCGAGTTCCGGCGGGTCCACAACAAGGACCGCATTCTGGAGCGGTTGCTGGAGGCCGCACTGGGCAATCCCGACGGCACAGTGCGCGAGGTGCTGTTCCCCGTCGTGGACGAGCAGACCCTGCGTGATCTGTTACGCGAGTACAAGGAGAAGGGAGGCTTCCGGCAGCAGGTCCACACCATCGTGCGCGGCACCTACCGCAGCCACTACCGCCGGATGATCCCCTGGCTGCTCACCGAGCTGTCGTTCCGGTCCAACAATCACCGGCATCAGCCGGTGATTGACGCCCTGGGCCTGCTGGGGCGATATGTGGACAGCAACGCGAGAATCTATCCGTACGAGGAACACATCCCGGTCGGTGGCGTGATCGACCGGAACATCCGTGACCTGATTCTCGAACGGGGGCCGGATGGTGGAATGCGGGTCAACCGCGTGAATTACGAGCTGTGCGTCCTGTCCGCGCTGCGGGACGCTTTGCGGTCCCGCGAAATCTGGGTGATCGGGGCCGACAAGTACCGCGACCCCGACAAGGACCTGCCCCAGGACTTCGAAGCCAGGAAAGAAAGCTACTTCCAGGCGCTCAGACAGCCGCAGGAGGTGGATACCTTCGTGCAGGGTCTGGAGCAGCAGCTCAAGGACGCCCTGGTGATGCTGCACGACGGCCTGCCGAAGAATCCCGGCGTGCGGGTGGTCGCGCGGGACGGGGGCCGCTTCGTGGTCACGCCCCTGACCCGGCAGCCGGACCCGCCCTTCTACGACACGGTGAAGGGTGAGGTGGGGCGGCAGTTCTGGAACACCCAGTTGCTCGATGTCCTGGTCGAGGTGGACCGGCGTGCGGGGATTACCCCGCACTTCAAGAGCTTCATGACGCGCGAGAACATGCCCCGTGACCAGCTCCAGCAGCGCTTGCTGCTGTGCCTGTACGGCCTGGGGACGAACACAGGACTGAAGCGGGTGGCCGCCGGGCAGGACGGGGTCGGGTACTCGGACCTGAAGTACGTCCGGCGGCACTACATCCACCGTGACGCGCTGCGGGCGGCGAACGCCGCAGTCGTGAACGCCACGCTGGCCGCGCGCCGCCCGGACATCTGGGGCGAGGGGACCACCAGTTGCGCCAGTGATGCCAAGAAATACGCCGCCTGGGACGGGAACCTGCGGACGCAGCGGTCCATCCGGTACGGCGGGGATGGGGTGATGATCTACTGGCACGTCGAGAGACGTGCCAGTTGCATCTACTCCAGCATGAAGTCCTGCTCCTCTTCAGAAGTGGCGGCCATGATCGAGGGGGTCCTGCGCCACTGCACCTCGCTGTCTGTCGAGAAGAACTATGTAGACACCCACGGGCAGAGCGAGCCGGGCTTCGCCTTCACCCACCTGCTGGGGTTCAAACTGATGCCCCGTCTGGCGGACATCGCCCATCAGCGGCTGTACCTGCCGAATATGGCGTTCGCGGCTCAGGTGCCGAACTTGGCCGCTGTGCAGGCACAGCGGTCGATCCGCTGGGACCTCATCCGGCAGCAGTACGAGCCGATGGTCAAGTACGCGACGGCACTGCGTCTGGGGCTGGCCGACCCCGAGGCCATCCTGCAACGCTTCACCCGGGCCAACGCCCAGCACCCGACCTACGCAGCCCTGTGCGAACTGGGGAAGGTGCTGCGGACCATCTTCGTCTGCGAGTACCTGCACCGGGAGGAGGTGCGCCGGGAGATTCACGAGGGGCTGAACGTCATTGAAACTTGGAATGGCACGACCAACTTCATCTTCTTCGGCAAGGGCGGGGAGATCAGCACCAACAACCTCGAAGCGCAGGAAATCTCCATGCTGGCGCTGCAACTGCTGCAAAACAGCCTGGTGTACGTCAACACCCTGATGATCCAGCGAGTGCTGGGCAGCGAGACGTGGCGGCAGCGGATGACCGCCGAGGACTGGCGTGCCCTGTCGCCCCTGATGCACCACCACATCAACCCATACGGGGAGTTCAAACTGGACCTGACTCGCAGGCTCAAGCTGGAGGTCGAGGTGGACGCATGACACAGACGCGGCGCACCGGGGCGAAGAAGAAAGCGCGTGAACTGGCGAAACTGCTGCGGGCTGAGCGGCCAGACTACGCCTACCTCAAGGAGGTGTTCCGTCACCTGCGGACCGAACTGGAAGTGGAGGTGCCGGGACCATCGCGCCGCCTGCCGTGGGTGCCGACCGAGCAGCAGGTGCGGGCGTTCTACGAGGCGGTGTGGCGCACGCGCCGCACCGCTGACCTCGTGCTGATCAAGACCTTCCTGTACACCGGTGTACGCGTGTCCGAACTGGTGATGATGCGCCTCGCGGACGTGGACCTGGACGCCTGCCAGATCCGGGTAAACCTGGGGAAGGGGAGCAAGGACCGGGTGGTGCCGTTCCCAGCACCCTTCAAGGAGACGCTGGCGCTTCATATCGGCCAGAGACGACAACAGGGAGGAATCTACCTGTTCGAGTCCTCGTGGAAGCGCCGGTACAGCGACCGGGGCGTGCGGCGAATGTTTGAGCGCTACACGGCTCTGGCGAACATTGATCGCAGCCTGTCGCCGCACAAGCTGCGGCACTTCCTGCTGACCTGGCTCAAGAAACAGGGCCTCGACGACGCGCTGATTCAGCCGTACAGCGGCCATGCTTCCCGGCAGTCGTTAGAAATCTACTCGCGGCTGGCGCTGGGCGAGGCCCAGCGCGAGTACGACCGGGTGATCGGGCGCTTCCCGGTGTAGCTCGGGAAAGCCTTCACTTTGCGCTTGGTAGCAGCTTCCTTAAACCACCCCCATGATGCTTCCGCTGCTACTGTTGGTCGCCTCCCTGCCGGCCGGGAGGACCGAGGCGCGCCGCACGTACCTGGGGCACCTCCGGCAGGCCCACCGACTGGCCACGCCCCTCGCCGGTGCCGCGTTCCTCCTCACCGGGTTGCTGGACACCTTCATCTACTGGTTGTTGTGAGGCGGGGCAGATGGTGAGGGCGCCAGGTGCGCCAGAAGGGCTGCAGTTCAGCGTCTAGGGGTCGGGCACTGTGGCCTTCCGGTTCCTTCCCGAAGAGGGCACCCGGCCCTTGCACGAGTCTTCGACGGCTCTAACAAGACGGCTCAGCGCCAGGGGACAACATGGGGCAACGACAAGATCCGGGGACTTTACACCGTTAAGGCGGATAAGCGCTCTGACACGGCATTTAAACGGTGAGCTTACGGTACGTTCCCGGTTCTGGCACCTCGTCCGGCCGCCACTGGTAATCCCCGGTCAAGCCAATATGTTCCCAGCCCAGCGGTGAGACATGGGCTAGCAGCTCATCTGGCACCTTATGGCCCTCTGCCCGTAAGGCCGTCACCGCACGCTCCAGATACACGGTGTTCCAGGCCGTAATGACCCCCACCAGCAGGTTGACACCGCTGGCCCGGTTGCTCTGGGCCTCGGGGGAGCGGTCGCGAATTTCCCCGGAGCGGTGGAAGGCCACGGCCCGAGCCAGGGCGTGGTGGGCTTCTCCCTTATTCAACCCCGCCTGGACCCGGCGGCGCAGAGCTGGGTCTTGCAGCCACTCCAGCGTGAACAACGTCCGCTGCACCCGGCCCAGCTCCCGGAGAGCCAGCGCCAGGCTGTTCTGTCGCGGGTAGGACGCCAGCTTGGAGAGGATCAGCGAGGCGGTCACGGTGCCTGCCTGGATGGACACCGCCAGGCGGAGCAGTTCGTTCCAGTGCGCCTCGATCAGACCCAAATTCAGGCGGCGGGCCATGATCGGCTCCAGGAGCGCGTGATTGGAGGGCGAATCCGGCGGGTACAGCCTGGTGTCCCCCAGGTCACGGATGCGCGGCGCGAAGCGGAAGCCCAGCAAAAAGCACAGCCCGAAAACCTGCTCGGTGTACCCAGCCGTGTCGGTGTAGTGTTCCTTGATCTGGAGAGCCGACTGGTGGTACAGCAGACCGTCGAGGACATGCACGGCGTCCCGGATATTGGCGGTGATGACCTTGGTGTGAAACGGGGCGTACTGATCCGAGAGGTGGGTGTAGAACAGGACTCCCGGCTCTCGCCCGTACTTGGCGTTGAGGTGTCCATAGGTCTTCCCCCGGCCCCCGGTAGGAAAACGCTGCCCGTCGGAGCTGGAGGTGCTGCCGTCGCCCCACAGGGCCGCCAGTGGCTGCTTGGATTGAAAGTTGACGACTTCCGCGAGGGCCGCCGCATAGGTTTCCGGGCGCAGGAACCAGTCCGAGAGGTACATCAACCGGCGGGGTGTGATGGCCGGGTCGCTGGAAGCCTCGGCCATCTTGGTCAGGCCCAAGTTCAACCCCTCGGCCAGAAGTGCGGTCAGCAGGTGGTCCGGCCGCTCACTGGTCTTGCCGCTCCGCAGGTCGGTCAGCGCGGCGGTAAAGGGCAGCCAGCCCTGGACTTCCAGCAGGAGATCGGTGATCCGCACCCTCGGCAACCGGCTGGAGAGCTGCCGGACCAGAACGTCTGTGCCCTCAGGAACGCTTTTCTGAAGCGCCTTGATCTTGAGTTTGCCGTTTTGCAGGCGGACGTCAACCAATTGCCCGCCGTTCAACAGGTCGCTCAACTGGGCCAGTTGAGCGTTCAGCTTGGATCCCGTGCTCTCCCAGAAGACCTCGAAGGTTTCGGGGAGGAGAAGTCCCAGTGTGGCCTTTCTGCCCTGCCAGTCCTGGACAGGCAACAAGTAGGCCTCCAAGTCGCGGTACTTGCGGCTTCCTGTGACCCACACGTCCCCTGCCCGGAGGGCCAGGCGCAGCTCCTCCATCACGCAGAACTCGTAGTACTTGCGGTTCACCTGGCCCTGTTGAAGGACGAAGGGGGTCCACCTTGGGCGCACGAAACTCAGCGGCACTTCGGGAGGAAGCGCACGCCTCCCGCTCCTGTACAGGTCTTTCAAGAGCTTGAGCGCATTTACCAACGGTTGCGCGGGCGGCGCGGCCGTGAACTCGAAGGCCTGGAGCATCTTGGGCAGGTAAGCCCGGAGCTTGGGATAGCTCCTCAGCAGGTGGTGCAGCGGATCAAGTTGTCGGGCCTCTGTCACGCTTCCACCGTCACGGACCGTCTCCGTCAGCTTCTGCCAGGACACCACCGCCTCCACCGCCTGAAAGGGGTCGGAGGCAGTTTCACGGGCCGTAAGCAACGCCTCGCACACCTGCTGGTAGGTCGTCAGGCGTTCGAGCAGGGTCGGCCCACGCTGCTGGAAGACGGTCAGGCTTTCCCGTTGACTGCCGCGCAGGAGCGTCAGCATCAGGCGGTCGTGCATCTCCAGCACCGCGTCGGTCAGGGTCTCGGAGAGATCGAGCAGCAAGGCCATCACGGTGGCCCTGCGACGCACCGGCGTGAAGTCGCGCAGGTTGTGGGCACTCAGGCGGCGACCCTCCTCAGCAAGGTGAGCCAGACGGCTTCTCGGCAGGAAAGAGCGGATATTGCTGTCTACCGGAAAGGTCCGGACAAAGCTCAGTTTATCCAGCAGAAGCGTGATGTTCTTGGTTTTGGGCGCGCCCACCGGCTGTTTTAACCAGGCGTAGCGGGAGACGGCTTGACCCTCCAGCGGCGTGAGCAGAGCGTCAGCCCGCTCCTTCCGGTTGGCCAGGGCGAAGTCCAGCAGGCTGTACGTATGCTGATCGGCCCGGACACGAACTGCCGCGACCAGACGTTCGAGCACCTGAATTCTGGGAATCAAAATCCTGCGCCGCCGCAACTCGTCCATCAGCGCTGTCATCAGGGCAAAGGGCTGCTCGGTGATCACGGCATGGGGAAGGAGCCAGTCGCGTAATTCCTGATTCAACGTCCGGTTGAGTTCGGCGTAGCCCAATCGCCTGCATAGCTCGGCGAAATGCTCGTGCCGGGTATTGGCTCTCTGGGCGTACTGCGGGTAGCTGGTGGCCTCGACACCCAACTGTTCGCTCAGGAACACCAGGATTTCGTGGGGTGGCTGTTCGCTGGCCGCCAGGCCGCGGCCGAGGTGCTTGAGGACCGTGAGCTGCACGGCGTACCCCAGGCGATTGAAGTCACGGCGGCGGCCCTTCACCTGCTTCAAGTCCTCTTCATTCAGGAGGTAATGCTGAGCGAGCAGGCGCTCGTCCAGCCTCGGAAAGCGGGTGAACTGCTGGCGCTGCGCCTGAGTGAGCAGGATCAAGACGACATACGATTCTGGCTGAACTGCAGCGTCACGCTGTGGACGGCCCACCACTGGGCCAGAGCGAACAGGGCAAACCCCAGAGCCAACCCCCAGGGCGGCACCCCTCCGAGCGCGCCAGGCAACAACGTGCCGCCCAGCGCGGCGGCGTACATGACCGGTGCAACCAGTGCCGATCCAGCGCGTTCCTGCGCCAAGGCAAACAGGGTGCCGAACACTGGGCCGAGAAGCACCCCCAGCAGGGGCCAGCCCATGGACAGCGGACCGATGAAATACAGCGCTGTCGTTAAGACGGTGACCATGACCAGGAGCCGGAGTCTTGCTGTGGGTGCCCGCGCCACCCAGGAGGCCAGGGCGAGCCGTCCAATCGTGAGACCCAACCAGTAGAAGGTCAACAGCGCGCCCTGACCCAGTTGCTCTCGGAGGGCCAGGGCCGTCCCACTCCAAGTCGCCAGCGCACCTTCCAGGCCGGAATGAAAGGCGATAGCGGCCATCAGCAACACGGTCAGCTTCCACTCGGGCCAGCGGGTCCGCATGGGGGCGGTTGTTCCTCGCCCCGCCGCTGTCTCTGGACCCGCCTGGGTGGCTGGCGCGTCCAGGGTCAGCGAGGCGGTGAGCAGGGCCACCGCGCCGATCAACAGGTACACCGCCTGCCAGGGCAAAAGACTCGCCAGCAGCGGGGTCATGACCGCCCCCAGCCCGAAGGCGGCGTTGGCCCAGTTGACCATCACCACCCGGCGCTGCGGATGCAACTCCCCAGTCAGGCTGTTGCCCTGCACGTCTACCGTTCCCTTGCCTAGCCCCAGCAGAAGGGAGGTCAGCGTGACGACCGCTGCGGTCGGGACCACCACGGCCGCCACCAGGCCCAACATCATCAGGATCAGGGCCGTCCCGAACGTCGGCTGTCTGGCAGGCTGACGTGAACTCAGAAATATGCCAAGCAGCAGGCCCAGGAACTGCATGGCGTAGAAGGTTCCCAGATTCAACTCCCCGCCGAAGGCCGCCGTCCACTGTGGCAGCAGCGCGCCCGGCGCGGCCACCACGGTGCCGCTCAGCCACAGTCCCAGAAAGGCCCCGGTGGTCAGACGTGCGCGCCGGAAAACAGCCGGGCGGTCTGAACTCACGCCCAGTGGCGCAGCACACGCCCCTCGAAAGGACGCAGGGTGAGCATCTGGCCTGGATGGGGCAGGTCTTCAACGGTGGTGGACAGGACGGAATGCCAGACGCCGGGAGGCAAGCGCACCTGCTGAAGCTCTGCACTGAAGTTCAGGGCAATGAGGGCCGTGGTGTCGGCGGCGCGGATATAGGCTAGGACGTCTCCTGGAGCATCATCCAGCATCTGCAACTCGCCCCGCAGGAGTGCCGGGTGAGTCCGGCGCACCCTGAGCAGCTCCCGGTACAGGTTGAGCAGCGACGTGGGCTGTTGTGTCTGCACCTCGACACTCAATTCCCCATGATGATTAGCCAGCGGCAGCCAGGGCGGCGCGGCGCTGAACCCGCCCCCTGGGCTGCTGTTCCAGGGCATTGGGGCACGTTCCGGGTCACGGCCCGCGCCGGGCTGTACCTGTTCCCAGGGGTCCTGCATCTGCTCACTTGAAATGGGGGTATCGGGCAGACCCAGCTCGTCGCCGTAATACAGGAAGGGGGTGCCGCGCAGGGTCAGCAGCAACATCGCGGCCAGCCGCGCCCCCGCCGGGCCAAAGCGCGAGGCCAAGCGCGGCTGATCGTGGTTCCCCAGGGTGTAATTGGGCCAGGCATTCGGGGGCAGCGCGCCGTCGTACTCCCCGATGATCTGTCTCAAACTTTGCGCCGTCCAGGAAGCGTCCAGCAGCGCGAAGTTGAAGGGCAAATGGAGGCGCTCCCCGGCCGCGCCGTAGTACGGCAACACCTGCTGAACCGGCAGGTGCGGCACGATCTCGCCGATCAGCACCCGGTCTGGAAACTCGTCGGTGACGTCCCGCAGGTCCTCCAGCAGGTCCAGCGTCTCAGGGCGGTTTAAGTGAAAGCGCGCCTCCGTGAAGGCGTACCCGGCGTTGGGCTCGTTGCGCAGCAGCTCGTCCTTGAGGAGAAAGTCCACCATGTCCACACGCAGCCCGTCCACGCCCCGGCCCAGCCAGAAGCGCATGGCGCCGAACAGTTCGGCCCTGACTGCCGGATTTCGCCAGTTCAGATCGGGCTGCTGCGGCAGGAAGGAATGGAGGTAATACTGGTCGCTCTCCGCGTCGAGACTCCACGCGGAGCGGCCCGTCACGCTGCGCCAGTTGTTGGGGGGTCCGCCGGATGGGCCAGGTTCCTGCCAGAGATACCAGTCGCGTTGCGGGTGATTCCGGGACGAGCGGGACGCCTGAAACCAGGGATGCTGCCAGGAAGTGTGGTTGGGAACGAAATCGAGGATGATCCGCAGTCCCAGGATGTGGGCCCGCGCCACCAGAGCATCGAAGTCGTCCAAGGTTCCGAACAGCGGGTCAACGCCGCAGTAGTCGGTGATGTCATACCCGAAGTCCTCCATCGGAGACGGGTAGAAAGGAGAAATCCAGAGGGTATCTACCCCCAGCCAGGCCAGATGGTCCAGCCGACGAGTCAGACCGGGCAGGTCACCTACCCCGTCATGCCCAGAGTCCTGAAATGACCGGGGATAGATCTGATACACCACGGCGGTCTGCCACCAGGGCTGAGAATCGGAAAGGGGGATGGGCATAGGAGCCTCCTTTATATCTGATCATCTAGATATACAGATGTAAGAAGCGAAAAAAAGCTAGAGCCGGTTGAATTGCTCCTTGAGGCTGGCGATCACGGCCTCATCGCGGGTGTAGTACATCCACTGTGCACGCCGCTCGACACGGACCAGACCCACCTGGCGCAGGCGCGCCAGGTGACGCGAGATCATGGGCTGGGGCAGATTCAGGTGCTTGGTTAGGTCGCTGACGTGGATGCCGATGTAATCGGGCAGGTCACGGCAATGCTCATGGCCCTCGCGCAACACCCGCAGCAGCTCAACGCGAACCGGATCGGTCAGCGCCTCCAGCATATCGGTGAGCTGCACTTCGCGGGTGGCCACAGTCATATGCACATATCCTAGCACACGTATATACTCTGACATGAGCCGTAGGTAGCTCGGGGACCAGAGGGACGGAGCGAACTCTAGACAGGCCTGGAGGGGCTCGACTTCTTCGCAATGGAAAGAGCAGCCTGCGGCGAACAAATTCCGTCCTTCGGTGAAAAGATCAAACATCTTTAGCTCACAGCCGGATTCCGGACCAGTGAGGCAGTCCCTATGCTGGGGTATGCAGGTTACGCTGCTCGAACTGCCCTACGACTCCGCCTGGGCGCACCGCCGTATGGGCGCCGGTCCCCGTCACCTTCTGGAAAACGGCCTAGAGCAGGACCTACGAGAGCACCATGACCTGGACCTCCGCCGCCTCCAAACCTCCGGCGACCTCCCCACTGAGATTCACACCAGCTTCGCGCTCTACCGCCAACTCGCCCAGCAGGTGCAGGCCGCCCGGCAGCAGGGCCGTTACCCGCTCGCGCTGGCGGGCAACTGCGGTGCGGCGCTCGGAATGCTCGCGGGTCTTCAGAACGACGCGCTGGGCGTGATCTGGCTGGACGCCCACGGTGACTTTCACACCCCTGAAACCACCAGCAGTGGCTTTCTGGACGGCATGGCGCTGGCGACGCTGACGGGCCAGGCCTGGCAGACGTTGGCGGCCTCCATCCCTGGGTTCCGGGCCATCGGGCCGCAACAGGTTCTCCACATCGGCGGGCAGGACCTGGAAGACCGGGAACGCGAGGCGGCGGAGGCAGCAGGGATGCAGCTTGTCGCCGCGCAGACGATTCGGGAAGCGGGCGTGGCGGCGGCACTCGCGGATGCGCTCCAGGCTCTGCAAGGCGAGGTGCGGCAGGTCTACGTGCACGTCGATCTGGATGTCTTGGATGCTCAGGAGGTGGGGCCTGCCAACACGTATGCAACCGGGGGAGGGCTGACCACTGCCCAGGTTCTGGCGATCTTGGACGGCGTGCAGCAGGTCTGTCCGCTGGTCGGCGCGTCGGTGGCCTCGTACGACCCGAGCGTGGATGCACAGGGCCGTGTGCTGGCCGCAGCTCGGCAGATTGCCGCCAAGCTGATCCCGGAGCGCCCGAGCCTATCAGGTCCTTCCTTGGTCTGAGGACACCAATGCAAACGGCGAAGTCTGGGGATAGAGCAATCATACGCGTCGTCAGCCCAAGCGCCCGCAAACAGCCGTTCAGGTCTGGTTCTGCGGGTGGCATGATGGGCGCGTGCCTCCGCAGGTCTCCACGTGACGCCCCCCGTCCGGGTGCAGAGCTGGCGCGCCCCCGAACTCGGCGGCGTTGACTTCCTGCACGGGAGCTTCACCACCCACGCCTTTGCCCGTCATACCCATGACACCTACAGCATCGGCCTGCTCGCCCAGGGGGCCATGACCTTCGAGTGCCGGGGAGCCACCCATACCCTGCGCCCCGGGTTCATCGGTTTGATTCACCCCGACGAGGTGCACACCGGGCACGCCGAGACCCGGGACGGCTGGACCTATCGCAACTTCTACCCGGACGCCGGGCTGCTGCGCGGCGCGTTCATGCCATCCGGGAGCCGAGCGGACAGGCTGCCCCGCCTCCCCGTCGTGATCCATGACCCCGTCCTCTTCCACGCGCTCGTGACTGCCTACCGGGCCTTCGAGGAGCACGCGCCCAGCCTCGCGCGGGAGGCCCTGATGCGCGAGGCCCTCACGGACCTCGTCCTCCGGCACGCGTTGCGGCCCCCCACGTTGCCCACGGCAGGGCAAGAACCCCGCGCGCTGCACCTCGTGCGCACGGTCCTCGAAGACGACTTCGCGCGCAACGTCACCCTCGACGAACTCGCCCGCCTCGCCGGACTGAACCCGTACACGTTGCTGCGCGCCTTTCGCCGCGCTCACGGGCTGCCCCCCCACGCCTACCAGCTTCAGGTGCGGCTGCGGCACGCCAAACGCTTCCTGCGAGGGGGTGAAACGGTCGCCCAGGCCGCACTGAGGGCGGGGTTTGCGGACCAAAGTCACTTCGGGCGGCACTTCCGCCGCACCTTCGGCGTGACTCCCGGGCAATACCGCCAGGGCGTCAAGAACGTTCTAGCCCCCTGAGGTTCGGGCACCCTAGCGTGCCGCCATGCTGGTGACCCTCCCGGATGCGCACCGTGGCATCCTCGCCCGCGTGCAGCTCGCGCTCGCCATGCTGCTCGCAGGCAGCTCTGTCGTTCTCAGCAAGATCGTGGGCGCGAGCGTCCCGATCTACCTTGCCAACACCCTGATCCTGTTGCCCGCTGTCGGCGTGTTGTGTCTCCTCACGTGGCGTTTCGAGGGACCCATGCGGGTTCCGCCGGGGGCCTGGCGCCCCTTGTTCCTGCAAGCCCTTCTCGGCATCGTCGGCTTCCGGGTCTTCCTCTTCTACGGCGTGCCCCTGACCTACGCCGCCTCGGCGGGCATTCTGACCAGTACGGTGCCCGCCGTAACGGCCCTGCTCGCCTGGATGGTGCTGCGCGAACGGCTGACCGTTCACGCCATCCTGGGCGTCCTTCTGACCGCCTTCGGCATCCTCGTCTTGACGGTCCCCGGCGCCGCCATCAGTGAAGGGGCGAGGCCCCTGCTCGGGAGCGTGCTCGTGCTGGGGGCCGTGGTCGGAGAGGCGTCCTGGAATGTTCTGAGCCGACTGTCCGGCGCTCGCCTGAGACCCCTTACGGCCACGACGCTCGTGACGAGCCTGGCGCTCGTGCTGTTCCTCCCGCTCGGGCTCGTCGAGGCGACTACCTTCGACTTCGCGCGCCTCACCCCGGGGGCTGTTTTTGCCCTCGGGTACTACGCACTTGGGGCGACGGTGTTGGCGTACGTCCTGTGGTTCGCTGGAGTGCGTCATCTCAACGCGAGCACCGCCGCCGTGTACACCGGGTGGCTCCCGGTCAGCGCCGTGGCTCTCTCCGCCCTGCTGTTGGGCGAACGACTCACCCTGTGGCACGCGCTCGGCCTCGCGTGTGTCCTGTGCGCGACCTTTGTCTTCGCGCGGCAAGGAGCTTCCTGTGATTGACATTATGACGACCGACGCCTGGCACGACACTTTTCCCGGCGGGCACGTGGGCGTGCTCCTGATGGAGGGCATCGACAATACGGCGCCGAGTGCGGCGCTCGACGCGCGCAAGCGGGGGTTGGAAGAGAGGCTGCGCGCCCAGTTCGGCAATCTCTCCCGCCAAGATCTGCTCGAACTCGACATGCTCAGGGCGTACCGGGCGTATTACAAGCGGTTCGACCAGACGTATCACGTGCAAGGGCAACTGGAATCGGTCGTCCACAAGGGCAAATCCCTGCCAAACGTCAGCCCGCTGGTAGACGCGAGCTTTCTGGCGGAACTGGGCACGCTCGTGCTCACGGCCAGTCACGACGCGGACCGCCTGGTGTGGCCGCTGCGCATCGACGCGACGAGGGGCGGCGAGAGGTTCGAGGGCATGAACGGCAAGGTGCGGACGCTGCGGGCGAACGACATGATGATGGGGGATGAAGAAGGCGTTGTATGCACGATCCTGACTGGGCAGGATCGCCGCACGCCCGTCATGGCGGCGAGCACCCGCGTGCTCTACGTGTGCTACGCGCCCCTGGGGGTGGGAGAGGCACGGGTGCGGAGCCAACTCTCGGCCATCCAGGACAACGTGCGGCTGTTTGCGCCGGGGGCGACGACGGGGCGGCTGGAAATCTACGAAGCAGGCGTTCGTGGGTGAATACCGGGCTCGTCCCTCTCCC
Source organism: Deinococcus sp. HSC-46F16 (assembly GCF_024171495.1). Classification (NCBI taxonomy): domain Bacteria; kingdom Thermotogati; phylum Deinococcota; class Deinococci; order Deinococcales; family Deinococcaceae; genus Deinococcus; species Deinococcus sp. HSC-46F16. Next base: position 91,696 of record NZ_JALJZW010000002.1, read on the forward strand.
TGGAGTTCGCCCTTGCTTGCTCGCCCATACCTTTGGCCGCTTGTGCTTCTGGCCAGGGCAGCAATCAGGGCTTAACAGACATTTTCGGGCGTTGGGGGTAGAACGCGGCGTTTATCCCCTCGAAACGCTGCCTTACGCGCGCCCGGCTTTTACAGTTGTTCCCGTAAACAGTCGGCGGTCGCGCGATGGCGTTGGGCTTTGGCCCGGTTTCCACAGTCTTTCATGCTGCACCAGCGGCGGCAACCCGCTTGATATGACATCGAGAAAGAGCCAGCCACATCTGCGGTTACCGGCACACTCCCCCACCTGTTCCGGCATCAGATGTTGACCTTCCTGACGGGTGAAAAGCTGTCGGACGCGCAGATTCAGCTTTTGGGCGGTCACGCCAGCAAGAGGAGTCTGGATGTTGACCAGCCCCTCTCGCTGGAAGCGTGAACCAGGCCTACCAACAGGCTGTCAAGCGACTGGAGCTTGGATCGTAAGAGGTTGGCCCCAGAACTGCCGTGTCAGACGACGAAATTCGCTTAGCGGTGTAAAATTTCCGAATCCTGTCGGAACCCCAACATGGGTGAAGGAGCCTCTCAGTGATCTGTGCGGTGGACGGCGCCCTGGGGATCTACCCAGACCGCTTCGGCTGGCCGTTTCGGATTCACGGCAATGAGCAGGGCGGCTTCATCTGAAATACGCGTCCAGGCGTTGCCCTGCTGCCGCCACACCCCGCTTTTCCCACCTACCCACAGGGCACCGTCGGCAGCCACGCTGAGCGTGGTGGGCTGAGCTTCCGGCGTTTGCAGGGCGGTGAAGGACTTTCCGCTGTTCGTGGAGCGCCAGAGGCCGGCACGAGCAGACAGGGCGTACAGGGTGCCTTTCGGACCTGCAGCGAGCTTCATCACGTCCGGCGGGAGCTTCTGCGCCGTGAGTGGTCTCCAGGTTGCGCCACTATCCGTGCTGCCATACAGGCCAGTCCCAGCTTCCCAGGCGTAGTGGCGTGCGGCGTTCCCAGGGTCCACGGCGTACCCATGCAGGTCCTTGCCACCCAGGCCTTTGGGCGTGCGGTTCATCCACCGCTTTCTGTCTGGCGAGGTCGCGTACACACCGTGCCCGGCCAGGATGATGCTCCTGCCCGCCAACTGGAGGTTCATGGCGTCGAAATCGGGCTTGTCGAATAGCTTTTTCCAGGTGGAGCCCTGGTCAGGACTGACCTGCACGCCGTCATGGTGACCGAACAGGAGGCGGCCGTCGGGGAGCCACAACAGCGCGTGGGCGTCACGGGCGCGGAGCTGACCCACCGGTTTTCCTTCGTTGCCATGTGCGCTGGCGGCCGACAGAGTCAGGGTCGCCAGCAGGATGAGGATTCGCTTCACGGGGACAGCCTGTCAGAGCTCTGTTCAGGTTCGGTAAGCACCGGGTGGTGCTGCGCTGCGCAGGACGTCGTCCAGGCTGCGCCCAGCTTTACCAGAATTGAACAGTTGCTCCCTAGCGTGGGCACGTCATGAACACTCGCAGAACGTCCAACGAGACCTTCACTTCGGCGCCACCACGCCGTACTCCCTGGGTTGGGGTCCTGGTGGGGGCCCTCGTGCTGGGGCTGATCGGGGGGACCTGGTGGTCGCGTTCCGGCGGCGAAGCTGGAGGGATGGGCCAGACGTTTCCCAATCAGGGCCAGGAACACATCGCCGTCGGTGCCCAGCACCCCGCGTACAATTCCTTCCCTGCCACGAGTGGCTGGCATTACGCTCAGCCCCAGCCCTGGGGGACCTTCGTGTATGAAATCGCGCCGGAGGCGCTGGTGCACAACCTGGAGCACGGTGGCGTGGTCATTCAGTACAATCCGTCGCTCCTGAAGCAGGACGTCGGGCAACTGGAGGCCATTCAGCGGCGCTTCCCGAACAAGACCGTCGTGGCACCCAACTCGCAACTCGAAGTCCCGCTGGCCCTGACCGCCTGGCGCCGGCTGTACACCCTGGACACGTTGGATGAGGCGAACATCGTCGAGTTTATTGAGCGGTACAAGAACCGTGCTCCTGAACGCTTCCCTGACTGAACCCCGTTGAACAAGGGGGCTGCGGCCCAACACCAAGGTGCTGTAGTCCCTCGTTGGGCAACCCCCTCCGGAATTCATCCGCGTTCCGCTGACCGGTCGGGCGTCCCACCTGGAGCAGTCGCCAGACGCGAACTTCTGCGCGTCGTGGGGCACCCTGCGGCGAGGAAACCGATGGGCCGAACGTGCGCAAGCATATGGGTGAACTGGTCAACCGCGCAGCGGTCAGTTCACGGGCCGTCTGCGGGTCCGCCACAGACCGGCACGCCGGAAATCGCGTCCGTACAGCAGGGTCATGCCGGCGCAGAAGGCCGCAGCAAACCACGCGTGACCAAACCAGAGACTGTCGACGATAACCAGGCCGCAAATGACCAGCTCTGCCCGCCACACCCAGTCGGGCAGTCGCCCAGCTGGAAACCAGGGCGGATCAAAAGACCGGCGCCCCAAGGCGGGGCCGAGGAGAAGGACCAGGACGGCCACGGCAACCAGTGCCCCCGTATCACCTTCGGACCAGGCACGGCGAGTGCCTTCGGGCACCCCGACCAGGAGGCTGATGCGGGCCAGCCAGATGAAGATCGGCTGGAGTCGGTCCAGGAGGCTGTTCAGGAGTGGCGCACGTGCAATGCGCAGGCAGCTCAGGGCGTACCCGAACTTGCTCCATTTCCCTGGGAGTTGATCCAGGATCGCCAGCCACTCGTGTTCACGTTCTGGAGCGCGTGTGGAGAGGGAGCGGGCGGCGCGCTTCACCATGGTGTCCGAGAGGCGGGGAAGCCAATCGGTGATCTCCCCCAGGGCTGCCGCGAGGATCACGCTGAGAAGGAGTTCCGGCCAGTTGAGGTCAGGCACGCGCTACACCAGCGAGGCCTGAAGGAAACAGCGCGGCGCGTGCGGTTTCGAAGGTCCTGATCCCTTCACCCGTGAGGGTGTAAAAGCGCCTCGGGCGCCGACCAGCCACCCGCGGATCGATCTCCTCCCAGCAGGCCTGAATGAGCTTCAGGTCCTCCAGCTTGTCCAGGATGGGGTACAGCGTGCCGTTCCCGATCCCAGTGGCCCGGCTCAAGCTCAGACCGTACTGCTGCCCAGTCGTGTCGCTGTACAGGACGGCCATGACCTTCATGGCATTCATGTTGATCTGTGGGCCGGGGGGCATGTCGGCATCTTCGACTATGGGGGGCAGCTTGTCAACCACCGGACTCGGGAGGGCCACAGGGAGCGATCCGGGCTGTACGGGAGACTGGCCCCCTGCTCTGCTGGGTCAGGCGCTGGCGCCTGCGCTGCTGTGTGCCATCAGGGTGTCCTTGAGGTTGTCCATGAAGGCCTGCAGGGTCAGCGTGGCGACGGCCGCGTTGGCTTCACTGAGCAGCACACTGGCTTCCAGGTCGCCGGAGCAGCAGCTGGCTTCGAGGACTTTCCAGAGGTCTGCTCCGAGGGGGCGTTGCAGCAGGAGTCGCAGGGCACTGCGGTGAACGGCCCACTGCTCGTCTGGAGGAAGCTGGAGTTGCGAGCGGCGCAGTGCTTCGAATTCCTGCTCGGCTTCTTTCTCCGATTCAGCGGTTTTTGGTGTTCTCGAACCGGGCACCTGCGTCTCACGGGAGGGCTTGGGCGGAGCGTAGGCGTACTTCCCGCTTTCATCCACCAGGATGTCCCAGGCGTACGCCCCGCGGCTCTTTCTGAAGCGGGTGGTGCTGGCCAGGATGCCTTCGGCCATCGCGACCCGCTCACGAACCCGGCCCGGGCCGTGCTTACGCACGTACGCGCGTGCCTGGGTGTCGGTGATGCCCAGGGCCTTGATCCGTCCGACGAGCTCGAGTTGTTCGACGGTGAGCGGGTAATCCGGGCGCTGGGGGTTGAACACGTACTTCACGCGCTGCTTGGACCCGCGACCGGAGAAGGTGGCGCTCTGGAGGAATTCGCTGGCGATCAGCTCCTCGTGGATCGGCACGATGGTCCGCCGAATGCTGTCCGGACGCAGGTTGATCAGCCGGAGCAGTTGCCCCAACTCGATCAGGTCGTACTCGAGGAATCCTTGCGCGGCGGTATGCGGGTCGCTGTACCACAAGGTGTCGAGTAGACGGAAGAGGGTCCGGCTCTGGCTGCCGGACAGTTTCAGCATGAAGTCCAAGTCGAATGGCCGGACCCTGGGAGAAGAGAGGCTGGCGGCGACCACCTTGTCCAGGGTGATCTTGAGTTTGGTCCCGGCGCCGAAGCTCTTGAGATTCAGGTGACGGGCTTGGCCCTGAATCTCTTCGATGCGCTCCAGGAAGCGGAACGTCACGCGTCTGGCTGTGCCGCCCGGGTGGTCGAGCCAGCCAGCAATCTTGTAGAGGGTGCCGGACAGCCGGGTGAGGCTGTCATGCATGATCCGGTAGTTCTGGCTGCTGTCGGTGCGCCCGAGCATGCGCAGGAGTTCGTACGCGCTGCAGTGCACGGCGTTGTCCTTGGGTTGGCCCTGCTCGAGGTAGAGGTTGCTGAGCACCAGCATCATGTCGTTGTCCGGACCGTGGGGAAACCCGTAGGAGTTGCCCAGGCACTCCACGTGCATCTGGCGCCCTGCGATCTCGAAGGAGTGTTCCCAACTCGTTTCACCAGGCTTCAGGCGGGTGAGGCAACTGATCAGGGACGCTTCCGCCAGATTCAGGTCGTCGAACTTGGATCGCAGAACCGGGGCGCTGGACGACGTCATTTGCTCAACCATAACACGATGGTTGATCAAGATCTTAAAGAAAAGAGATAAATAGTAAAAGAAGAATCTTCTTCAGGACAGTAGAAGAGGTGCTTTACTGCACGGCATTTTTCTTTTAAACCCCACAAAGTGGACGGGTGAAACGCTACGAAGTGGACGGGTGAAGAGGGGCGAAGTTCCACGAACTGGACGGCCCAACAGGGGGAAAGCTCCACAAAGTGGACGGGCAGAACTCCACGAACTGGACGGGTGTACGGGTGTGACTGGCAAGCTTCTGCAGGCCTTTCCCACGAACTGGACGGGTGGCTCAGCTGTAGAGTCACCACAAAGTGGACGGGTGGAGATGGACGGAACCCCACAAGCTGGACGGGTGGCGTGAGGTGGAACGCCACAAAGTGGACGGGTGGGAAGAGGGCCGGGAAGGCTGCCCCGCAGAGCTTCCTGGCTCTGGAGGTGCAGTTCACGGTGGGGAGGGAACAAGACGCGGGGTCCTGAGGGCCCCGCGTCTTGGGTCGTTTTGATCTAAAGCCGCGGATCCATGGGGAGGGGATGGCAGCTCAGCAGCTGGACAGCCCGTTCGAGATCAGGATGGCGGGCATTGATGAGGTAGTTGGCGTGGCCAGGGCCATAGGCATACAGGGGGAGGATGGCCGAGGGGATCCGGAGGACGGGCGAGGCCTGCAAGTCGTACCATTCGTCGCCGATGACCTGGGTTGCGGGGGTCTCGGGGTGGGCGTTCCAGGTGCTGGGCAGCTGGGTGAGGTCCAGGTCGGCGATGGCTACGGGATCCACCTGGAGGGTGACGTGGCCATGGGGGACGGTGTGGAGGACTTCGCGGTCAACGTGCACGATGACTTCCAGCATGGCCTGGGTGAGGGTGTCGCTGGCGAAGATGATGCGTCGGTCGTGCCGTTGGCCTGGGTCAGGGGTGTTCCAGCGGCTGCCGTAGCGTGCGGCACCGATGCCGTGTTCGGGGAGGGTAGGGAGGGCGGCGTACTGGAGTTTGCTGATGCGGTGGAGAGTCAGCTTCACGTGTGGACTCCGTGCTCGAGCCTGCTCAGCACGGTGGTCACGTACTCGGCGCCTCCAGGGAGGAGGGCGAACTGAAGGGGCGTGCGGGAACCGAAGGTCACCCGGGGTGTCTGAAGCCAGGTGTGGGCCGCCTTCGTGTTGCCGAAGTAGTGCTCTGCGGCTTCGGTGACGCGTGCCAGGTGGTAGAGACTGGCACTGACTTCCGGTTTGATGGGCCGGTTCTGACGCCGGTGGCTGTGGTAGGTGCTGGGGCTCAGCCCGATCAGGTCGAGTGTGTCGCCCAGCGAGAGCCCCAGGTGGTTGGCCAGGCGTTCCAGCGTGACGGGATCAAAGCCGTCGTGCACCGCGTCACCCAGGTCCAGCAGGGTGGTGGCCTTCAGGCCGAGGAGTGAGGCACCGGGGAGAGCGGGGGGCGTTCTTGTCGGTGTAAACGTTTGCGTCATGTCGGTATGCCTTCGGCGCGGAGGTAAGCCTGGGTGCCCTTGGCACGTCGACTCACGTCATTGAGGTGAGGTCAGTCCTTGACTGAGTGTCACCTGCGCGGAGGTGAACCCCGGCAGCGTCCCTTGGACACTTCAGGGTGACCGGGCTGCCTGGCAAGCCTGGTGGCGTGCAGTCTGAGGACAGTGCCCTTGGCATGGTCCTCCCCGATCCTTGACCAGGTGACTGGCGGCGCTGAGGGTGAGGCCCAGGAACCTCACCAGCTGAGGTTGCGGCCTCAACGAGTGCAGTTTAGCATTTTTTTTATTTATATGTGGAGTGCCGTGGGGTCATTCAGGGTGACTCAGGGCTGGACGGGTCCGGGGAAGTGCAGGGGAGGGTTCCCTGACTTCCTATGAAGTTGGGCCAGCCTGCTCTTACTCGCCGGTCGCGATGAGCATGCAGGGGCGCTCGATCAGGTCGGGGCGGCCGTTCTGTAAGCAGCCGAGCATGGTGTGGAGGAGGGGTTGCCGGGGGCACTGCTGCTCGCCGTACCGCCAGGGCCGGCGCATCAGGGCGTAGAGGTGGTCCTCGGCGAAGTGGCTGGTGAGGAAGACGCCCAAGTCGTACAGGCGGTTGAGCAGGAGCTCTGCGGGGACAGGAACGCCCCGAAGCATTTGATTAAGCTCGCTGGTGCGCAAACGGAGAAGCCGCTGGACGGTGACGAACTCAATGGGTGTAGGGCGCAAATACGTCGGTGGCTGTAGGTGGAGCAGGTAGGGGAGCAGTGGGCGGTAGCGGTGTCGAGCAGGAACAATACCTATGGTTCGTAGGGGAAACTGCAGCGTTGGCGGCTCCAAGAGTGAACAGCTACCGAGCAGGGCGCCTCCAGGCCAAACCAAATGTTGGCCGTCGGGGGTGACTCGCACCTGTGCAAAAAGCGTGTTGAGGCGGAGCGTGCGGTAGGCTTCCAACTCAAGCAGGGGTTCCAGATTGATGCGGTGTGTTCGCTCATTTCTGAACGTGACCCAGAGCTGGTGACGACCTGGCTCGACGAGAACTTCGACAATCGCAGTTGAGACGGCGAACTCATGACTGGGTGAGGGGCTATCACTGAATGATGCTCTCTGCATTTATTGCCACCCTTTACTAGGAGGGTGCGGGTAGAGCGTGGATTCAACGTGATACAGGTCGCCCCCTTGTATAGCTGCAAGGGGAGTTGACCATAAGAGCGCTGAGGAGTCCATGCGGCGGTGCCACTGCCAGTGAAGCAAGCGCCTGACCTGGTCCTCTGTCATTGTATGACCGTGTCCAAGGGCTAGAACGAGGTCGTGTAGGCGCTTATAGAGGAGGTGTTTCGGCGCAGGATATTGGAGTTCGATATCATTAAGTGCGTTGGAGCTGATCCCATACATACTGGATAGATGAGGTACATCTATTGGTCTGAGTGAGTAATGCGGAATGACATTTTTAAGTGGGCGATAGAATTCATCTGGTGAAGTGAAAAACTGAGTTTGAATCATGCTGTAGCGTGAGGTAGAAACTTCCATCTGCAGCAGTTCCTCAAGGTTGTGCTTGAGGTGGTGGTGCCAGGCGACGTAATGGCCACTCGGGGCCGGGTGAACTGTCTTCCAGAGGTTCCAGGTGATTCTGGAACGCTCAGGGGCCGTCCGTATCAGGCGACTGAAGTCCATGAGTCCTGCCTGCTGGTCGTGTGTCAATATCCACAGGCGAAAGGGCTTCTCCGGAATGCTCTGACAGATAGTGGAGCTCAGGCCTTCGTCCTGGAAAGAAAAAGTTCTGCTGGCGGAGGGGGGATCAGCGGCCATCTCGCGAGAATGTATCAAATTAGGTGTCATCTGATCTGAAGTCGTGATTTTGCGATCCAGCGGAAAGCCTGCCCTCATGTCTGGTCAGCGTCGCTCGCAAGCCCTCCATCCCTCGGAGGCGCATTACCTTGAAGCCCTGGGGGCCCGAATCCGTGAACTTCGTCAGCAGCGGCAACTAGGCCTGGAGGAGTTGGCTGACCGAGCGGGTCTTCACCGGACGCACCTCTGGAAAATTGAGAAAGGACAGCTGAATGCTGGAGTCATCTCGTATGTACGTTTGGCCCGTCAGCTCGAACTGTCTGTTGGGGACTTGTTACCCCCTTTTGAAAGGTCTTAAGTGGACAGCAGTGAAATGGACGTCGCCCCCACTTTTTCAGGTTGAGGGTTGAAAAACTATGAGTAATGAAGCAAAGGGCTTAAGCTTAATTGTTAATCAAGATGGCGTCCCTCCGTTCCAAATTTTGGATGACGAGGGTAAAATAATAGATGACATTAATTTGTTTCTGCGGGACGTTTATGCTCGTAGTGGTAATTTAAATACCGTTCGGGCATATGCCTATGCTCTCCTGGACTGGTATCGTTTTATTAGGAGCCGCGATATTAATCCGAGAGATGTCCGACGATCAGATGTTGTAGACTACATCCTTCATTTAAGGAGTAAGGTAAATCCTCAGCGGAAATTACGACGGCCGCATGAGTCTGGTAATGGTGCCACGGGCAAAAAGTATTTGCCCCAAAAATACCAAGCGTCTACAATTAATGCTAGGCTCACGGCTATAAGTCTTTTTTACGATACCGTATGTTATAACGATAGGGACTTCAAAATTCATCCGCTTGGAAATCATCGGTTGTCATCTCGAACGCCCATAGGTGGAATGGTGCGCCATGGGAGGACTGGTAGGAGTTTGTTGCAGCGTGGAGAATATAGGCTAGCGCATGCTCTTTCGAAGAGTTTGGTGGGTCGGTTTAAAGAAAGTGCGAACTGTACGCGAGATTTGGCATTAATAGAGGGGCTATATTGTACCGCAGCAAGGGCGTCAGAAATTTTGTCTCTATCTATAGAAGATATTTTATGGTCAGATCACAAGGTGATGCTCAAGACCAAAGGACAGAAAGGAAAGCAACCGGTTGTTGTCTCAACACAGTTCTTGGTTCTACTTGAGTCATATCTGGGAGAACGAGTTACAACAGCCAGTGGAGATGAGCCTGTTTGGTTGATGAGAAGAGGCGAGAAGAGGCCTATGACATATTCTGCTTTGCGTGCAGTCATACGACGGATTAATGAAGAGCTGAATACTAACGTCTGCGCCCACGACTTTAGGGCAACTTGTGCGACTCACTTGGCTCAAAATCCTGATATACCCTTTATCGCAATTAAGAGCCACATGCGTCACTCCAACTCAAGCTCAACGCAACGTTATATGGAATCGGGAAGAAGTGAAAGTTCACGGCCGCTACGTGACCATTTTGATCTGTATATTAGAGAAGAGGCTCAAGCTAAAGCTTCACCAGCTTACAACAGGGATGATTTAGAGATTTTGCTGAACCCAAGGGTAAAAAAGCTATGACGGACATGATTTGGGCTGACAGGTCTTATGATGAAATCATTTCTGACACAGTGCGCATTATGCACATGCGAGAGCTCTCGCCAGCAACTGTCTACACGTATCAAAGCGCTGTGTCGTTCCTTCTGAACTGGATGAGCCAACTGCCGGGAGAAGATTGGCAGCAGCGCTGGTTGAACGTGGAAGAGATGATGCGCCTGAGCTCAGGCGCAATGCCATTTCTATACAAAAGCAGAAGAGGGGAATTTATGGCGGGCCTCCTGCTTCTGTTCTCTATAAGATTGATAAGACCAACCTATAGCTTCATCAATAAAAATCAATTCGGCAGAATTCATATCATGATGGGTAAATCTTCCGACAAAATCGACTTTGATAGACTCAAACACGCCGCCAAAGAAAATGATTTTAATGGATCAATGGCTATGAATGCCCTTTTATGCGCGTCATTCATTCTGATTCATACAGGCAAAAGAATGGATCAAATAACTCTAGAGGACATTGATGAATATCGGCGGAATTTCCGGGATGGCATACACAGCAGAGTAACCCCTAACGGACTGCATACTCTATTGAGGCACCTGAGAATAATCGAATCTTCAGTAATGACGACAGGATCTCAGCGCATGCGTGGGCCAAGCAACTTGGATCAAATTATGCTTGAATACGCTATGCCAGAAAACAGAACTACGCAAGCGTTTCGTGCCTATTTAAATGAGCGTCAGTCAAATATTCTTCCAATGCTGTTGAGGAGAGAGGCGACACATTTAGTGGAGGATTTCTGGTTAAATATATTGCAACACCATCCAGAGCAGAAAGATTTTAATATTTCATGGCAAGTTGCTCAGGACTGGAAAAGTCGCATAAGAGACAAGGATAGGTTGAATGACCCGGTCAGTGTTAAGCTTGTTTTTCAGGTAGTCCGCAGATTCTACAAGTTTTTGGAAGACTTAGCTGAAGGATGGCCAAGTGAATGGGGTGATATAGCCGCTCATAGTCCAGTCAACCAGACAGACATTAGTATGGAATCCCGCCGAAAATCTGAAACTAAACAAAAGTTAGATAGACATGTGCTGAGCTTACTACCGCACCTTAAAGCTTTTCGATTAGCTATTAAAGATAATCATGAACAATCAAGCCGCTTATTGGAAGTGGGTTTGTCAACACCAATGGGCGGAGAATTTACGCTCGATGGAGTAGTTTATAAAAGATTACTGCAGCACAGAAAGCAGAAGACGATATTTGAAATTGGGGCGTCTCCGTTAGCCATTTCGACTGTAAAAGAGGGGTGTCAGCAGATAATCTATCCCCACGCCAAAGAGGAGAGAGCGTTTTGGGTATGGGCGTGTATGGAAGTTCTGTTGGGTACCGGACTTCGCCCTCATGAACTTTTTCGGCTTTTAGTAACAGATTTAGATTTTCGAACAGGCGCAGATGGTCAAATCATCCCATGCTTGCGCATAGCGGCCGGTAAAACAATATACCCAAGGGTAATAGACATCTCGCCAGAGGTATCTAGTGTCTTGGCAACGATCATCCGCAGAGTACAGGGGGAAAAAAGCGAATTTCCCCTAGTGGATCGCTATGAATATGCTTATCGAGCGTATAAAACCGACATCCCTCTCATTATGCAAAAAAGATTAACACTTATAGAACTGGGTTCATTGGATCAGAAGTGCAAAAATGGGTAAACGACTTTCATATAGAAATGCACAAAGAGGGTAAACTACCCTCGCATATAAGATTTCAGTTACGAGACTGCCGTCGTATAGTCGCAACAAAACTGCATGAAAATGGAGTGTCTATTTTAGAGATTTCAAAATTTTTGGGTCATAGAAGTATTTCCACTACAACTGGGTACATCGCATCTGATCAGGACAGAATCATCCATCATTTAAATGATGTTTGGAAAACTTAAATTTAAAACTTTTCTGTAGGATTATTGCAATAGATGTTCTTATCGATGTAAGGAATGATTTTAGTGGGTGGTATGGGGAAGTTGCATGCCTACCGCCATTGGACTTGGGAAACCTGATGTAAGAAGACCAACCCCTCAGGTGGGGAACTGGCGTCCACCAGCCTCACCGAGGTCAGCCTTGACTACAGCGCTTCTATCCTTAGTGCAGATAACCGTAATTATCTGCACTAAGAGCTATAGACCAGCTTTGCACGCCCTAGACGACATTTTCCTGCAACCAAGTCCGGTTACGCCTCAGTCACTCTAGGAAATAGCCACCCTTCAGTTTGACCCTAAAGCCGCTGGCTCCAGCCAGAACTCAAAAGCCTTATGGAGGATTGAGAGCGATCGGCAGTCATTAGCCATGCGGCGTGTATCGTCATCAGGGGCTGGATGTCGACCTCCCACATTCCACACTACAGCTCCAGCCACGTTCTCTGAACACATGCTCAGAGATAAGGACAAGCGCCCTCGCCCCCGTGACTAGCATGGCCAGGTGCCTCATCCCGCCTTCCTTATCCTCAGTCTCCTCGCCCTCGTCGGCGCTGGCACCTATGTGGCCACCGAGCTGCGCTGGCGCTCCCCGACGTACTGCATTGAGCGGCGCGGGCAAGTTTGGAACGGTGAGGCTGGAGCGCTCCCCACGGACTACCGCCCACAGTGCCCCGCGTCCTCCTCCTACCGCGCGGAAGTGCGCCGCGGCGACACACGTGTCGAGCAATACGTCACCTCTGGCTGGCACCCCGAAGCGCTCGCCGAACAGTTCAAAGCCCAGGGATTTCGTGAGCTCGATGCCGAGCTGATTACCCCCGGACTGTACGAGGTCATTCTCGAGAAGTCGAACGGCAAGGTCTACTATCTGGCCGCGCGCCAGGGCGACGCTACCGAGATCACCATCAACGGCCAACGCTGAAGGAGCTTCCATGAACCACCGTCTGACCGCCGCTCTGCTGCTCATCTCCCTAAGTGCCTGCGCTCCCGAGGCAGACTCCAGTCAGGCCAATCGCACTACGGCCCAGCCGGTGACCACCTCCGCCGGCGTCCGCATCGAGGGGGCTGAGCTTCGCGAAGGCCTGCCCGGTGCAGAGGACGGTGTCCTCTACCTCACCCTGACAAACACGGGACAGGCGCAGGTACGGCTGCTGGGCGGGCGGACCCCCCTGGCCCGGGAGATCGTGCCCATGCAGCACCACGGCACTGGCGGCACGCTGGAACCCATCCTCGCACCCGGTGAGGCCCTGGTGTTCAAGCCAGGCGGCAATCACCTGATGCTGGTGGGCCTGAGCCGTCTCCCGAAGGTCGGCGAACAGGTCAACGTCACCCTGAATTTTGCTCCAGGCGGCGAGATTACCCTCGACGTCCCCGTCAACCCCTATTGATCCAGCCGCTCCCCTATCGCCGGGGGAGCGGCCCAGACGACCCCATTCAAGCCTTGCTGGGCAAACGCCTCGCGCGACCCGTACCCCGTCCCTGTCTCCAGAGGCCACCGCGAGGTACCATCATTGCCTCACCAGTGAATCCCGCCAGGGACCCAGAACGGGGCTCACGCATCCGCCCCGCCGAGCGCCCACCCCATGGTCAAGAGCGCCTCCAGGATCCCGTGGGGCGGGTGCCTTCAGAGCAGGTAGCGACGCGCCGCCTGCGCCAGGTTGAGCAGGGTGACCAGGGCCACGAACGCTTCGTTCTGATTGGTACGGCCCGTGAGGCCGTGCGCCGCGTGGTCGCGCCAGTACTTGATGAGGGCCAAAGAGCTTTGCAGCTCCATCTTCTGACCCTCCTTGAGCCTGCCCAGCACGGCCGTCTCCGCGCGGCCCCGGCCGCCAGCAGACATCATCTCCCGCAGCGCCTTGTCCTCATCCCCGAGTTGCCGAGCGTAGGCCGTGAACAGGATGGTTTCGGCACAGGCACCAGCCATGGCGCAGCAGGCCACGAAGTTGCCGTGCCGAAAACAGCTCAAGGCCTCCTGACTCCGGACCGCATAGAACTCGCCATACACGACGTCAAACTCAGCCAGCAGCTTTCCAAACTCCCCATACCGGCGGGGATTCATGGCCAACTCCTTGCTGGCCAGCCACTCCCGACCAAAGTCCGTCAAGCTGAAACCATACACGTCGGGCTGCGTCCGCTGCTCGAGGCGCGTATTGCCTGGAACAACAACCCCACTGCTGACCAAGGTCCAGGCCACCTCAATGAAGGGGGCAAGATTCTCGCCGTACTCATGGTTGACATACGTCGTTCCACCTGGATTTTCTGGAGGCTCAGGTGTGTTCTCAGTCAGGTACGCGTAGGCGACGTCATACACGTACAGGTCGTAAGGCCGTCCCTCCTGGAACCCAAGCCCGCTCGGAAGACGTGACTTCTTCCCGGCCCGGAGGTAGTCCACGGTAAAGTCGAACGCCTCATCGTAAGAGGCTGGGGGAAGACGCCGAGTCACCCTCATCCCTCCAGTTTGACGTGGATTTCGTGGATTGGGCCGGGGCGCTGGGGCTCACGCGCGGCCAAGGCCGTACACAGTCCCCCCGCTCGGCCTTGGATCCGTCGGCACCCCCCTTCCACCTCAACGTGTGAGCAATCATTCAGGTATAGTGGAGGCATGACCTCCTCGGACCGGAGCGTGCCCCGCTCCCACCTCGAATACTTCGTGGACGGGATGGACTGCGCGAGCTGCGTGCAGAAAGTCGAGCGCATGATCGAGCGCCTCCCCGGCGCCGACGACGTCAGAACCAGCTTCAACAAGCAGACCTTGGTCCTCTCGCTCGACGAGACGCAGACGCCCCGGACCACCCTGGAGGGCAACCTCACGGCCCTGGGGTACACGCCCTCTTTGTTGGGTGGGATGCCAGCGCCGGCCCCAGGACACGACCATGGTGAGTCCGCAGACCACGGCCACACCCATGACGTCCCGAAGCCCGGTCAGCCCTGGTATGCCACCGCACAGGGCCAGCTCGTCGTCATGTCCGGCGCCCTGCTTGCCCTGGCGTGGCTGCTGAGCTTCACCCTGCCCGAGTTCGCCACCTGGAGCTTCGTCGCCGCCACCCTGCTGGGTGTCTGGCCACTCGCCAAGAAGGCCGTCGCCAGCGCCCGCTTCGGAGACCCCTTCAGCATCAACACGTTGGTCAGCCTCGCGGCCATCGGTGCCGTCCTGATCGGTGAAGCGGCCGAGGGGGCCGTGGTCGTGTTCTTCTTCGCGGTCGGGGAACTCCTGGAAGGCATTGCCGCCGGACGGGCACGGGCAGGCATTCAGGCCCTCGCGGCCCTGGCCCCCAAGACTGCCCTGCTGGTCGAAGGCCCGGGAATCCGCGAGGTGCCCGCCGACGCCCTCCAGGTTGGGCAGAAGGTGCAGGTCAATCCTGGGGCCCGGGTGCCCGCGGACGGCACGATCCTGAGTGGGACGTCCAGTCTCGACGACAGCCCGGTCACCGGCGAGAGCGTGCCCGTCGTGAAAAGCCCTGGGAACACGGTGTACGCGGGAAGCATCAACACGGACGGCGTCCTCACCGTGCGGGTGGACAAGGCGGCCCATGACAACACCATCGCCCGCATCATCCACATGGTCGAAGAAGCGGAAGGCAGCAAGGCACCGACCGCGCGCTTCATCGACCGCTTCAGCCGCTTCTACACCCCTGGCGTGGTGGCCGTGTCCGCCCTGGTCACTCTCGTTCCCCCGCTGCTGTTCGGGGGGGAATGGCACGACTGGCTCTACAAGGGCATCAGCCTGCTACTGATCGGGTGTCCCTGTGCGCTGGTGCTGAGCGTTCCTGCGGCCATCACCAGCGGCATCAGCGCGGGCGCGCGGCGCGGCCTGCTGATCAAGGGCGGCGCGGCTCTCGAGAGCATCGGGTCGGTCAAAACCGTCGCCTTCGACAAGACCGGCACCCTCACCGCCGGCAAGCCGCGCGTGACGGACGTGGTGGGCGGGGGTCTCCACCAGAACGAAATCCTGCGCCTCGCTGCTGCCGTGGAGTCGGGCAGCAGCCACCCGCTGGCCAAGGCCATTACGGACGCCGCGCGCCACTCCAGACTGGAAGTCCCCACCGCCCAGGACGCGCAGGCCGTTCCCGGCAAGGCCGTCACTGCCACGGTCGAGGGCCGGATGCTGATGGTTAGCTCTCCCCGGCACGCCGCTACGCTCACCACGCTGCCCCCCGAACTGAGCACCGCCACCGAGGCCTTCGAGAAGCAGGGCCGCACCGCCGTGGTGCTGCTGGACACGGCCGCGCAGCCCAACCAGATGGCGCTGGGCGTGATTGCCATCCGCGACGAGCCACGCCCCGACGCCCGCGAGGCTATCGCGGGGCTCCGGGCACTAGGCGTGAACACGGTGATGCTCACCGGCGACAACGCCCGGACGGGAGCGGCCATCGCCCAGGACCTGGGGATGGACGTGCAGGCCGAGCTCCTGCCTGAGGACAAACTGCGCGTGATCGCCGCCCTGAAAGCGCGGGGCGGTGTGGCGATGGTCGGGGACGGCATCAACGACGCGCCTGCGCTCGCCCAGTCGGACGTCGGCATCGCGATGGGTGGCGGTACGGACGTGGCCCTGGAAACGGCCGACGCGGCCCTCCTGCAAGAACGGGTCACCGGCGTGGCGGACTTGATCGGCCTCTCTCGGGCGACCATGAACAACATCAAGGTGAACATCGCCTTTGCACTGGGCCTCAAGGCGATTTTCCTCGTCACGACCCTGCTGGGGTATACCAACCTCTGGATGGCGATTCTGGCCGACACGGGAGCCACCGCCCTGGTCACCGCCAACGCCCTGCGGCTGCTGCGCTGGAAGGGCAGCCACACCGCAGCCGCCCGCGCCGTGCCACCCGCACCAACCCCCAGCCGCGCCTGAGAGCCTCCCCAGGACCACCCATGCCCGAGATCACCCTCTACACCGTTCCCAACTGCGCGGACTGCGAAGCCATCAAGCGGCTGCTTACGCACCGCGGTGTCCCCTTCGCCGAGAACAACGTGCGGGAGGACCCGGAAGCGCTCGCCGAGATGCAGGCCAAAGCGGACGTCCGTATCGCCCCCGTCACCGTGATCGGCGAGCAGGTTCTGTACGGCCCTTTCGACGAGCAGCGCCCCCGGATTCTGGCTGCCCTGGAGCGTGTGTTCCCTTGAGTCCCCGCTTCTTTCCGATCCCCCCGCTGATCCGCGTGCGTTCTGCCGTCCATCACCCCTGGCGAGGTCCCCAGTGAGGTCGCGTCTGTGGCTCCTCACGGCCATCACGGCCCTACTGGTGCTCGAAGGCCTGCTCAAGGCCTGGGCCGCCCAACACCTGGCCCCCGGCGTGGACCGCCCCCTGCTCCCCGGCCTGCTGCACCTAGGCTTTACCCTCAATCCCGGCATGGCCTGGGGCCTGCTGGGCAGCTTCACGGCTCCCCTAGCCCTCCTGCGCCTGACCGTGGGCGTGGTCATCCTGGCCGCCCTGCTGTCAGGGCGCGTCCCCACCGCACATACCTGGCCACTCGGATTGCTCGCGGCGGGGGCGCTCGGGAACGCCGTGGACGGCCTCGCGCGCGGCGCAGTCGTCGACTATCTGACCTCGCCCTTGCTGGACCTCGCCGCGCGGCCGCTCATCGGTCGTCCCTTTCCCATCTTCAACCTGTCGGACATCCTCGTCTGCACCGGCATCGCCTGGCTGCTCTTCCAGTCCTGGCAGGAGCAGCGCCGACTGCCGGGCACGGACCCTTCCCTCCGACCGTTCCTCAAGGAGAACCCATGAACCGACTGATCGTGCTGACCCTGCCCTTAATGCTCGCCGCCTGCACCCAGAAGGGTGGAGAGATCGAGGGCGTGCAGTCCTTCAAGAACACCGGCGGTGCCCACCAGGAAGGCCGCATCGCCTACGAGCAGACGCCTCCTGCGGGTGGCCCGCACAATCCCTCCTGGCAAAACTGCGGCATATACGATCGCCCGCTCTACGACGAGTACGCGGTCCACAGCCTGGAACACGGGGCGGTCTGGATCACGTACAAGCAGGATCTCCCGACCAGTCAGGTCCTGCAACTCAAGGAAGTGGTGGAGGGACGGCCGTACACCCTGCTCTCCCCCATGAGACGCAAGAGGCTCCGGTCGTGGTCAGTGCCTGGAACAAGCAGCTCGCCGTGGAGAACGCCGGGGACTCCCGTATCCAGGACTTCATTCAGATGTATGCCCAGGGCGGTGAAGCGCCGGAAATCGGGGCCTCGTGCAGCGGCGCGTACAACGGCACCGTTTGATGGCCCCCTGGGCGGCGGGCCTCCTCAGTCTGGCGCTGCTGAGCGGCGGACTGGCCGTTGCCTGGCCCCGCCCACCGTCCGAGGGGAGCCCGGACGTCACCTTCGCCCGTGACATGAGCGCGCACCATGCACAGGCGGTGGACCTGAGCGTCACGATGTTCAAGCGCGCGGCGGACCCGGCCGTGAAGCTGCTCGCCCAGGACATCCTGCTGACGCAACAGGCGCAGATCGGGCAGATGGGCGGGTGGCTGATGGCCTGGGGACGGCCCCTGGCGAGCCGGGAGGCTCCCATGGCGGGAATGGACCCGGGGCATATGGGTTTGGCTTCGGCGAAGGACATGCGGGACGTGGAGACCCTCCCGGTCCGCACCGCGCAGACCCGGTACCTGGTGCTGATGCGGCGGCATCATCAGGGGGGGGTGACCATGGCGAACTCGGCCCTGGAGCGGGTCAAGCGGCCGGAGGTCCGGGCCTTCGCCGAGCGGGTCGTGGCCGCCCAGACTTCGGAAATCCAGGCCATCGACGCCCTGCTTGAGAAGCTGTCGGCTCAGCCTCAACCCGAGATGGACGGCATGCACCATGAGTGAGCACGGCCACAGCCACGGCGAGAACGCGAACGCGCGGCAACTCGGCATCGCCCTGACGTTGACCGGGACCTTCCTCGTCGTCGAAGTCATCTACGGCTTTCTTTCCGGCAGCCTGGCCCTGCTGTCCGACGCCGGGCACATGCTGACCGACGTGATGGCGCTGGCCCTGTCTCTGTTCGCCATCCGGATCGGGCAGCGGGCGGCCGACCGCAAACGCACCTTCGGGTACCGCCGGACGGAGATCCTGGCCGCCGCCGTGAATGCGGGCGTGCTCTTCGCCATCGGTCTGTACATCCTGTTTGAGGCTTACGGGCGGCTGAGAGAGCCGGTCGACGTGGAGACCACACCCATGCTGATCGTGGCGGTGTTGGGCCTGCTGGTCAACGTCGTGAGCGCCCGCATCCTGGTGGGCGGCAGCCAGAACAGCCTGAACATGAAATCCGCCTACCTGGAAGTCATGGGAGACCTGCTGGGATCGGTGGCGGTCATCGCCGGAGCGCTGATTATCCGCTTCACGGGCCTGACCTGGGTGGACCCGGTGCTTGGCGCCCTGATCGGGCTCTGGGTGTTGCCGCGCACCTGGACGCTGCTGAAGGCCAGCGTGAACGTCCTGATGGAGGGCGTGCCCGAAGGCGTGGACCTGGACACCCTGCGCGCCGAACTCACGGCCCTGCCAGGCGTCGAGGACGTTCATGACCTGCACGTGTGGAGCATCACCAGTGGTGAGAACAGCCTGACGGCACACCTGACAGTGAAGCAGGCCCCGCCCGGGCTGCTCGCCAGCGTTCAGGCGGTCGCGGCCAGGCACGGCATCGACCACGCCACCGTTCAACTCGAAGTGCCCAGCGCCCACGCGGGCGAGAAAGGACATCTGCACCCATGAGTGACACTTCTTCCTCTTCTGCCCCCCTCCAGGCCCCTGCCGGGCGTCCCGTCTGGCAGTTCATGCTGTGGGCCCTGCTGGCGGTCACCCTGCTGCTGGGAGGTGTCTGGGCCTACGCCCGCATGAAAAGTCCCTTCCCGTTCTACGGCACAGTGTTCAACGCGGAGGAGGCCGCACCGGCCCTGGTGGGCACCGGAGAGGATGGGCGACCCTTCGCCCTGAGTGACCTGCGTGGACAGACGGTCGCGGTGTTTTTCGGCTTCCTGCACTGCCCCAATATCTGTCCGACCACCCTGGCCTCGCTGGAGCAGGTCCGTCAGGCCCTTCCGGAGAAGGACCGGGCCAACTTCCGCACGGTGCTCGTGACCCTCGACCCCGCTCGGGACACGGTCAGCAAGCTGCGGGAGTATGTGACCTACTTCAGCCCGTCCGCCAAAGGCGTGTTCATTCCGGAACCGGGGCTGGCCGACGCGGCCGCCGCCTGGGGCGTGGGGTACCAGAAGGCCGACATCGAGAACGAGCTGACCTACCAGATCAACCACACCACCGGGGTCTATCTGATCGACCGGGAGGGACGGCGGCGGGTGGTCTGGGATTACACCCAGCTCACGCGGGTAGACCGGGTGACGGCGGATATCCGAGAAGTGATGCAGTAACGGTGCGGGTGCCCGCCCTGCGCTATGGTCAGGATGTGAGAACCGCCTCTCAAGATGACGTGTGTGAGGTCGCCTGCGTCCACCCCAAGGCGGTCGCCCGTGTGCGCGCCACTTTGCCTGACGCGGGAGGGGTGGAGGACGCCACCGCCCTGCTCAAGGTCATCGCTGATCCGACTCGTTTCCGCATCCTCAGCGCCCTGAACGTAGAGGAACTGTGCGTGTGTGATCTGGCAGCGGTGGTCGGCATCAGCGAGAGTGCGGCGAGCCATCAGTTGCGCTTGCTGCGCGCTCACCGGCTGGTCACCTTCCGCAAGGAGGGACGCATCGCCTACTACCGCCTGCTCGACCAGCACATCAACGGCTTGATCGGCAGCGCGGTGGACCACGTGCGCGAGTGAAACCTACGCTGACCGTGGTAGCCGTGGGTGGTCGGTAGCTGACGCCATCAGGGGGATTTATTTGGCATTAAGTGCCCCGGGGTTTCACTTGCCTGAGGCACGGGCCAGAGCAGGCCCCCACCGCGAGCGGTGGGGGCTTGCTCTGCTTGAACTCAGCTTCCAGTCACTGCCGGGCGGACGAAGCGCACCCGGTTGAGCAGCAGGGCATTCACCGTCACGATCACCGTACTGGCGCTCATCAGCAGCGCGGCCCACTCCGGGCGCAGCAGGATGCCGTAGCTCGGGTATAGCACCCCCGCCGCGAAGGGAATCGCTAGGACGTTGTAGATCGCCGCCCAGAAGAGATTCTGCTTGATCTTGCCGCGCACCCGCCGGGCGAGGTCGATGCTGCCCGCAACGTCGGCCGGATTGTTCTTCACCAGGATCACGTCGGCCGTCTCCACCGCCACATCCGTACCCGCCCCGATGGCGATGCCCACATCCGCCTGAGCCAGCGCGGGCGCGTCATTTACGCCGTCGCCTACCATCGCCACCGTGCGTCCCTGCCCCTGAAGCTCACGTACCTTCGTCGCCTTGTCTCCCGGCAGCACGTCCGCAATCACGGTGTCCATCCCCAACTCCCGCGCCACAGCCTCAGCCGTGCGGCGGTTGTCTCCCGTGAGCATCACGGTCTGCACCCCAGCCGCATGCAGCGCCTGCACCGCGGTCCGGGCCGACTCCCGGATGGTATCCGCCACCGCCACCACCCCCAGCGCTTGCCCATCCGCCGCCACGTACATGGCCGTCTTGCCATCCGCCGCCAACCGGTCCACCTGCTCCGGCAGGGCCCTCACCTCTACCCCCTCCCGCGCCATCAACTTGCGGTTCCCGATCAGGACCCGCCGGCCCTGCACCGTGGCGACCACGCCATGTCCGGGCACACTGTCAAACGTGTCAGGCCGCTGTACCACCAGTCCCCGTGCCTGTGCCCCCTTCACGATGGCCTCGGCCAGCGGGTGCTGCGAAGGTTGGTCCGCAGACGCCGCGAGGTGCAACAGGTCCGTCTCGCTGGTTTCAGGTGCAGGCACCACGTCCGTCAGGGCCGGCTTCCCTTCTGTGAGGGTGCCCGTCTTGTCAAACACCACCGTGTTCACGCCCGCCGTGGCCTCCAGGGCCGTCGCGTTCTTGAACAGCACACCTTCCCTCGCACCCTTCCCGACGCCCACCGTAATGGCGGTGGGCGTGGCGAGCGCCAGCGCGTCCGGGCAAGCGATCACAATGGCCGACACCGCCGCCGTGAGTGCGAACACCACACCGGCTCCCAGGAAGTACCAGGTCAGGAAGGCGATCAGGCCACTGCCCAGCGCCACGAATACCAGGTACTTCCCGGCGGTGTCCGCCAGCCGCTGCGCGGGTGCTTTACTCGCCTGGGCGTTCTGAACCATCTGCACGATGCGCGACAGCGCCGTGTCGGCCCCCACCGCCGTGGCCCGGAAGGAGAAGGCCCCGTTCTGGTTCACTGTGCCGCCCGTGACCCGGGCACCCGCCGTCTTCTGAACGGGGATAGGCTCGCCGCTGATCATGCTCTCGTCGACGTAACTCTCCCCCATCAGGACCTCCCCGTCCACAGGCACGCGGTCACCAGGACGCACCGCCAGAACGTCACCCACGACGACCTGCTCAAGGGGAATCTCCTGCTCCTGACCATCCCGGACGACGCGCGCCGTAGAAGGGGCCAGCTTCAGCAGGGCCTCCACCGCCCGCCCCGTAGCAAAGCGTGAGCGCATCTCCAGCCAGTGCCCCAGCAGCGACAGGGTAGTCAGCATCGCCGCCGCCTCGAAAAACACCTCGCTCCCAGCCAGAAAGAAGGTGGCATAGACCGAGAAGACCCAGCTCACCAGGATGCCCGTGGCGATCAGGGTCATCATGTTCGCCTCGCCCCGCCGCAGGGCACGCCAGGCCGCCGAGATAAACGGCCAGCCGCCCCACCACACGACAGGCGTCGCAAGAAGCAGCCCGAACCAGGCCATCGAGAGGCCGAAGGGCGGCATGGCGGTAAAGCCGAACGTCTCGCCAATCGGGGAGTACAGCACCACCGGCACGGTCAGGACCAGGCTGACCACGAAGCGGCGCAACATATCGTTCACCATGTGCGCGCCGTGCCCTGCGTGCTCGTCATGCTGGCCTTCCCCAGACCCGTCATGGCCACCGTGCGTCATGGCCGCGTGGTCGTGCGTCCCTGCCATGGACGCACTGGCCATCCGGTGAGCCTGAGCTTGGCTCGCCTGCCCCTGGTCTGGACCGGGGGTATGGACGTGATGGTCATGGGTGTGGGGCTCCTGGCCCACCGCCGGATGCCCGGGCTGGGCCGCAGACGGCGTGCAGTCCTCGCAGGCACAGGCGTAACCCGCCGCATGCAGATGCTGGCGTACTTCGGCTTCCGTGATGCGAGCGGGATCGTAGCCGAGGTGCGCGACCGCACGGGTCCGGTCGAGGTGCACGCTCTGCACTCCTGGAACCTGCGCGAGACTCCGCTCCAAGTCCGCGAACTCGGACCCGTCATAACAGTTCTGGAACGACACCTCCAGAATCCGGGAAGAAGGAGCGCTGCTGTGGCCGTGGTGTGCCCTGTGTGCTTGGGTCATGTCTCCCTACCTTTCTGCTGGGGTGCGCGTGCGCGGTTGCTGTCGCCGCTCACTCCCCCCAATGTCGTGTGTGCTGGCAACCCGCTACGAAAAGCCGCCGCGCGTGCGGATCCCGTCCAGTGAAGATGCGGTATGGCCCTGGTGCAGTTCGACGCTTACCCCCGGGGGGGCTTTCGATGGCCACCGCGTGGTCAGGAGCATCTCGGGTATCAGGGTCTCTGTCCCTGAACCCGGACCCTGGGCCGGGGGGTTCGGAGCCAGGGCTGGCCTCATGCGGCCTGATCCACCGTGTCCGGCATCCCACCCAGGACCACTCCTTCGGTTGTTGCGCGGATGGTCCCCCATGACTCCTCCCTGCCCAACGCTATACCCTCCCCTGGGGGGTGTCAAGGCCAATACTGAAATTTCCCGCTAGGTATGTCGGGGGATGGAGACCGATTGGTCAAATCCCACCAGGGGGGGTGAGGCTCGTTACGCCCGCTGTGCCGTGATCCGAGGGGAGCGTGACCGCGCACCACTCAACCCACAGCGCTAAGACCAATGGAGCACCGCAGGCAACCCTGGGAGGCATGCTGGGGCCAGACATCATGCCTGTGAGACTGGGTCCCTGCCCACCAGCATGCGCACCCTGGAGAACAGGGCCATGGATTGCGAAGGGTCGCCAACGGAGTCACGTCACGGTCCATGAACCGACCCAGACCTTGGCCCACC
The DNA here is from genome assembly GCF_024171495.1 of Deinococcus sp. HSC-46F16. Classification (NCBI taxonomy): domain Bacteria; kingdom Thermotogati; phylum Deinococcota; class Deinococci; order Deinococcales; family Deinococcaceae; genus Deinococcus; species Deinococcus sp. HSC-46F16. Next base: position 115,291 of record NZ_JALJZW010000002.1, read on the forward strand.
CTTCCCGTGTGGCCTGGGCCAGAACTCCATCACCGATGCCCCGCACACGCTGCGGCACGCCCTGGAAACCCAGACGTGAGCCGCACGGGGCCACACGCTCCGCCCGGCCTCTGGTTGTGCACCAGCCCCCGCTCCTGCCGACTACAGCAGACCCACACCACTTCGCCCGGTGACCACCCTATCCACCCAGACTTGACCCGTGGGACGGCAAATAAGGACTCCCACGATGGCTGGCCTTGCTAGGCTCGTTTTCCCAGGAGGAGCTCTTGTCAGTACGAGTGAACTTCGTCTCCCCACGGCAACACGGCGGCCGAATCACCCTTCACAGGAACGTGCTCGAGCAACTGGCCCGTTCGGATAGCGCCCTCACCGGATGTACAGCTCGCCCTTATCACCAGGGCCGTACAACGGGAACCCTCCTGGAACATCCCGAAATCTCACCCGTGCTGGTGGTCAGCAAACCTGGAACACCTCCAGCCGATCTGGAGCATGTGCTCTGGACAGAAGGTGGGGCGATCCCCTCCTCCCCCGAGGACGTGGTCCAGCTCAAGGCCCGTTGGCTCAAGCCGCGGTTTACCCGCCAGATGCCCTTGCCGGAGGGGCTCCGTGACCACGTCCTGGCGTCCTGGTCTGGAGCCTTCCACTTCGCGGAAGAAATGGAACTCGGGGATGGCCGCCTGCAACCCGGCCTGCGACCGCCCCAGATCGGGGCCCTGCATGCAGCGCTGGCCCACTGGACGGTGAGCTCCGAGCCGGCCACCATCGTCATGCCGACCGGCACCGGCAAGACCGAAACGATGTTGGCCCTCCTCGTCCAGCAGCGGATTCCACGTCTGCTGGTGGTCGTTCCCAATGACGCATTGCGCACGCAAATCAGCGAGAAGTTCCTGACGCTGGGCCTGCTCCGCACGGTCGGCGCCCTGGGAGACGGGGCGCTGCTGCCCGTGGTCTGCAAACTCGAACACGCCTTGCAGAGCGCGGCGCAAGCCCAGGACGTCTTCGGCCCCTGCAACGTGGTGGTCACGACCATGGACGTTCTTCGTCTGTGCAGTGACGAGGCCAAGCGCCGCATCGTGGCGCTCTGCTCCCATCTGTTCATCGACGAGGCCCACCATATCCCGGCCAAAACCTGGCAGCAGACGCGGGCTCTGTTTCTGGACCGCACCATTCTTCAATTCACCGCCACCCCATTCCGCAGTGGCCGCGAGCTTGTCCCAGGCAAAATCATCTTCAACTATCCCCTCCGCAAAGCGCAGCAGGAGGGATACTTCAAACCCATCCGGTTTCACCCGGTCTCCGCCCTCGACCCAGTACAGGCGGACCGCTTGATCATCGCCAAAGCCCTCGAGCTTCTTGGTACGGACCTTGAGCCCAGCCCCGCGCGTCCAGAAGGCCTGGATCACCTCGTGATGGCCCGCGCCAAGACGGTGGACCGTGCCCAGGCGCTGCACGCCCTATACAGCGAAGCCTGCCGTGGCAAGCCGTATGGAGCGGTGGTGGTGTACCACGGGATGCCGGCGACTCAAAAACGTGCAGCGCTCGACGCCCTGGCACGGCGGGAAGCGCGGGTGGTGGTGTGCGTGAACATGTTCGGTGAGGGGTTCGACCTGCCCAACCTGAAAATCGCCGCGATGCACGACATTCACAAAAGTCTGACCATCACCCTGCAGTTCACCGGGCGCTTCACCCGTGCCAGCCGGGCGCTCGGGAACGCGGCGCTGATCGCCAACGTGAGCCTGGCCGAAGTGCGGGACGAGCTGCGGGACCTGTACGCCGAAGATCCCGACTGGAACGTGTTGCTGGAGACCCTGAGCACCCAGGCCTCAGGGCGCCAGGAACAGGTGATGGATTTCCTGGACAGCTTCCAGAAAGAAGAGCAGGCGCTGCCGATTCAAAACATTTCCCCCAAGATGAGCGCGGTGGTCTACCAGACCAGTTGCGTCATGTGGACGCCGGAGCGCATCACCGACGAGGTCAAAGAACACCTGCTGTACGCACCGCCCGCGATCAGCCACCGGGAACGGGTGGCCGTCTTCGTGACCCGGCAGCAAACGCCGATCGCCTGGGGTGACATCCTCCAACTGCAAGACGTGACCTGGGACGTCACCATCCTGCACTGGGACCTGGATCGGCACTTGCTGTACGTGCACAGCTCGGATCTGGACAGCACGTCCGACAAGCTGGCTCAGGCGGTCACGGGTGGAACGGCGGTACGGGTCATGGGCGAACAGACCTTCCGGTGCTTACACGGGATTGAGCGCCTCACCCTGACAAACCTTGGGCTGAGCAGCACCATTCGCGGCGCGGTGCGCTTCACGATGTTCATGGGGTCCGACATTGTCTCGGGCCTTGCCGAAGCGTCCACCCGGGACCGCACCAAATCCAACATCTTCGGCTTTGGGTATGCGCATGCCGAACGCGCCAGCGCCGGGTGCTCCGCAAAGGGCCGACTCTGGTCCTACCAGATCGCGGACACCATCTACGACTGGATGACCTGGTGCCACGACCTCGGCGACAAACTGCTCGACGACACCATTGACGTGAGCCAGGTGCTCCAGCGCGCCATCAAGTGGCAGGTGGTGGATAGACGCCCCCCCGCCGTTCCCCTGGCCATGGAGTGGGATGAGGACATCCTCGCGCGCTCAGAGGACGCCATTACCTTCGACATAGGCGGCCAGACGTCCCACCTCTACCAAACCGGGCTGGCCATCACGACGTTCCAGGAGACCGGTCCTCTCCGGTTCAAGGTCTTCACGGAAGACCAAGCGGCCGAGTACGAGATCGAGTTCGGGACGGACGTGGCTTACCGGCCGGTGAGCGGTGTGGAGGTGCTCGTGACCATGGGCAAGGCAGAAAAGAACGCGCGTGTGCCCTTGTCCCAGTGGCTGCTCCGTTACCCGCCCACCACGTACTTCCACGACCGATCCGTGTTGTGGGGGCACTTGATCGCCATCCCCTCACCCATCCAGTCGCCCTTCCCCAAAGAGCGGGTCGAGACCTGGGACTGGAGCCGCACCAATATCCGCGCCGAATCGCAGGGACCCCACCGGGACCCCACGACCATTCAATTCCAGGTGATCCAGAAGCTTCTGGCCCAGGACTTCGAGCTCGTCTTCGACGATGACGATACGTGGGAAGCCGCAGACGTGGTGGCCATGAAGGTGCAGGACGACCGGCTGATCGTGCACCTCTACCACTGCAAGTACTCCAGCGAAGACGATCCTGGCGCGCGCGTCGCCGACCTGTACGAGGTCTGTGGTCAGGCCCAGAAAAGCGTGCACTGGCGTGCAGATGTGGAGGGGCTCCTGAGCCACCTGCTCAAGCGGGAGGGTGAACGTCAGTCGAGGCACGGCACGACCCGCTTCGACCGGGGAGATGCAGCGCTGCTCCATACACTGACCCGCAAGGCACGGCACCTGCGCCCGGAGTTTCATGTGGCCGTGGTGCAACCTGGTGTCTCCCGGCGCCGAATCTCCCCTCCACAGCAGCACCTCCTGGCGGTCACGGAACTGTACCTGCAGGAAACCTACGGCATCACCTTCGCCGTGATCACCAGCGAATGACGGTGCGCCTTCGCGATCTGCTCATCGTCCTCCCTGTCAACGTCTGTCCAATCAAAACCACGTGTGGTGGGCACCGCCCGGCTCCTATGCCGGATCAGCGCTTTGATCGGTTGCTTGGTGATGGCTGCCAGTGTAACCCCCCAATCTCTTGCTGCTGAGAGCGCGGCAGACCGGTGTAGCGCTGTCCACACCAAACAAGCTGACCCTGACGGGCCAGCTATGTTGTACGGCGATCACATCAGCTCCGGGTACGCAACCAATCCTTGAAATCGTGCATCTCCCCAGCTTGGGTCTTCATGATCTGCTCGGCCAAGTCCAACACCACAGGGTCTTGAGACTTCTGAAGGGCCAAATTAGCCATGTCGTTCGCGCTGCCGTGATGTGGGATCATCATTTCCAAGAACATCCGGTCCGGACTACTGGCCGTCCTCAACATCTGGGCCATGTCCATCATCCCCATGCTCCGCTGCATCGTGGTCTGCCGCGCCATATCCGCTCCGCCGATGGTCCTCAGGTGGGCCTGCATTTCGGCGATCTCCTTGCGCTGATCGCTGATGATCTTCTGCGCCCAGGCACGCACCTGCGGGTCCCGGAGTCTGGGCAACGCCGCCTGACTCATGTCAATGGCCGACGCGTGGTGCGGAATCATCATTGAAAGAAACGCTCGATCAAACGCCCGCCCACTGAGCCGCTCGAGATCCGCCATCATCGGGCGCATCATGGTCCGCATATGGGTGGCCATGGCGTCCGAGCTCATCGGCATGCTCATGGTCATCGGTTCGTTGCCGCCGGCCAGAGCCTGGGGCATACCGGACAGTAGCGCCAGCGTGAGGGTCAGGACCAAGGGCTTCATGCCGTCATCCCCGCCAGCAGCGCTTGGCAGGCCTGCTCGCAGCGGCGGCAGCTCTCGGCGCACACCGCGCAATGCTGCATGTTCATGTCCCGTGCATGCATCTCGCACTCGCTCCCGCACGCCTGGCACGCTACCAGGCAAGCCTGAAGCTGAGCGCGTACCACATTCGGATCAGGCTGGGTCAAGCGCGACAGCACCCGGCCCGTTGTTCCGCAGACGTCGGCACAGTCGAGGTTCAGGCGAATGCACCGCACCAGGTGTGCCAGGTGGCCTTGTTCACCCAGGCAAGCGTCGGCGCAGGACGTGCAGATCTGAGCGCACTCGAAGCAAGCTTCGATGCACGCGCGAAGTGCCTCCTGATCGAACAGGGTGCTGGGCTGCGGGTGGGTTTGCAGCATGGCCTGAAGATGGTGCGTCATGGCGGATCCTCCTGGAAGCGAGTGAGGCGGTGGACGAAAAGCGGCGTAAAGACCAACAGTGCTGCCCAACCACGTGCCAAACAGGGCGTGGCCTCAGCGGGCGCCGTCCCCGGCGGTTGGCCGTGAGGTCAACGTGTCAGCCGCGTGTAAAGGTTTCCTGAGAGCGGCGTTCTTAGGGAGATCACGCGAGTCCCATGCGGCCTTGCCGCGTCATGGGATAGCCACGGAGACTTAACACAACGGCAACACAACTCCTCTACCGTTGGGCACGTGAAGCCCCTGCGGATCCTTCTGCCCGGCGCACTCCTCGGCTCAGCCGTTGCCGCGCCCTACAGCCAGCAGACCAGCTTCGGCCGTCCGTCTCCCCTGATCCAAGCAGCGCAGCGGCAGACGGGCGTTCCGTTCAGTTGGCAACCCCTGCCCGGCGCCGGGCAGGGGTCATGGGAAGGCCCGGTGGTCGAAGTCGCGCCCTTCAACGAGTTGATTCCCAGCTGGAACGTGACAGGCCCGGCCACCAGTGCCGTCGCCGTGCAGGTTCGCGTACGGCGTCCAGACGGCCGCTGGACGCCGTACTTCAGCTTCGGGACTTGGAGCGCGGCAGGAGCCCGCGCGAGCGCCCGGGTCAGCCGCACGGCCGACGGCACGGTAAACACCGATACCCTCACCCTGCCCTTCCGTGCCACAGCCTTTCAGTACAAGGCCACGCTCGGTCCAGGCCTGAAAGCTCACCTGCTGTCCTTCAACACAGCAGATACCGCCCTGCGGTTCGGGGGGCAGGGACAGGCAGGACAGGCCCAGGTTTGGAACACCGTACTGAAGGTCCCCGGTCTCTCCCAGATGATCTACCCAAATGGTGGCCCTATCTGGTGCAGCCCGACCAGCGTCAGCATGATCCTGGGCTTCTGGAACCGGCCCGTGCGGGTGCCGGACGCGGCCCGGGCAACGTACGACCGCACCTACGACGGGTTCGGTAACTGGCCCTTCAATACCGCGTACGCCGCCACACAGGGCCTCCAAGCGCTCGTCACGCGCCTGGGCAGCCTGCGCGACGCAGAAGCCTACATTGCCCAGGGACTCCCCCTGGCGCTGAGCGTGCGCTTCAAGGCGGGCGAGTTGCCCGGCGCGCCCCTCTCCTGGTCGAACGGCCACCTGCTGGTCCTCACCGGGTTCGACGCCCAGGGCAACCCCGTGGTCAACGACCCCGCCGCCAGAAACGACGCCGGCGTCAAGCGGACCTACCCGCGCGCCGTGTTCGAGCGGCTATGGCTCAACCATGCGGGCGGCATGGCGTACGTGATGGCGCCCCGCCCCTGACGGTGATTGCGAAAGGTTCGACCATGCCTGACCTTCTCCGACTTGCCCTGCTCCTGGCCTGTTCCACTGGCGTCGCCGCGGCTCAGGCACCGCAGAACAACCAAGAGCCCCTCTCCATCGAGCGCATGCGCGCCCGCTCGTACCCTGGCAGTGCCCTGACGACCCGCCAACCACTCTCGCCCGGCGCCAACTACCGGCGCAGCGTCGTGTCCTACCAGTCTGACGGTCTGCGCATCAACGCGCTGCTCACGGTGCCCAGCGGGACCCCCCCGAAGGGAGGTTGGCCCGCCATCGTCTTCAACCACGGCTATATCCCCCCGCAGCAGTACCGCACGACCGAACGGTACGGGGCCTACGTGGACGCCTTTGCACGTGCGGGATTCGCCGTCCTGAAGCCCGACTACCGGGGGCACGGCGCTTCCCAGGGCGAGCCAGCGGACACGGCGTACTGGTCCCCCGAGTACACCACGGACGTCCTGAACGCGTTCGCCTCCCTCCAGAAACTCAAGGGGGTGAACCCGGAACGGATCGGGATGTGGGGTCACTCCATGGGCGGACATATCACCTTGCGGGCCATGGTGATCAACTCCGGCATCAAGGCGGGCAACATCTGGGCAGGCGTGGTGGGGCCGTACGACCTGATCTTTAGGGACCTGCCTCGTTGGGGAAGCGGCTCCACCCGGGATGATCCCCGGGCGCGGATGCTCGCCAAGTACGGCACGCCGGAGCGCAGCCCAGCCCTCTACCAGGCCATCTCCCCGAACTTCTTTCTCAAGGACCTGAGGGGGCGTCCCTTGCAGCTGCATCACGGCACGGGCGACACGCATGTGCCCATCAGCTTCTCGCAGTCGCTCGCGGCAGGGTTGAAGGCCGCGAAGCAGCCTTACACGTTCTTCTCCTACCCCGGCGATGATCACAACCTCAGCCGGAACCTTGGCGTGGCCCTCCAGCGGTCCGTGGAATTCTTCAAGAAGACCCTTTAACGCGGCCACAGCAGATACGGCCGCAGTCAGGAACACCCATGAACCAGCCACACGCCAAGCCCAGCGTTCCTCCTGTGCCCGGCCTCGTGCGCGCGGCGTGCCTTGTGGCGACCGCCCTCCTCTTCGGGACAGCCAACGCCTACACCGTCAAGCCAGGCGACACGCTCTACCGTCTCGCGCAGCTTCACGGGACGACCGTCGCCGAACTCATCCGCCTCAATAGCCTGACGAGCACCACCCTGGAGGTCGGGCAGACCCTTCGCCTTCCGGGCGTAAGCACCGCGACAGCCAACGCGTCTGTTCCGGGTACAGTGCCTTCCCGCATAGGTGGGGTCACCGTCAACGCGCCCGCCACCCTGCGAATGGGGGACGCGTTCATCCTGCGGCTGAGCGGTCCGGGAGCTGCGCAGGCCACCGTGCGCTTTCCCAGTGAGGCAGGCGAGGACGTACGTCTGCCGGGAGAGCGTCTGACGCCCATCCCCGCAGGAAATGAATTCATCGTATTGGGGCGCGTCGTCCTCGGGAAAAACACCCCCGTGGTGTACGAGATCCAGGTAGGGCAGGACGTGATGCAAGGCCGCATTCCCGTCACTGGACTGCCGCAGCCTCTGCAACGGCTCAACCTGCCGCCCCGCATTGCCAGCAAGCTCGAAGACCCCGCCCGAAAGGCTGAGGACGCCGCCGTCGAACAGGCCTATGCCCGGCGGACGGCGCAGGCATGGTCGCGGCCCTTCCAGCCCGCAGCGGCTGTGCGGGCGCAAAGCAGCGCCTTCGGACAACCGCGGACCTATGTCGCGAACGGGCCGGTCGCGTACCACTACGGCACGGATTACCTGGCCCCGGCAGGAACGACCGTGATGGCCGTGAACGATGGAACGGTCGTGGTGGCGGGCATGTACCCGGTGCGCGGGGGTCTGGTGGTCATCGACCACGGGGCGGGACTGACCAGCCTGTACTTTCACCAGCGTGCTGTGACGGTCAAGGTTGGGCAGAAGGTCACCCGGGGGCAGAAGGTGGGCGAGGTGGGCAGCACCGGACTGAGCACAGGTGCCCACCTGCACCTGGAGATGCGGGTGCGCGGTGAGGGCACAGACCCAGCTGGGTGGATGAATCGTCTCTGGCCAAAGTAAGCAGGAGCGGGAAGGTAACAGAGGAGGCTGAGCCAGTGGCCCCATGCTGGAATGGGGCATGGCCCGCGCCTCCCGTACCCTGAACCCCCTGCACTTCGAGGATCTGGAACCCCACCGGTTTGAGGACCTCGTCCGGCAACTCGCCTACGATTACCGTGTCTGGAGCAGTATCGAAGCCACCGGACGTGGGGGCGCGGACGACGGCATCGATATCCGGGCCTTCGAGAGCAGCGTCGTGCCCGAGGTGCTGGATGAAGAGGAGGACGAAGCTCCTCCTGGGTTGCCCACGCCAGGGCGCCTCTGGATCTTCCAGTGCAAGCGGGAAAAGCGCATCACGCCGAAACAGGTCGAGCGGTATGTCCAGGAGAGCATCACAGGGGAGCAAGTGCCCTACGGTTTCATCCTGGCTGCGGCCTGCGACTTCAGCAAGAAGTCCTATGACGCTTTCCGCGCTGCCCTGATAGGGACAGGCGTGCAAGAGTTCCACCTGTGGGGGAAGGCAGAACTGGAAGACATGCTGTTCCAGCCGAAAAACGACCCCCTGCTCTTCGCCTATTTCGGGATCAGTTTGCAGACGAGGAAACGGTCACGTCAAAGTGAATTGAGGGCTGTCCTGGCCTGGCGCAAACGGGTTGGCAGAATTCTTGGCAACCCAACGGACATCCTCCAGAAGGAGATCCTCTTTCGTGACGCGACGGATGAAGCGTATCCCTTGACCGAGGAAGTGGCAGACTTTGAACAAAATCCAAGGTGGGCGATTTACCGCGTTCGCTACTTTAACGCGCGCAACGCCCTCATCCTGGAGATCCGCTCTCACCTCGCTTTTCATGACCCTGAAACTGGCGAGTGGGATATGCTCCCTGAACCTGTTCCCAATGACCTCGACAACCAGCTCTGGGGAAAAGAGAGCGAGTCCAGTGATATGCACTGGCGTAGACAGCACGCCTGGCAGCGCACTGTTCCTGAAAAGCACCGAGCGGAACTCGTGGTCTTGAACACGATTTCGCTCGAACGAGTGCTGGCGGTGGACGAGCTGGGCGATCTGGCTCATCCCCTGCCGATCTTTTATGTTGAGCCCCTTTCCTCAGGGAAGCTGCTGGATGCGGAAGATGAGTTTCACCTCCTCACCTCAGCTGGATACGGCTTGCATAAGCCGGAATACGATGCGGATCCTGAAAAACGCATCCCCTACTTCAAGGAGTTCAAGCTTGAAGCAGGGGATGAACAACACACCTGACCCGTTGAGTCACCGTCTGCATGTTGAGCCCAGGGCAGCACCGGTGACCGGGGGTCTATAGGTTGAGCTCTTCCGACAATTTGCCAGTTGCCCGAGGCCGCCGATGGTGATCAGGAGAGGGGACAAGCCCCCGAACCCGGGCGCGGGCCACACCGCAAGGGTGGCCCGCGCCTATGGCCTGTACCGCTCAGGTGTACTTGAGCGCTTCCATCAGTTCCTCGACGAGCTCCACGCTGTCACCCCGGGTCGAGGCGGTGGCGACGTGCGCCTCGAGGTGCCCGCGCAGCACGACCTCGCCCGCGCCTGAAAGCGCACCCTGCACGGCCTTGATCTGCCGGAGTACGTCCACGCAGTAGGCATCGTCCTTCTCGAGCATGGCCACAATGCTGTCCAGGTGCCCACGGGCAATCTTGAGGCGCCGGGCTGCGCGTTTGCGCGCGTCCTCCGGCATGCACAAGTGGCTGGAGGACGTGCCGGTGTGGCAGGTGGTAGGGTCGGCTTTCGCGGCGGTCACGTTAAGCGCGGACCTGAGCCCCGTAGCCTTCCTCTGTGACGGCGGCGACAAGCGCCTGCGGATCAGCGTCGCCCTGCACGGTCGCGGTACCGTCCTGCAGGTTGACACGGACATCCTGGACGCCCGGCACACTCTTGAGCGCATTCTGAACGGCCTTCTCGCAGTGGCCGCACGTCATGCCGTTGACGGTCAGTTCGGTGGTCATGCCTCAACTGTAAACCCTATGGGGGAGGGTGTCAAGGCGGTCTGGCGCAGCCCCTAGCTGTCTTTCCCCTTGACAGTGGGCGAGAAAGGCTTGCTTCAGCTTGGACGCTGGCTTATGCTTTCTCCGTACCCCCCGGAGGGGGATAGGAGCGACGATGAGGAAAACGATTGAACTCGGCGTCCAGGGCATGACCTGCGCCTCGTGCGTGGGCCGCGTCGAGCGGGGCCTGAAGAAAGTCGAGGGGGTCGAGGGGGCCAGCGTGAACCTGGCCACGGAACGCGCGACCGTCACGTTCGACCCGGCGCTGACCACCCCGCAGGCGCTGCTGGACAAAGTGAAGGACGTTGGGTACGAGCCAGTGATCAGCGAACTCCAGTTGGGCGTGCAGGGTATGACCTGCGCGTCCTGCGTGGGACGGGTCGAGCGGGCCCTGAACAAGGTGGACGGGGTGCTGGACGCCTCGGTGAACCTCGCCACCGAACGGGCCACCGTGCGGTATTTGCCGTCCAGCGTCAGTCCGGGGCAACTCAAGGCCGCTGTAAAGGCCTCTGGTTATGAGGTGCTCGAGAGCGAGCCCGGCAAGGACCGCAGCGACCTGGAGCGTGAAGCACGTGAGCACGAAGTCCGCAGCCTGCGGCGTGCCGTCACCTTCAGTGCGGTCTTCGCCATCCCATTGGTGATCCTCGCGATGGTGCCGATGCTCTACATGCCGTTCCACATGTGGCTGATGGAGTACATGAGCGAGCGGACCATGACCTGGATCATGCTGGCGCTGGCCCTTCCCGTACAGTTCGGTCCCGGACTGCGCTTCTACCGCCTGGGCTGGAAGGCCCTGAACAATCGCTCCCCCGACATGAACTCGCTTGTCATGATTGGCACCTCGGCCGCCTTTTTCTACAGCCTGGCCGTCACGTTGGCACCCCAAATTTTCCCCGAGGGCACCGCCCACGTGTACTACGAGGCCAGCGCCGTGGTCATCACCCTGATCCTGCTCGGCAAGTATTTCGAGGCCCTTGCCAAGGGGAGGAGCAGCGAGGCGATGAAGAAGCTGCTGAGCCTCCAGGCCAAGACGGCGCGGGTGGTCCGCAGCGGGCAGGAACTCGAAGTGCCCACTGACGAGGTGCTGATCGGCGACCTGGTGTCCGTACGCCCCGGCGAGAAGGTGCCGGTGGACGGCGAGGTCATTCAGGGCAACTCCTTCGTCGACGAGTCCATGATCACCGGTGAGCCCATCCCCGTCTCCAAACAGGCGGGCGCGGCCGTCGTCGGCGGCACGATTAACCAAAATGGCGCGTTCCAGTTCAAGGCCACCAAGATCGGGGCCAACACCGCGCTGGCCCAGATCATCAAATTGGTGGAAAGCGCTCAGGGCTCCAAGCCGCCCATCCAGGGGCTCGCGGACAAGGTCATTTCGGTTTTCGTCCCGATCGTCCTCGGGATCGCCGCCCTGACGTTCCTGATCTGGCTGCTGGTCGGCGGGACCACGGCCCTCTCATTCGCGCTGGTCACCACCGTGGCCGTGCTGATCATCGCCTGCCCCTGCGCGATGGGTCTGGCCACACCGACCAGCATCATGGTGGGCACCGGCAAGGCGGCCGAGCTGGGCGTCCTGTTCCGCAACGGTGCGGCGCTCGAAGGCCTGCAGGGCGTGAATGTGGTCGCCGTGGACAAGACGGGCACCCTGACCAAGGGGAGGCCCGAACTCACCGACCTCGTGACCGCCGCCGGCTTCGGGCGCACCGAAGTGCTGCAACTGGTCGCGGCAGCGGAAGAGCAGAGCGAACACCCCATCGCCCGCGCCATCGTGGACGCGGCGAAGAAGGAGGGCGTCGCCATCCTCCCCCTGGAAAGCTTTGAAGCGGTGCCCGGGTACGGGCTGGAAGCGCGGGTCCAGGGCCGCCTGGTGCAGGTCGGTGCCGACCGGTACATGCACAAGGTCGGGCTGAACGTGGGTGACTTCGCGGCCCAGGCCGAGCGGCTCGGGGACGAGGGCAAGAGCCCGCTGTACGCGGCCATTGACGGGCAGCTCGCCGCCGTGATTGCGGTGGCTGATCCCATCAAAGACGGCAGCCCGGAGGCGGTGAAAGCGCTTCACCGGCAGGGCCTGAAGGTCGCGATGATCACCGGGGATAATGCCCGGACCGCGCAGGCCATCGCCCGCCAGCTCGGCATCGACGAGGTGCTGGCTGAGGTGTTGCCCAGCGGCAAGAGCGACGCGGTCAAAGAGCTCCAAGCGAAAGGCCAGAAAGTGGCGTTTGTCGGGGACGGGATCAACGATGCTCCGGCGCTCGCCCAGGCAGATGTGGGTCTCGCCATCGGGACCGGCACGGACGTGGCCGTCGAGACCGCCGACGTCATCCTGATGAGCGGCGACCTGCGCGGTGTGCCGAACGCCCTGGCGCTCTCCCGCGCCACCCTGCGCAACATCAAGCTCAACCTCTTCTGGGCCTTCGCGTACAACATCGTGCTGATTCCCGTCGCGGCGGGCGTGCTGTATCCCGCCTTCGGCTGGCTGCTCAGCCCGGTGCTGGCCGCGGCAGCGATGGGCTTTTCCAGCGTATTCGTGCTGAGCAACGCGCTTCGCCTGCGCTCCTTCCGCCCCCCCGTCCGCCCTGGCCCCGCCCCTGTCCGGGCGGCGCCCACCACCATGGCCCAGGCCTGAGCTGCCGGTTCACTGCCCCAAAGGAGACACCATGACCAAACTCACCGTAGGCCCCTGGATTGCGGCGCAGAAACTTCCCAGCCGGAACGCGGCGCGCGACCGCTTGGCGTTCCTGGAACGCACCCGGGTCCGGCAGGCCACGCCCACCGTCGCGGGCTTCCCGCTCGTCGGGCTTGGCGGAAGCTGTGGCAAACCGTGCTTCGCCCTCCCGTACACCCTCACCTGGGACGACCAGAACACCCAGGCGCTGGAAGCGCTTGCCGGGGAGTTCGGCTGTTATGTGGAGTACGGCGTGTACCCGCACCTCAAGCTGCACGAGAACGACCAGGAAATCGCAGCGGTGCAGGATTGGACGACCTTCGCCACCGTCTACCTGCGTCCCGGCTACGACCGCGCAGAGGAACTTCTCGTGCGCCTCGCGGACACGTTCCGGCCAGCGGGCAACTGACCCGAATTTCCCGGGGGCGGCACGCTCACGTGCCGCCCCCGCTCTCCACTCCAGAACCCTAGTGACGCCGAGGCGCCGACCTTCCACGCTTGACCTTGACATGCTGGAAGGGCTCAACCTGAACGGATGATGCACATCAGTGAGTTCTCACGGCAGAGCGGCATCCGTCCCCAGACGCTCCGGCGGTATCACGCTCAGGGTTTACTCGTGCCCGAGGTTGATCCGCACACCGGTTACCGCTGGTACTCCAGCAGCCAACTCCACACGGCCCGGTTCATCCAGAGCCTCAGGGGCGCCGGGTGCAACGTGGCCTTGATCAGGGCCATGCTGCACCCCAGCGATGTTCCAGACCTCCTTGGGCAGCTTGAGGCACACGCACTGACCCTCCGCTCCCAGGCCACGCACCAACAGTCCCTGGCCATGACCATCGAAGGGTTCCTGCGGCACTGCAAGGACGCGGCACTTCCCGGCGTCCACGAGCTCTGGAATTCCCTGTGGTTCACTCCGGCTGACGCCCGCCTCAGGGTCGCCTTCGTGGGCTTGAAGGGCGGCGTGGGCCGTACCACCAATGCCATCTACACGGCCACACTCCTGCAGGCCCTCGGGCGGAATGTTGCGGTCGTTGAAGTCTCCGGCCACGGCGACGGGGCGCTTACATGGGCCAGGCAGGCCAGCCAGCGGGATGAGCCTCTGCCGTTTCCCGTGTATACGCTCCGTCAATACCCGGATATCGCGAAGGATGCTGACGTCATTTTCGACAGCACACCGCGGGTCGAGGACTTCACGGCGGCGGCGCTGCTGGCCGACCGCCTGGTGCTGTGCGTGGACTCGGGCGGTTTGATGCACCACACGCTTCAGCTGGAGTTGTCGCTCCTCCAGAGACTGGGAGTCGGCTGCTCAGGTTCCGCCTTCGGGGTTCTCCTGACTGGGGCGGCCGATCCCCTGACGCCGCTTGAACCTTCTGAAGAACTGACGGCACAAGAGGTGCGGGATTGGCGCGAGGAGTGGAAGCAGATGCAGCAGCTTGTCGCGGAGCTCCTGCAAGAACTCAGCGCCATGAATCTCCCTGTATTGGGTGTCATTCCCCACCGGGAAGTGCACATGGCTGCGGGCTTTACCTGCCCCCAGTTTCTGCAAGATCACCACCGGGTGCTCGGCCGCTTTCTCGGGGTGGACCACCTCATGCCGTCCCACCGCTCGCCCTCAACATTGTCCCCGTAGGCAGCGGGCTCATGACTGGAGCACAGGCTGTTCATGGCCGTCCGGGGAATGCTCCCTCGCCGCATTGCTGAAAGTGACCGTGCCAGCAGGCTGCCACCACGCCTTCACGGAGACGCATTCACATGGAGCCTCTTGGCCGTCCATCGGGTCCCGTATGTTCAGGTGTGCAGGTGGCCTAGGCTCCACCTTTGACGCCCTACCCACTCAGGACTCAGTACAAGCTGAAGGGATGAATGGGTTGTCCCTGATACGTGACGCGGTAATCCAAATGCGGCCCAGTGCTGTTCCCGGTACTCCCCACCCGGGCGATGACCTGCCCGGCCTCCACCCGGTGACCCACCGAAACCAGATTTGCTGAATTGTGACTGTATCGGGTCTGCAATCCGTTTCCGTGATCCACCAGGACCGTCCAACCCCATCCGCTCTTGCTGTCGAAGTAGGACTGCGTCACCACGCCCGGCGCCGCTGCGCGAATAGGCGTACCCGTCGGTGCCGCGAGATCCACGCTCAGGTGTCCTTCCCGGTACGGCGTGGTGACGCGGCCCGAAACCGGCATGACCGCTGTGACGCGAATGGACACTGGACGGGCGACCGCTCCTGCGGCGGACCGGGGAGCCGCAGCAGCCCTAGGCATAGGCAGGAACAATTTCTGCCCGATCATCAGGGGCCGTTGCGGATTCAGACCGCGGTTGGCGGCGACCAGCGCGGCGACCGTCGTCTGTTCTCGCTGCGCGATGCCAGACAGCGTATCGCCCGCCCGTACGCTCCACACGCGCGCGGCGGTGGCCGGGAGCGTTACGCGGGTCCCGGCACGGAGGGGGCCCTGCGGCAGAGACGGATTGGCCCGCGCCAGAGCCTGCGTGGTCGTGCCGTACCGAATGGCCATTCGCTGGAGGGTGTCGCCCGCCTGTGCATTCACCGTCGCTGCAGCAGCAACACTGAACCCCATCAGGGCGAAGGTAAGCAAAAAAGGCAGACGCATGAACGTGGGTCAGCTTGTCCTGATTGTGTAAAGATCGTGTAAAGGCCTCGTGACGCTGACGGTTGAGAGCTCGCGGCCTCAATGCAGCGCGTGCCGCCTGACAGGCGGCACGCGTTAGTGTGTAAGACTTAGAGACCGCGTTTCAGCAACCACAGGCGGAAGTCATGCACCTCCGCCGCCTGATCCTGCGTGATCGTGCGGGCAAGCTTCAGCACGCGCGCGTCACTGCTCTTCTCCAGAGCCATCACTCCCATCTCAATGGCTGATATGTGATGAGGAATCATGCCTTGTACGAACGCAACATCAGGATTCTTGGCCTTTTTGACCATGTCAGCCATGCCGCTCATGCTCTTCTTCATCATGTTCGCCATAGCTGCGTCACTGCCGCCATAGCTCTTGAGCAGCGTGTTCATCTGCTTGATTTCGCTTTCCTGGGCTTTGATGACTGCATTTGCCCAACGTTTGACCGTTGCGTCTTTGCTGCGCGGCAACACCGCACGTGCCATATCCACGGCCATCTGGTGGTGGGGGATCATCATGCTGAGAAACGCCCGGTCGAATACCTTGCCTTTCAACTTCGCCGGAGCGCTCATGTCCATCGTCATGGACGAACCGCTCTGACCGGACATGCCGCCCATGTTGCTGTGATCCATGCCGCCCATGCTGCCCTGCGCGAGGCTCATGCCGGACATGCCCAGCACAGCCATGATAAGAAGGTTCCGTTTCACGGCTGGAAGATAAACCCAGCCTGTAAAGTTCGTGTAAAGTCCGCTCACCGCCCGCTCGGCAAGCTTTACAGCACCTTTACACACCCTGCATACCGTTGCCGGGGCGAAGACAGCTTGGCCCACGCGGAGGCGAAATGAACCCGGTATTCCTTCAGATCGGCAATTTCACGATTGCCTGGTACGGCGTGCTGATCACGCTGGGCATCGTCCTGGGGCTGCTGGTCGGCACCCGGCTGGCCCGTCAGCGTGGGCTGAACGTGGACCTTTTCAACGACATGGTGCTGTGGGCGATCATCTGGGGACTGGTGGGCGCCCGCATCGTGTTCGTGGCGACCTCGTGGGAACAGTTCGCGGGCACGCCCATGCCCCGGCTGCTGCTGGACATCATCAACCTGCGCCAGGGCGGCATCTCGATTCACGGCGGGCTGATCGGCGGGATTCTGGTGCTGGTGTATTACGCCCGGCGCTACCGGCTGAACTTCTACCGGTACGCCGACCTGTTCGTGCCCGGCGTGGCGTTCGGCATCATCGGCGGGCGCATCGGCAACATCATGAACGGCACCGACACGGTGGGCCGGGTGACCGGGTGGCCGGTCGGCTACCGCTGGCCCGACAGCGCCCGCGCCTTTCACGAGGGCATGTGCATTCCCAACCCCAACCCCGACATGGACCTCTCGCGCTACTGCCAGGAGATCGGCGGGCAGCTCGTGATGACGGCGCCCGTGCACTTCACCCAGCTGTACGGCGTGTTCATTGGCATCGTGCTGAGTATCGCTGCCTACTTCTGGCTGCGCTCGCACAAGGCGGGCTGGGCCTTCTGGCAGTTCTGGCTGTGGTACTCCATCCTGCGGGCCGGGCTGGAGGAGACCTTCCGCCTCAACCCCCTCGCGATCAAGACCTATCTCAACCAGGGCCTCGACGCCCCCGGCATCGGTTTGTGGACCGACACGCACCTCATCAGCGTGCCGCTGATCCTGCTGAGCATTTACATGCTGCTCAAGATCCGGCGGCAGCCCGATTCGGTCACTCCTGTGGCGGCCCCGGCAGTTCCCCAGCCCGACGTGCGCTGAGCAAACCGGAGAACAGACGGGGGGCGGTGGCGCGGGACAGGCCACCGCCCCTCGCCCTGTCTGCCCCACTCCGGCTGAGCGCCCCGGCAAGGCCCCTTCATGCGCCTCGCAACCAGGGCCGGGGCCGGGCGGGGGACACTCGGCGGGCAAGGAGGCACCAGCCATGAAGAACAAGGACACCCATCTGGACCACGTCGACCAGCTTCGCAAGGCGGCCAAGAAGGGCCAGCACAACCTCGAGCGCGAGATCACCCAGGCCGTGATGAAGCAGCACGCCGAGACCGCCGCCCTGATCGCCCGCCAGCAGCACGACATCCGCGAGCTGCAGGGCGAGGTCACGGCCCTGCGGATGCAGAAAAAGGGCGGGGGCGGCTTCCCCTGGACCCTGGTGCTGCTGGGCGGCGCGGGCTACGGCGCCTACATGCTCTACCAGAAGAATCCCAGCCTTCAGCAGCAGGTGCAGGGCCTGCTGAAGCGCGTCAACCCCGGCCCAGAAGGCAACATGGCCCGCGCGGGCGACGCCGTGAAGACGGGTGTGTCGGACATGACGCGCGGCGAGTCGCCCGCGGCCGCCTTCCAGACCGCCGGGGGCGAACTGCGCCGGGGCGGCGAGAAGCTGGTGGACCGCGTGGAGAGCAACCTGCGCGATGGGGAGCCAGGCCGCTGAACCCTGCCGGAACCCAGGAGCCGCAGCCGACGCGCTGCGGCTTTTTGCTGGCGACTGGAAGCTGGTGGCTTTCCCGTACACTTCTGAGCGGACAGGTGAACTTGAATGACACAGATTGAACGTCCGCTGGACGTGGTGATTCTCGCGGCGGGGCAGGGCACCCGCATGAAATCGGAGCTGCCCAAGGTGCTGCACCCGGTCGCCGGACGCCCGATGGTCGCGTGGGCGGTGCGGGCGGCGCAGGCCCTGGGAGCGCGGCGCATCGTCGTGGTGACCGGGCACGGGGCCGAGCAGGTGGAGGCGGCCCTGCAACAGCCCGGCGTGGCCTTCGCGCGGCAGCACGGGCAACTCGGCACCGGGCACGCGTTTCTTGCGGGGGCCGACGCGCTGTCTGACGAGGGCGACGCCGACATCCTGGTGCTGTACGGGGACACGCCGCTGCTGCGCCCGGAAACGCTGCGGGCGCTGCTGGACGACCACCGCGCCCACGCCTCGGCCTTCACGATCCTGACGGGCGAGTTGCCTGACGCGACCGGGTACGGGCGGATCATCCGCGACGCGGCGGGGAACGTGGAGCGCATCGTGGAGCAGAAGGGGGCGACTCCCGAGGAACAGGCCGTGCGCGAGTTCAACTCCGGCGTGTACGTGATGGACGGCCGCGCCCCCGCGCTGGCCCGGCGCATCACGAATGACAACGCGGCGGGCGAGTACTACCTCACCGATCTGCTGGCGCTGTACCGCGCTGAGGGCGCCAGTGTGCGGGCCTTCAAGCTGGACGACCCCGACGAGGTGATGGGTGCCAACGACCGCGCGGGGCTGGCCGAGGCCGAGGCGATCCTCCGGCGCCGCCTCAACGCCGGGCACATGCGGGCCGGGGTGACCATGCACGACCCCGACTCGGTGCGGATTGAGGACACCGTGCGAATTGGCCGTGACGTGACCCTGGAACCCGGCGTGATCCTGCGCGGCGACACCCGCATCGCGGACGGCGTGACCGTCGGCGCCTACAGCGTGCTGACCGACTCGGTGCTGGAGGAAGGCGCGGTCGTCAAGGCCCATTCCGTGCTGGAGGGTGCCCACGTCGGCCCCGGCAGCGACGTGGGGCCGTTCGCCCGCCTGCGCCCCGGCACGGTGCTGGAGGGGGGCGTCCACATCGGCAACTTCGTGGAGACGAAGGCGGCGCGGCTGGGGCCGGGCGTCAAGGCGGGGCACCTTGCCTACCTGGGCGACGTGGAGATCGGCTCGGAGACGAATGTGGGGGCCGGGACCATCGTCGCCAACTTCGACGGGGTGAACAAGCACCGCTCTACCGTCGGGGCGGGCGTCTTCATCGGCTCCAACTCCACCCTGATCGCCCCGCGCGTGATTGGCGACGCGGCCTTTATCGCGGCGGGCAGCGCCGTCCACGAGGACGTGCCCGAGGGCGCGATGGCGGTCGCCCGGGGCAAGCAGCGCAACGTGGAAGGTTGGAGCAGGCGCTACTGGGGCGGCATGCGCGAGAAGGTCGGGCAGAAGCTGCCGTGGCTGGCCGGGTGGCTGGAGCGGCAAGGCTAAACCACCACAACAGAAGGAAGCCCGGACGCTGATCCCGTCCGGGCTTCCTTTGTGTTCCATCTACCCCCCCCGCGCCGCCGCCAGCCCCTCCACGTAGTCGCGGTCTTCCACCCGCTGCACCGTCGGGTTCAGCAGTTGCACGGCGCAGATCAGCACGACGAGCAGGCCCATGCCCGCGATCACCGGGCCAGGGGGCAGGCTGGTGGACAGGGCGCTCACGAAGGCCATGCCCAGCGGCACAGTCACGCGGCCGACCACGCGCTGCACAGCGAACACGCGGCCCTGTAACTCACGCGGCACCTGCGACTGCCAGATGCCCGCGCTGTGCGAGCGGGTGATCGGCATGACGAACACCGTCAGGGCGAAGGCCGCTGCCGTCAGGTACAGGTTGCCCGACAGCCCCATCAGCACGAGTCCGGCGCCCGATACCAACGCGGGCAGCAGGATGCCCAGGATGCGCCGCCGCTTCAGCCCGCCCCAGGTGCTGATCGCCAGTCCACCCAGGAACATGCCCAGGCTGGTCACGGTCTGGATGATCGCCAGAGTCGCCGGGAAGCTCAGGCCCCGCGCGGTGCGGTCGGCCTCCAGCGTGAAGGTGGTCAGCAGCGTCTGGTACACCGGAATCGCGGCGGTGGCGAAGTTCAGGGCCGCCGCCACGATCAGCAGTTGCAAGAGCGGCGGGCGGCGCAGCAGGTAGGTCCAACCCAGGCGGGTGTCGGCCTTGAGGTTGGCCGCCGCACTCCCGTGGCTCTCGGCGGGAGGCGGGCTGGGAATCGCCAGCCGCGCGAGGATCAGCGCCGCCACCAGGAAACTCACCCCGTCCACCAGCAGCGCGAAAGGCACCCCCTGCGCCAGCGGCGCGAGGCCCCCGCCCCAGCCCAGCAGCGCGGGCACCCCGACGAGCAGGGTCGCCAGCGTGGGCGCGAGCAGGCTGGAAAACTGCCGGGTGGTCTGCATCATGCCGTTGGCGCGGGTGAGCTGCCCCTCGGGGACGATCATCACGTAACTGCTTTCCAGCGCGGCCTCGTGAAAGTGGCTCAGCGACTGCGTGACGATGACAAAGGCCAGCAGCAACCAGAAGGGCACCGTCATTCCGAACATCAGCGCGGCCATGCCCAGCGTGAGCAGGCCCGACACCACGCCCGCGAGCAGCATCACCCGCTTGCGGTCGGTGCGGTCGGCCACCGACCCGGCGACCGGCGCGAGCAGCACCGCGCTGAGGGTGGACGCGATGGCGAGGGCGCCGAGCGCCAGGGCCAGCGGCGCTTTCTGGTCCTCGCCGGGGTAGAGCACCTGCGCGACATACACGTTCAGGGCAAACCACGCCACGTAGGACCCGATCAGGCTCACCGACTGCGATCCCCACAGCAGCAGAAACGTCCGCCAGCCCGCCGGGGCGTGTTGGGATGGTGTTGGCATGATGCCCGGCAGTGTAGAGGCTGACCTGTGATCGGGTGAGGAGATTCTGGGAGGTGGGCGGGGTTGATTAAGACGGGGTTTTGGTCAGGCGGCTCTGGAGCTCTCCAGCAAGGGCTGCCGGGGCTGAATCAAGCCGCGAGCACTCTGCCGGATGGCGGGGCAACGACCAGGCCACCCTACCCTGCACCCATGCTGACTGAACTCCCCATCCTGACCCCCGAGGCTGGGGACCTGCTGGCCCGCGCCATGTTTCCCGACCCGGAGCGCATCGCCCGCACCCTGGAGGCCTACCGGACAGCTCCCGAGCGCCGGGTCTTCGTCTGGCTGGAGGGAGGCCGGGTGGTGAGCGCAGCGGGCCTCCGGATCCAGGGCGCTGAGGTTGAGGTCCTGCACCTCGCCACCCGGCCCGGCGAGAAAGGACGCGGGCACGCGCGGGCGCTGCTGCACGCGCTGGCCGAGCACCTGAATGCCGCGCGGCTGGTCGCGGAGACGGACGACGGGGCGGTCGGCTTCTACCGCCGCGCCGGATTCGAGGTCACGCCCGCCCCGCCGAGGGGAGGCCGCGCCCGGTACCGGGTCACGCTTCACCGGGGGGAGAGGGAGGAGGCTGGATGCTGAACGCCCCCCACGCGGCCCGCAGGTCGGGGTGGGGAATTAGGAGGCGGGCCGGGGGCGAGGCCAGCCACGCCAGCATCCACCGCGCTCCTGCCCGCAGCCCGCCGCCGTCCAGCGCCCACCGCAATTCCGCGCCGTAGGGCGGCACCCCGCCCTGATCCCACTCCAGCTTGTCGGCCAGAAAGACCGTGAGGTCGAGCGGCGTGGGCCGCGCGTGCAGGGTGGTGTGAACGCGAATGGCCTGAAGCACCGCCGGGTCGTGGACCCCGTAGCGCCGCCGGGCGATGACCACGCTCAGGCCCGCGTGCAGCAGCAGGGGCACCCGCCGCTCCTCGGGGCACACGGGCAGCCCCAGCCGCTCGGACAGGGGCACCATGACCTCGCGGGGCACGATGCCTCCCAGGTCGTGCAGCAGGGCCGCCTCTTGCGCCGCAACGGGGTCAACGCCGAACCGCCGGGCCAGCGCCTCCGCTTCCCCGGCCACGCGCGGCACATGCTCACGGATGACTGCCCTTCCGCAAGCGGCGAGCAGGGCGTCCACGTCGGCGGCGAGGTCGGTCAGACGGTGTCCCCGGTACGGCGCAGCCTCCCGCAGCGGCTCCGGCCAGAGGTCTTCCCAGGTCATCCTCACCCGAACCGGAGCTTCTTGCGCTCCTCCACGGCGAGTTTGTCCACCCGCTCGTTCTCGCCGTGCCCGTTGTGGCCGCGCACCCACACGAAGGTCAGCGCGTGCGTCTGCGCCTGGGCGATCAGTTCCTCCCACAGGTCCTTGTTCTTGACCGGGTCGCCGCCCGCCGTCTTCCAGCCGTTGCGCTGCCACTTCAGAATCCAGCCGTCGGTAAAGGCCTTGCGCAGATACTGGCTGTCGGTCACCACCCGCACCTGACAGGGCCGCTTGAGGGTTTTCAATCCCTCCAGCAGCCCGCGCAGTTCCATGCGGTTGTTGGTGGTGTCGCGCTCGTGGCCGCTCAGGACGAGTTCCTGGCCCTTGTAGCGCAGGATGGTCGCCCAGCCGCCGTGCCCGGCCCCGGTGTCGCAGGCGCCGTCGCTGTAGAGGTCCACTTGCTCGCCCGCCACCGGCACCGCAGGCTGAATGCCCGCCTTGATGGGCAGGAGGTCGCGGGCCGCATCCTGCGCCTTCTGGGCGGCGGATTTCCTGAAGTGCGGCTTCCCGCCGGGGCGCGTCATAACCCCGGAACTGTAGGGAGCCCTGCGGCGTACTGTCAACATGACCCTCCCCGACCCGCGCCTCTCCCCTTCCGCGCCCGCGCCGCGCGGCGATCCCGGCGTCATTCCGGAGCCCGAGCGCACGCCCGCGCTGCTGCTGCACCTCTCGCCGCTGCTGGGACTGGTCCTGCCAGGGCTGGGCAACGTGCTGGGGCCGCTCGCCGCGTGGTTGGGGTACCGCGACCGCTCGGCCGTGCTGGACGCGCAGGGCAAGGAGGTCGTCAATTTCCAGATCAGCGTGTGGCTGTACTCGCTGCTCGCGGGCCTGCTGTCCTTCGGCCTGTTCAGCCTGGGGCTGATCGGGGGCGCGGCGGGGGCGGCGGCGGGCAGCCCGGACCTGGGAGCCTTCGCGCTGTTCGGCAGCCTCGCGGCCTTTTTCGCCTTTTTCATCCCGGCGAGCCTGGTGCTGTGGGCGTTTCCGCTGGTGGTGATGCTGCTCGCGGTGATCCGGGTGAACCAGGGGCGGACTTACCGGTATCCGCTGAGCCTCCGCTTTCTCCGGTAACACTGTCTCCGGTAACAGGTTCTCCCCACCGCCCACAGGCCCTATTCTCTCCCCCATGCGACTTATGGCCGTCTTTGCCCACCCCGACGACGAGATCGGCTGCATCGGCACCCTCGCGAGGCACGCGGCGCGGGGGGACGAGGTGCTGCTGGTGTGGACCACCCTGGGGGAACTCGCCAGCCAATTCGGGGACGCCCCGCATGAGGAAGTCACCCGCATCCGCCAGGAGCACGGGGCGTGGGTGGCGCAGAGGATCGGGGCGCGGCACCACTTCTTCGACATGGGCGACAGCCGCCTGACGGGCGGGCGCTCCGAGGCGCTGCAACTTGCCCGCCTCTACGCCCGCTTCCGGCCCAACGCGGTGATCACCTGGAGCGACGACCACCCCCACCCCGACCACCGCATTACCGCCAAGATCGCCTTTGACGCCGTGACGCTGGCCCGCATCCCCAAGATCGTCAACGAGTCGGGCGGCGGGGCGCTGATGCCTCCGGCCCCCGACCTCAGCGGCGACGAGGCGGTCGAGAGCGGCGAGGACGTGGCCCGGCTCGAAGCGTGGCGCGAACCCGTGCGCTTCTACCAGTACTACGCGCCCGCCTCGCCCTACCCCGAGGTGTTCGTGGACACCTCCGAGACCTTCGAGGTCGCGGCGGACGTGGCCGGGTACTACCGCGACTTCTACAAGTGGGCCTGGTCCGCCGAGCAGTTCCGCGAGACGCGGGCGCAGATCGGGCGGCTGGCGGGCGTGAAGTACGCGGAGCGCTTCACCCTGCGGGCCAGTCACCTGCGGGCGCGGGAGTACCTGGACTGAGCCTGGACGGAGGGCGCGGGACGTGCGGCGCGGCGGCCCGCGCTACAGTGACCCCGACATATGGCCGAGGACATCCACATCAGGCAGAGCATCGTGGTCAGGGCGCGTCCGGACGTGCTGTATCGCCTCGCGCTGGAACCCCGGCGCCGCGTCCGGTGGGACCCCAACCTCGCGCGGGCCGAGTACGAGGGCGGCGAGAACACCCGGCTCACGCCCAATGTGCGGGTGCGCTTCAAGTTCTCGCGGCGGCTCTTTGGCCTGAGCTTCACCGCCAAATACGGTCAGCTTCAGGCCCCGCTGCGGGGCGGCTGGGAGAGCGTGCGGCACGTCGGCCCCTTCGAGCGGCTCACGCAAAGCTGGACCTTCAAGGCGATGCCCGGCGGCACCGAGGTCACCTTGGGCATGAACGGCCGCATTCGCTACCGTTGGGTCCACAAACCCGTCGAGCGGCTGATGCACAACCTCGTCATCAGCACCCTGACGGCCCTGCAGCGGCAGGTCGACGCCCCCGGCGCCCAACTCATGGAAGACATGGGCCGCGAGATGCAGCGCAAGCAGAAGGAAGAGCAGAAGGCGGCCAAGGAAGCGGCCAAGGCCGCGCGGCGGCGCCGGTAGGAGGCAGGGGGGGGCATGGACCTCTGGGACCTGCGGGACGCGACCGTCTTCCGGGACCCGGAGTTGCGCCTCACGCTGGGACGGCACCCGGAGACGGGCCAGCCCTACCTGCTGTTCATGGTGCAGCGCGGCATCGGGGAGTACCCGGCCCGGCTCCCCATTGCTGAGGAGGACTTCCGGCGGTTTCTGGCCGATCCTTTCCTGACCCTGCCCCTCACCGACCCGTATCAGGGACTGGACTGCGAGCAGGTGCGGGCGGCAGGGGCCGAGTGCTGAGGCCGCCGGGCCGGGCTGCTCTGGCTTTGACCCTGCTGCTGGGAGCGGGGCTGTGGTACGTCGCCCGCACCCCGCAGATCGCGGAGAGGAGACCGGACATGACCGAACCGAGCAGCCGCATGACCCTCCGGCAGGACTGGCAGCAGCCCGTGACGGGCGAGCGGGTGACCCTGGCCTTTGAAGGGGGCGTGGCCCGGCTGGAGCGCGGCGGGCGAGTCAGCGAGGTCGTTCAACCGCCCTTCGACGAGGCCGCCGTGCGGGAGGACACGCGGGCGCAATTTCAGACCTGGGGCTGGAATCCGTTCGAATTGCGAATCCTGCGCGACATGGCGCAGGCGGGCACCCTGCGCGAGAACGGTCGGCCCCTGCGCGTGGAAGACCTCGGCTTTCCGGCCCGGCTGTGGGAGGAACTGGACGCCTTCGAGCGGGAGACAGGGATGAAGGACCCGCCGACGGTTCCGGCGGAGTACCGCTCAACTTTGACCGTTCACACCGACGATGGGGCGTTTGCGGGCACCCTTTCCTCCGAGGACACCCCCGCCGATTCCCTGCTGTGGCACCCCACGCCGCCGATGCAGGAGCGGTTCGCGGAATTGATGGCGGTGATGGCGGAAAACGTCCAGATCGCCCCGTCCCCCGCCGAGATGCCCTTCGAGGAGCAGGGGCGGGAACTCGCGCGGGAGGGCTTTGTGCGAATGAGCCCCCGCTGCCCTGACGGCTCGCTGTGGCTGCCGCCCGCGCCGGAGGAGGAGCGGGAGCGGCTGGAGCAGTGGGCGTGGCCCGTCGTGCGCCCGGTGGTGGTGCCCGGCACGCCTGCCCCCTGGGACAGCAAGCTGGGAGGCGTTCCCTACCGCCCCAGGGGAGCGGCGTGGCCCACCCAGCCGTCCGGCAGCCCGCTCTACTTCGTAGCGCAGATCGATCTGACCGCAGCCAACGCCCAGGGCCACCTGCCGGAGTTGCCGCGCCGGGGCCTGCTGCAATTGTTCGTGGCCAATTCGGACGCCTCTTACGAGGAGATGGTCGCGGACCCGGAGAGGAGCAATCCGGTCGCCCGCGTCCTGTACTGGCCGGAAGTCGTGCAGGACGAGGCGGCGCTGACCCGCGAAGTTCCCGCCTTCACCGACGAGTTTCAGGCCGAGACGTTCACGCCGCCGGAGCGTGTCCTGGCCTTTTTGAACGACCGCGAGTTCCCGTCGGGGATAGATCGGCGCCTGGAGTGGCTGGAGGAGACGACTCCGGAGAGCGGGATGACCGAGCTTCATGTCAACGGGCACCGTCTGGGCGGTCACGCCATGCTCATCAACGCGGCTTTCCCGCCTGCCGAGGACTGGCGCCTGCTCTTCCAGTTCGACGGCGACGACGTGGGCGGGCAGATTTACGGCGAGTTTGGCGGGCTGGGCGGGTGGATCGGGTTCTTCATCAGGGCAGAAGACCTCGCGCGGCGGGATTTCTCGCGGGTGAGGGTCGAGCTGGACGCCTTCTGAAGCGGCCCGCGTTCCCTCACTCCCCCGGCACCGCCACCACCCGCGACCCCTCCCCCTGGCCCAGCAGCAACCGGTCGGGGCCGAGCCACTGCACGGTGTCGGGCACGTCGTAGCGCTGCCACCAGACCACCCGGCTCTGCGGGCCGTCCGGTGCGGCGCGGGTCACCACCACGCACTCGCTGCGCCAGCCGCCGCACCCGTCGAACCCGGCAGAGGCCAGCGCCGTTCCCGCCGGGTTCCAGTCGAGCGCCCGCACCAGCCCCCGGTGGGGCCGGGTCCGCCACACCTCCCGCCCGGCCGCCACGTCCCAGACGGTCAGGGTTCCTTCCCCCCACCCGGCGGCCACCCGCGCCCCGTCCGGCGTGAGGGCGAGGCTGTAGGGTCCCTCCTCGCCGCCGAAGCGGAAGCGTTCGGGACGGGGCTGGCGCGTCCGCAGGTCATAGAGAGCCACCTCGCCCCGCCGGGGGCTGTAGGCCAGCGTGGTTCCAGCCGCGTCCACGCTGCCGCCCGCCTCCCACCAGCACGCGAAGGGCGCCCGCCACACCACCGCCCCGTCCGACCAGCGCCGCAGGGTGAGGCGCACGGGCCGGTCGCGCCCCGGTCCCGCCGCGTCGGTGAGCAGCAGGCCCTGGGGCAGCGCGGCAAATACGCAGGGCTGCCATTCAAAGGAGCGCCACTCCCCCCGCACCCCTCCGCTGGCCGCGTCCAGCGCGGTCACCCGGCCCTCGTCGTCGTGAATCCAGACCGTGCGGCTGTCGGGGGACCAGACCAGATCGTTCACGCTGCGGAAGTCGGCCGTGGGGAGGTCCGTCGTCCAGCGCCGGTCCATCGTGGCCGCCTCCCAGAGCGCCACCCGCGCGGTGAAGCTGTCGCCGTATTTGCGGCTCCCTCCAATCGCCACCCAGCGGCCGTCCGGCGACTGCGCGGCGTGGTCGAGGCCCTCGTAGAGGCCGCCGCCCCGAAGGTAGACGGGCAGGCCGTTCTGCTGCGCCCGCCACGTCTGCACCGGCCGCGAGTCCCACACGGCGCGGGCGATGCCCACGAGGTTGAAGACCAGCAGCGGAACCATCAGCACCGTCAGCACGCGCTGAAGCCGGGTGGGACGGGGGCGCTCGGGCGCGGCGGTCATGCCCCGACTGTAGTGCCCCAGCGAGGACCGCCCGGCCGCATCTGCCCGCCGCCCTTGAGCCAGCCCTGAGACAACGCCCCGCCGGAGCCGCCCCGCCAGGCCCGCGCGTATGATGCCCCCTAGATGAGCCGGGGGGCTGGAACCGCTTCCGCATCCCTCCCCGTGCCGGGAGGCTGTTATGAAACTCGGAATGATCGGGCTGGGCAAGATGGGCGGGAACATGGTGCTGCGTCTCGTGCAGGGGGGGCAGCCGGTCGTCGGCTACGACCGCAGCGAGGAGAGCGTGGCCCTGATCGAACAGGGCGGGGCACAGGGCGCCCGCACGATGGACGAGCTGATCGCCGCGCTGGGCGAACCCGGCCAGCGGGCCGTGTGGGTGATGGTGCCTGCCGGGACCATCACGCAGGCGGTGATCGACGATCTCGCGGGGAGGCTCGCGCCCGGTGACATCGTCATTGACGGGGGCAACTCCAATTTCAAGGACACCATGCGGCGGGCGGAGGCCCTGGCCGAGAAGGGCATCCAGATGGTCGACGTGGGCACCTCGGGCGGCATCTGGGGCCTGAAGGAAGGCTACGCGATGATGGTGGGCGGCCCAAGTGAGGCGGTGGAGCGCCTGCGCCCCTTTCTGGAAGCCCTCGCGCCCGCGCCCGACAAGGGCTGGGGCCGGATGGGGCCGTCGGGCTCCGGGCACTACGTCAAGATGGTCCACAACGGCATCGAATACGGAATGATGCAGGCCTACGCCGAGGGTTTCGAGCTGCTGCACGCCCGCGAGGACTACGGGCTGGACATGGCCCAGATCGCCGAACTGTGGCGGCACGGCTCGGTGATTCGCTCGTGGCTGCTTGACCTCACCGCCGAGGCCCTCGCCAACGAGGCCGACTTCTCGCAGCTCTCCGACTACGTGGCCGACTCGGGCGAGGGGCGCTGGACCGTGATCGACTCCATCGAACTCGGGATTCCCACGCCGGTCATCACGCTGGCGACCCAGATGCGTTTCCGCTCGCAGCAGGAGGTCAGCTACGCCGGGCAGATGCTCTCGGCGATGCGGCGGGCCTTCGGTGGGCACGCGGTCAAGATTCTGGAGTCCACCCGGCAAGAAGCCGTGGTGCCCGAGGTGCAGCCCGGCGAGCATCCGGCGGCGGCGGCCCCGCAGAACATCGACGCGGGCGCGGCGCAGCCCCAGAGCAGCGGTGAGGAAGCGCAGCAGCTCGGCGAGACGGGCCAGACCCGCGTGACGGGAGACGGCGCGTGACCGCAGGCCAGAACACCCAGGCCCCCGGCGGGGACGGCCCCGGAGCGGATGGACACAACCCCTTCCGGACCGCCATGCGCCGCAGCCGCGCTCCCGAGCCCGCCACGCTGGTGATCTTCGGCGCGACCGGCGACCTCGCCCGGCGCAAGCTGCTGCCCGCCGTGTTCGGGTTGTGGCAGGACGGGCTGCTGGGAAGTGCCTTCAACATCGTCGGGGTGGGCCGTCAGGAGATGACGGACGAGCAGTTCAAGGATTACGCGCTCGAGGCCCTCCAAAGCAGCAAGGAGACGGACGCCCCGCAGCCCGGCAGTCTGGAGAAATTCCGCGAACTGCTGTACTACGAATACGGCGACTTCGGCGGCGACGAGGTGTATGACCTCGTGCGCAAGGAACTCGACCGGGCCGAGGAGGCGCACGGCGGGCGC
This sequence comes from Deinococcus sp. HSC-46F16, assembly GCF_024171495.1. NCBI lineage: Bacteria > Thermotogati > Deinococcota > Deinococci > Deinococcales > Deinococcaceae > Deinococcus > Deinococcus sp. HSC-46F16. The sequence goes on from NZ_JALJZW010000002.1 coordinate 144,605, forward strand.
AAGAATGCCCTCTTTTACCTCTCCACGCCCCCCAGCCTCTTCGAGCCGATCTCGAATGGCCTCGGAAGGCTGGGCCTCGCGGACGAGTCGGAGGGGTGGCGGCGGCTGGTGATCGAGAAGCCGTTCGGGCGCGACCTCGATTCGGCCCGCGAGCTGAACGGGGCCATTCACCGCGTCTGGGACGAGTCGCAGGTCTACCGCATCGACCACTACCTGGGCAAGGAGACGGTCCAGAACCTGATGGCGATCCGCTTCGGCAACGCGATTTTCGAGCCGCTGTGGAACCGCGCCATGATCGACCACGTGCAGATCACCGCCGCCGAGGACCTGGGCCTGGAGGGCCGCGCCGGGTACTACGAGGAAGCCGGGGTGATCCGCGACATGCTGCAAAACCACCTGCTGCAACTGTTCGCGCTGACCGCAATGGAGCCGCCCGTCGCCTTCGACGCGGGCGCCATCCGCGACGAGAAGGTGAAGGTGCTGCGGGCGGTGCGGCCCATTCCGGCGGGGCGCGTGCCCGAGGTCGCCGTGCGCGGCCAGTACGGTCCCGGCACCCTCTACGGCGAGGCGGTGCCCGGCTACCGCGAGGAACCCGGCGTGAAGGAAGGCAGCCCTACCCCGACCTACGTGGCGGTCAAGCTGGAGGTCGACAACTGGCGCTGGCAGGGGGTGCCCTTTTTCCTGCGGACGGGCAAGCGGCTCCCCAAAAAGGTCACTGAGATCGCTGTGGTCTTCAAGCGCCCGCCGCTGGGCATGTTTCCCGGCGGGCTGGAGCGCAACGTGCTGGCCTTCCGCATCCAGCCCGACGAGGGGGTCAGCCTGAAGTTTTCCTCCAAATCGCCGGGGCAGGAGATGGTGCTGCGCGAGGTGGTCATGGACTTCCGCTACGACGCCTTCGGGGCACCGCTGGAAAGTCCCTACTCCCGGCTCCTGCTCGACGCAATGCTGGGCGACGCCACCCTCTTTCCCCGCGAGGACGAGGTGGACTGCGCGTGGCAGCTCGTCTCCGGCCTGCTGGAAACCGCCGAGGGCACGCCCCCGCAGGACTTCCCCAACTACCCCGCCGGAACCTGGGGACCGGAGGCGGCGGACGAGTTGATCGGACCGGACCGGCGCTGGAGGCGGCTGTGAGGGCGCTCCGCGCCGGGTCGAGGAGTCGAGGCGTCCAGAAGTCGAGGAGGACTGGCTCTCGGCTGTGCCCCGACCTCTCGACCTCTCGACCTCTCGACCCCCCCGCAGGTGCCCCATGACCTCCCCCACCGACCTTCCTGTCCTCGGCCCGGTCGAGACCTCCGTGCGGGAGGCGCAGTCGGCGCTGGACGACCTCTGGGCACAGACGCAGGTGGAGACGCGGGCCTATACCGGCAACATCATCGCGCTAACCGTGGGGCGGCACCTCGCGCGGGTCGAGGAGGCGCTCGCCGGGCTGGAGGGGCGCTACGCGGGGCGGCAGATTATCGGGGTGATGGACGCGCCGGGCGGCGAGGTGCGGGTGCAGGTCAGCCTGGTGCCGCAGCCGGGCGGGCTGTATATCGAGCGGCTGCGGCTCTCCGCCGATCCCGAGGGCCTGCAAGGGGCCATCCTCCCGCTGCTGCGTCCAGCCACCGTCAACCATGTCTGGTGGGGGGCCGACACCCGCCCCGGTGGGGTGCTGCTCTCCGAACTCACCGAAATTGCCGATCAGGTCATCGCGGACAGCCTGACCCTCGACATTCCCCCGGCGCGGCACTACGCGCTGGCCGACCTGGGGTGGAGCCGCTCGGCGGGCTGGCGCGAGGGGCTGGCGCAACTGTTCGACAGTCCCGACGCCGCGCGGCAACTGGGGCGGGTGCGCGAGCTGGAAGTGACCTACGTGGGGGAAAACGACCTCCCCGCCCGCCTGTTTGCCGGGTGGGTGGCGAGCACGCTGGGCTGGCCCGACCTGGGGGACGTGACCTACCGTCCCGGCGACTGCGGGCGCGAGAACGGGGACCTGTGCGGCCTGGAGCTGCGCGGAGATGGGGTGCGGTTTACCCTCGTCGCGGCCGGGGGGGACCTCGTGCGGACCGGGTGCGAGTGGCCGGGCATGACCCGCCGGACCGAACTCAACGTCCCCCGCATGACCCTGGCCGAGGGCCTCGCCCGCGTGATGGCCCGCCCCGAACGCCGCGAGGTCTTCGAGCGGGCCTGGTCGCTGGCCCGGGCACAGTTGGAGGCAGAACGGGGGAGCTGAAGCTCTCTTTCGCGGCGGGCGGCCCGTGGCACACTGCCTTCCGTGAACGCCGCCGACACCCTCTCCGACCTCGCCGTCTCCCTCGGGGCCGACGCGGTGGGGTGGGCACCTGCCCAGGTTCCGGCCCCGGCGGTGGCCGAATACGCGGGCTGGCTGGCGGCGGGGCGGCACGCGGGGATGGAGTACCTGGAGCGGCAGCTTCCGGCCCGCTCGGACCCGGCCTCGCGGCTGGAGGGCGCGGGCAGCGTGCTCGTGCTGGGCGTGTCGCACGCCTTTGCGGACCCCGGCCCTCCGCCCGGCGGGGTGCGGGTGGGCCGGGTGGCCCGCTATGCCTGGACCCCCGACTACCACGACCAGCTTCAGCCTGTGCTGACCCGGCTGGAGGAGGAGGCCGCGCGGCTGGGCTTCCGGGCACGCGGCTACGTGGACCACGGCCCCGTCATGGAGCGCCTCTTCGCGGCCGGGGCCTTCCTGGGCTGGCGCGGCAAGTCGGGCATGACGGTCAGCACGCGGCTGGGGGCCTTCGTGACGCTGGCGGTGCTGCTCACCGACCTCCCCTTTGAGGGGACGGCCCAGGCCCACCCCGACCGCTGTGGCCGCTGCTTTCGCTGCGTGGCGGCCTGCCCGACGGGGGCCATCGGGGACGACCGCAAGATCGATGCCCGGCGCTGCATCTCCTACCTCACCATCGAGCACCGGGGGCCGCTGCCGCACGACCTCCGCCCCGGCGTGGGCGACTGGCTGTTCGGGTGCGACGTGTGCTCGGAAGTCTGCCCGTGGTCGCAGAAGGCAGGTCCACTCGCCGGGCTCCTGAAGCCCGACCCGGAATTGGCGCACCCGGACCTCTCGGCCTTTTTCGGGGTCAGCGAGCGGGGGTTCGAGCGCCGCTTCGCAGGCACCGCCTTCCTGCGCCCGCGCCGCAAGGGGATGGCCCGCAATGCCCTCACCATCCTGGGCAACACCCGCGCTTCCCAGGGCTGGCCCCTCCTCCTCGCCGGGGCGGAGGACCCCGCCTGGGAGGTGCGGGAGGCGGCGGCGTGGGCGCTGGGGCAGTGGAGCGAGGGGGGCCACATGCGCCCGCTGCTGGATGACCCCCACCCGGCGGTGCGGGAGACGGCCGCGCGGGCCTTGACCCTGGCTTCATGAGGGCAACTCTGAGGCTTTTCCCACTCGTCACTGTCCGGCGGACGTGATGAGGTGGGAGGCATGGCGACCCTGACCGAACAGTTCATGCAGGCCCTGCGGACCACTGAGGACCGCCGCGATCCCACCCCGCTCGTGGAGCTTTTCGCCGAAGGCTGCACCCTGCGCAACATGACCACCCAGGAGTGGAGCGGGCTGGACGGGGCGCGGGACTTCTGGACCCGTTACCTGGAGAACTTCAGCACCATCCACAGCGAGTTCTTCCACCACGCCGACGACGGGCGCACGGGAGTCATGGAGTGGGAGGCGACCGGGCAGCTCGCGGGCGGGCACGACATCGCCTACCGGGGCAGCAGCGTGATCGAGCACGACGGCCAGAAGGTGCAGGCTTTCCGCACCTACTACGACTCGGCCGCCTTCGTGAAGCCCGCCGTGGAGGGCCAGGAGCAGGGCTGAACCCCACCCTTCCCCACCGCCCCGGTCCTCGCCTGCGGAGCCGGGGCTTTTCTTTCGGCGTTAAAGGCGAACTCAAGACGCGCCCGTCATCCGGCGCCGCTAGCATGGGCCTATGCGCCCCCGCTTCCCCCTGCTGCCCCTCCTCGCGGCGCTCCTGTCCCTCTCGGTCACGGCGGAGGCCGTGCAGACGGCCGCGCCGCCCGTACTGAAGCCCAGTGTCACCGCCCGCTACCCGCATGACCGGGGGGCCTTTACCCAGGGCCTCCAGTACCTCGGCGGGGGCACGCTGCTGGAAAGCACCGGGCAGGTGGGCGAGTCGGGGGTGCGGCGGGTGAGCCTGCGAACCGGCCAGGTGCTGCGGCAGGTGCCCACCCCTATCGCCAGCGCCTTCGGGGAGGGCGTGACGCTGCTGGGGGACGTGGCCTACCACATCACCTGGCAAACGGGCGTGGCCTTCGCCCTCGACGGCGAGACGCTGCGCGAGCAGGGCCGCTACCGCTACTCCGGCGAGGGCTGGGGGCTGACGCACGACGGCCGCTCGCTGATCATGAGTGACGGGTCCTCCAACCTGTTCTGGCGCGACCCGCGCACCTTCGCGGTGACGCGAACCCTGCGGGTGACCGACCGGGGACAGCCCGTGAAGAACCTCAACGAGCTGGAATACGTGCAGGGCCAGATCTACGCCAACGTGTGGCTCACCGACCGCATTGCCCGCATCGACCCGCGCACGGGCCGGGTGACCGCGTGGCTGGACGTGGGCGAGCTGCTGGAAGAGGCCAGCGACCGCGCCGACCGCACCGGGCGCCCCCTTACCTTCGACGACGTGCCCAACGGCATCGCCTACGTGCCCGAGCGCGGCACCCTGCTGCTGACGGGCAAGCGCTGGCCGGTGCTGTTCGAGGTCAAGGTGCCGGGCGTGACGGCGGTGGCGGCCAAGCGGTGACCCGGCCCCCCCAGCTCATCGTCCTGCGCGGCAATTCGGGCAGCGGCAAGAGTTCGGTCGCCCGCGCCCTGCGGGAACGGTACGGGTACGGGATGGCCTGGGTGGAACAGGACGACCTGCGCCGCATCCTGCTGCGCGAACACGACGTGCCGGGCGGCAAGAACATCGAGCTGATCGCCCTGAACGTCCGCTACGCGCTGGAACACGGCTATCACGTCGTTCTGGAAGGCATCCTGACAGCCCGGCATTACGGCCCGATGCTGGAGCGGCTGCACCGCGAGCACGGGGAAGCGAGCCACTTCTACCGCTTTGACCTCCCCTTCGAGGAGACGGTGCGGCGGCATGCCACCCGGCCCCAGGCGCGGGAGTTCGGCGTGGACCTGATGCGCGGCTGGTATCAGGAACGCGACGGGCTGGCGTTCGTGGCCGAGCGGCTCATTCCCGCTGGCAGCACGCTGGAAGCGACCGCCGAACGGCTCTGGAACGAGACGGGCTTACAGCACGCTCAGGACGCGGTCGGCTGACGCCCCTGCGTGAGCTTCTCTCCCACCGCCCGCCAGATCGCTTCTGCCAACTCGGCCTCGTCCCGCGCGGCGTCGAGGATCAGAAAGCGCCCTGGCTCCTGTTGGGCGAGGTCGAGAAAGCCCTGCCGAACCCGCTGGTGAAACGCGAGGTCGGCCTGCTCCAGCCGGTCCGGCTGGCCGCGCTGCGCTGCCCGGCTGAGTCCCAGCGCCGGGTCGAGGTCCAGCAGCACGGTGAGGTCAGGGGTCAGGCCCCCGGTGACCTCCTCCGTGACAGCCCGCAACAGGCCCGAATCCAGTCCTCGCCCTGCCCCCTGGTAGGCGAGGCTGGAGTCGGCATAGCGGTCGCACAGCACGACCTCGCCCCGAGAGAGCGCCGGGCGCAGCACCTCGCGCACGAGCTGGGCGCGGCTGGCCGAGTACAGCAGGAACTCGGGGAGGGGGTCCATGTCGAGCGCGGGGTCGAGCAGCACCTCGCGCACCCGCGTGCCGAGCCCGGTGCCCCCCGGTTCGCGGGTGACCGTGTGGGCGACCCCCGCCGCCTCCAGCCGCGCCGCGAGCCGCCGGAGCTGCGTGCTCTTGCCCGCGCCCTCGGGACCCTCGAAGGTGAGAAAGAGGGGGGTCATGGGGCACCTGGAATGTGGTCAAGAAGTCCACAAGTCGAGAAGTCGAGGAAGACCAGCGGGCCAGCGGCCCTCGACCACTCGACCCCCCGACCTCTCGACCCAGCGCTGGGCGCCGTCACAGTCCCGTCGGATGGTGCAGGAACTGCCACGCCAGCCCGAACTCGTCCTCCAGCCGGGCGGCGAGTGCCCGCACGCCGAAGACCTCGGTCTCGTAGTGTCCGGCGTAGACCACGTTCACGCCGTACTCGAAAGCGTCATGGAAGTGCTTGTGCTCGGGTTCACCCGTGAGCAGGGTGTCGAGGCCAGCGGCGGCGGCCTCCGCGACGGCGCCCGCCCCGCTCCCGCTGAGGATGCCGAGGCGGTGGACCTCGGGGTTGCCGCCGCCGTGGACGAGGCAGATTTCGCCCGTCAGCTTCTGCACCCGGTCGGCGAAGTCCTGCAACGACTGGGCGAAGGGCAGCTCGCCCGAGAGCCCGATCTTGTGCCCCTGCCAGTCCCCGAAGGGCCGCGTGTTCTGGAGGCTCAGGGCACGGGCCATCATCGCGTTGTTGCCGACATCGGGGTGGGCGTCAAGGGGGATATGCGCGGCGTAAAGGTTCAGGTCGGCCATCAGCGCCGTGCGGACGCGCTCGCGGTGCGGCCCGGTGAGGGGCAGCGGGCGGCCCCAGAATAGGCCGTGGTGGACGAGCAGGAGGTCGGCCCCGCTGTCGGCCGCCGCCTGAAGCGTCTTGACGCTGGTGTCCACGCTGGCCGCCACCCGGCGGATGGTCGGCGTGCCCCCGATCTGGAGGCCGTTGAGGCTGGGGTCGGGGTAGGCACCGATCTGGAGGTACTCGTTCAGCCAACGCACCAGCGCGTCCCGGTCGATCTCGCCGCGCTGGGTCTGGAGGGTCGCTTCGGTCATGGGGGGCATTGTAGGCGCGGGGCCTGATCGCGGTGCTCCGTTGCGTTGAAGGGACAAACAGCGTCCCCTCAACTCCTCTCCGGCCGCTCTCCATGACGGATGCCCGCTCCACTCGGGCCGGACCAGTCGAGGGCAAACCGATCCACTGGTCCGGCCACCGCTGTCAGGCCGGAACGTCCCGGACCACGCTTTCGTGCCTTCCCTCGACCACCTCCAGCCGGTTGCCGAAGGGGTCACGCAGGAAGACGCGCGGCACCCCGGCCTCGGTGTCGGCCCGGTACGTCACGCCGTGGGCGCCGCAGTGGGACTGAAAGGCGGCGAGGTCCGGGCAGCGCAGCGCCGGGTGCCCCTTCTCGCGCGGCACGAAGTCGGGCGTCACACCGACATGCAGTTGCCGCCCGTCGGGGAGAGCGAACCACGTGCCGCCCCGCGCCCGCAGCGCTTCCGGCTTGAGCAGTTCGGGAAGTCCCAGGAACGCACCGAAAAAGGCCCGCGCCGCTTCCTCGCACCCGGCGGGCGCTTCGATCTGCACGTGGTCGAGGCCGGAGATCAGGGAGGTCATGGCCCGAGGGTAAGACCCAGAGCGGCCGAGCACATGTCTCTACTCTGGGAACAACGACTTCCCCCCGGTCGGGGGTGCCGAGGTGGATGGCGTTCCTGCCGTCCGGTCGAGTCTGCCTGGGCCAGCCTGCCCGCAGGGTCCCTTCACGGTCAGGCCGTCGCCCGGCAGGCCGACTCCTACGGATTCCGGTCCAGCAGTGACACACCCTGTTCACCCCGAGTGGACTGGCAAAGCTGCGGAGCAAAGCGAGCAGGAACACAACGGTGACCGGGAAAGGAGTTCCCCGGTCGGCGCTCTCCCGGTTCGAGAACGGGTTGGACGGAAACCGTATCAGCCGTACGCCCATCCGCGTCGCCGAAGCCCCCGCCGCGCTGGGAACTGAAGGCCGCGTGTTCAGGCAGGCCGCTTGAAATAGTGCAGGGTGCCTCAGGTCCCGCTGTAGGTCCAGCCCTGCGCCTCCAACTCCTTGCGGACGCGCCCGGCCAGCACTCCGGCCCAGCAGCCACAGAACCAGCAGCTCCACAAACTGTCCCCCCGAGCGAACTGAGAAGGAGCAAAACGGTGGCCGGAAAAGGAGTCCTTCCATCGGGGGCGCCTATGGGAGGACGAATTGGACGCAAACCGTGTGGGGCCCTAGCCTCCTCAAGTCTCCTCACCTCGCCAAGCCACTCCCCGTAGAAACGTGAGGGACCCGTGCTACACGCGCACGGGTCCCTCACGGGTGCCTCTTGGTGGCGATGCCCGGACTTGAACCGGGGACCTAACGATTATGAGTCGTTCGCTCTAACCAGCTGAGCTACATCGCCTTGAAAAGTGCCCCGCGCAGTGGCGGGGCCTTTTGGTGGAGCTGAGGGGATTCGAACCCCTGACCTTCTGAATGCCATTCAGACGCGCTCCCAACTGCGCCACAGCCCCGAAGGCCCGGTTAGATTACAGTGGCGTCCCCGACTTGTCAACGCCCGGCCCGGCACTGCGGGCGGCCAGCCCCACGTACCCCTCGATCAGGTGCACCACCACCGGGTTGTGGGTGTGCACCCCATGCGCTTCTCCGCTCCCACCCTCCTCGATAAAGTGCGCGATCACGGCAGCCTCGCCGTCGCGGGCCAGGAGAAAGGGGCGCTGGCCCCCAGCGGCGATGGGCGGCAGGCCCGTGAGCGCTGCGCGGCGCAACTCCACCCCGCGCGGGGTCAGGCGCTCCAGCCGCTCGGCCAGTGGGGTCTCCCCCGCCATGTAGACCCGCTGCCGGGCATTCAGGGTGAGGTCCTCGCACAGGCTGCGGATGGCCGCTTCCCCGTAGAGGTGGTAGACGGCCTCGGGCGCGGGGTCGGGCGCGAGGCGCGAGAGGTCACGGTCGAGTGCCCCGAGGCGGTCGTCGAACGACCGCCTCGCCCGCGCGAGGTACTCGCGGGCACTCAGCGGGGCGTACTCGAGCGGATTTTGCCCCACCCGCGCGGCCAGGCCCCGGCCTTCGAGGCGTTCCAGCGTCTCGTAGATCTTGGGCCGGGGAATGCCTGCCTGCCGCGCCACGCGGGCGGGCACGGCGCGGCCGAGGGCAAGCAGGGCGGTATAGGCACGCGCCTCGTACTCGGTCAGCCCCAACGCTTGCAGGTGAATCACGGCGCTCATCTGGGTTCAGCATACGGGAAGCCCGGCGCGGAGCGAGCCCCGCCGGGCGCGTGCCGCCGCCGGACCCGCGCGGGCCAGCTTCAGGAAGCCTCAAGGGTCAGGCAACCACGGACAGGACCGCTGGCGGAAACTTCGGACGGGGTGGGAGGCCGAAGCCCACTTCGCCCCGCTCTTTCCAACCAGTCTGCCCCCCCAGATGGATTGCGGATTACCCGTTGCGGCCCCTCCGCTCTGCTGCGCAGCTTTGCCAGTCCCGCCGGTCGCGGCTCACCGTGACTCCATCCCTGCCGATCCGGAATCCTTCTCATCTCATCCGCTGGCCCTGCGACGCGCGGCCGAAACGAGGCTTTCCATGCGTACCCTGCTCCTGCTGACCACCCTAGGGCTGCTCCTGACCGCCTGCAAGACGGATCAGGCGGCCACGACCTCGGCCGACACTTCGGCGCAGGAGGGTGCCACTGCGGGCGCCGCCGCCCCGCCCACCCGGCAAGAAGGGGTCTTGCAGGTCGCCATGGAAGGCACCTACCCGCCCTTTACTTTCCGTGACGAGGCTGGGGAACTCACGGGCTTCGATGTGGACATCGCGCGGGCGCTGGCGGGGGAACTGGGGCTGCGGCCCGAGTTCGTGCTGACCGAGTGGAGCGGCATTCTGGGGGGCCTGCAGGCCGACAAGTACGACGTGATTCTCAACCAGGTGGGCATCACGCCCGAGCGGCAGGAGAGCATCGGGTTCAGCGAGCCGTATGCCTACAGCCAGCCGCAGATGATCGTGGCGGAGGACAGCGACTTCGACCCACAGAGCCTGGAAGACCTGCGGGGGCGGCGCGTCGGCGTGGGCCTGGGCAGCAACTTCGAGCAGCAACTGCGGGCCGTGGAGGGCATCGAGGTGGTGACCTATCCCGGTGCGCCCGAGTACCTTGCGGACCTCGCCGCCGGGCGCATTGACGCGGCCTACAACGACCGCCTGCTGGTGGGCTACCTGATCACCCGCGACAACCTCCCTGTGCGGGGTGCAGGCGTGGTGGGCGACCCCGAACCCGTGGGGGTGGCCTTCAAGAAGACCAACACCGAGCTGGGCGAGGCGGTCAACCGGGCGCTGGAGGCCATTCAGGCGAACGGCACCTACAGCGAGATCAGCGAGCGGTGGTTCGGAGAGGACGTGAGCCAGCCCTGAGGGGGACGACCCGCCCACCCGCCGGGGGCGAGGCCCCATGACCGAGACCCTGGCGAGGATCGCGCAGAGTGCCTGGGAAGCCCTGCCCACGTTGCTGGCGGCGGCTCCCATCACCCTGGGCTACGCCCTGGCCGCCATGCTGTTGGGGTTGCCGCTGGCCCTGCTGGTCGCCCTGACACGCATCGCGGGTCCGGCCCCCCTGCGGACCCTGGCGGGCCTGTACGTGTCGTTCATGCGCGGCACGCCCCTGCTGGTGCAGATTTTCATGCTGTACTACGGCCTTCCGGCGTTCGGGGTGCAGGTCAGCCCGCTGGTGGGCGGGGTGCTGGCCCTGACCCTGAATGCCGCTGCCTACCTCTCGGAAACCATGCGGGCCGCGATTCTCAGCGTGCCGCGCGGCCAGTGGGAGGCCGCCGCCAGCCTGGGCCTGAGTCGGCGGCAGACCCTGCGGCTGATCGTGCTGCCGCAGGCCGCGCGGGTGGCGCTGCCCAGCCTGGGCAACACGCTGATCGGCCTGGTCAAGGACACCTCGCTGGTGTCGGTGATCACGGTGGTCGAGCTGCTGCGCGGCGCCCAGTTGGTGATCGCGCGGACCTTCGAGCCGTTCGGTCCTTACCTCGCCGCCGCCCTGATCTACTGGCTGATCAGCAGCCTGCTGGCGCTGGCCCAGCGGCGGCTGGAGGCCCGACTGGCCCGCCAGGGGTAGCGGGCGGGTTTCAGTCGGCCCCGTCGGGCACCGCCTCCTCATCCGGGCGGGGGGCGAGTTGCCCGATGCCCAGCAGCAGCAGCCCGATCACGACCGTGGCTGCGCCCCGCAGCAGCCCGCCGAGGTCACTGACGTCCAGCAAGACCAGCTTCAGTGCCCCCACCCCGAATGCCGCCAGCCCCACCCACCACCGCAGGGGACGGCGCAGCCCCCGCGCCTGCACCAGCAGCGCCACCGCTCCGGCCAGCAGCGCGGCGGTGGAGGCCAGCGTGAGAGACCCCTGACCTCCCAGCAGGTACTCGGCGGTGCGGCCCGCGAGCGCGAGCAGCCCCAGGGTCAGCGCCGGCAGGACCACGTCCCGCACGGGCGGGGGGCTCAGGAGGCGCCCCACCCGCGCCCGGTCGCCGCGCGGGTCTGGCCCGCGCACCAGCCACCGCCAGCCCCCAGGGGTGCCCAGCAGGGCCAGAGCCGCGCCCGTCCCGGCGGCCCCCAGCAGACGCCACCCCTCCACGCGGGTCGCCGCCGGACCCTCCAGCATCGCCCCCGCGCTGGCGAGCAGCGCCACCCCCAGCACCGGCCACGCCCGCCAAAAGCGCCGGGTCTCGCCCGGCAGCGCCGCGACCCCCACCGCGAGCAGCGCGAGGAGGGGAGCGGCGCGTTCCCCCGCCCCGTCCAGCTCCGGCCCGGTCAGGAGGCCCAGGGCGGCGGCCCCCACGGCCACCCCCTCCAGCCCCTGCCGCACCCGGACGGGGAGCAGCGGCCGGTGCAGCCTGGCGAGGGCGTACAGCAGCCCCCCCGCGAGCAGACTGTGCCCCGCGAACACCGCGCCGCTCCCCGCGGAGGCCGCGCCCAGCAGAATCAGGACCGACCCGCCCGCCACGGCCCCCCACACCAGCGTGCCCGCGAGCCGCCCCCACCCGGAGCGGGAACGCGCCGAATGGTGTAGGGCCAGGGTCCCCGCCGAGAGCAGGGCGACGGTCCCGGCCGCCGCAAGGAAGCGCGTTCCCGCGCCGAGGTTCCCCAGCAGTCCCCCCGGCACAGACAGCCCGTGCATCAGCGTCACCGAGGCCAGGCCCGCGACCACGGCCCCCGCCCGCCCCCCCAGCACGAGGCCCCCGCCCAGCGCCAGGGCCGCCACGACGGGCGACGACGGCCAGGGATTAACCAAGTGGTCGGCCAGGACCAGGCCCAGCCCGGTGGCCCCCACCCCGCGCCACACCGGGGAGCGCAGCCCCGCCCCCAGCAGCGCCACCCCCGACGCCAGCCCCAGCAGCCGAGTGGAGGTCCGCCAGCCGTCCAGCCCGAAGGCCAGCGCCCCGCCCAGCGTGCCCACGCCGACGCCCAGCACCGCGTCCCGCAGCGCGGCGGCGCCCGGTCCCCGGCGGTGCAGCCCCAGCGCCAGCCCCCCGCAGATGGCCCCGAGCCCCAGCAGCGCGGCGACCACGGGGGGCCGCGCCGCCCCCGCCCCGCCGTTCAGGGCGCTCAGCAGCGGCGCCGCACCTGCCAGCCCCGCGAGCAAGACCCCGGCGGCGCCCAGGGTGACGCGAGCCGGGAGCCACGTGGGGACCGAGGAGGCCGGACCCTCCTCCTCTGCCCGCACCTCCTCGGTCCGCAGAGCGACCGCCAGCGCAGCGCACACCGCGCCCAGCAGCAGCCCGCCCCACAGCAGCGGGTGCCCTGCTTGCCCATGAAGCTGGGTGGTGACGACCAGGCCCAGCAGGCCCACCGCGGGGAGGAGGGCCAGCACGCCGCTTCCCGCTGGCCGCAGCCGCCGCTCCGCGAGGGCCGTCGCCCCCGCGATGCCCAGCCCGGCCAGCCCCGCAAAGGTCGGTTCCCCCAGATTGTCGGCCAGCAACCAGGTCGCCACGCCCGCGCCCGCCAGCGCCGTGGCCGTGCCCAGCAGCCGCCCCCGCGCGGCCCCGTGGACGGCCACCGCCAGGCTCAGGGCCAGAATCGCGGCCAGGACGGTGCCCGCCGAGGCCACCCCCGCTCCCACCAGCGCCCCCAGGCACAGGGCGAGCAGCCCATACCCCAGCCCCCGCATCGCCTCCCCGATGACCGGCGCGGCCCGCCCCGCCGCCGCGTACAGCGCCACGGCCAGCGCGGCGGCCAGTCCCAACAGCACCTCGCGGGTCAGGACGCCGCTGCGGGCCAGCGCCGCGAGGAACCACGCGGCTCCCACCAGCGTGACCCCGGCCCCCAGCACCGCGAACACCGTGCGAGACGGGATGGGAGTGGTGCGGGCCGGGTAGAGCGCTTCTCCTGCACCCGGATCTTCCGGCCAAACGGGGGGCGGGGCGGCGGCCGGAGGGGGGACGGGCTCCGGGTCCGTGGTGACCGCCGGGGCTGGCGGGGGGACGGGCACCCGCGCCCTGACCTGCGCCTCCAGCGCCTCTAAGCGGGCACGCAGCCCCCGCACCTCCCGGCCCAGGGCCGACAGGCGGACCAGCACGGCGAGGCCCAGCAACAGCAGCGCGAGCAGCAGCAGGGACATGGAGGCAGCGTACCCGGCGGCGGGGGGCGTGGGCCGCCGGGATGCGGCGACTCCTCCGTGGTCAACGAAAAAACCCCGGCTGAGCCGAGGTTTCTGTCTGGTGGGCGGTATAGGATTTGAACCTACGACCCCTCGCGTGTGAAGCGAGTGCTCTACCGCTGAGCTAACCGCCCGAACAAGCTTGTGGTGGGCCCTGCCGGATTTGAACCGGCAACCAATCGGTTATGAGCCGACTGCTCTCACCGTTGAGCTAAGAGCCCTTGGGCCAGCGAGCGAGAGGAAGTGTACCGGGGGGGGCCGCCGCTTGTCAAACCTGGGGGCAGGCCGGGGTGGTAGCGTGCGGGTCATGCATGTCCTGCACGTGGCGTCCGAGGTCTACCCCTATTCCCGGTCGGGCGGGCTGGGCGACGTGCTGGCGGCCCTCCCGGCCGAGCAGGCCAGGCTGAGAGCCGAGGTGACCGTCCTCTCGCCGTGGTACGCGGCCCTGGCAGGCACGCCGCAGGAAGTCTGGCGCGGCGACGTGCCCGGCGTCGGCCCTGTGCGAGTGGGTGAGGTGCGGGTGGGCGAGGTGCGGGCGGGCGGCGTGCGCTTCCTGTTCCTGGGGCTGCCCACCTTTGACCGCCCCGGCCTCTACCACCCGGACGACGTGGAGCGCTTCTGCGCCTTTGGGCGGGCCGCGCTTCCGGTGCTGGAGGCGCTGGGCCTGCGCCCGGACGTGCTGCACGGCCACGACTGGCAGGCGGGGCTGGTCGTCGCGCAGGCCCATCTGGCGGGCCGCCGCACCGCCTTTACCATTCACAACCTCCAGTACCAGGGCCGCTGGAATCTGCCCGAGGCCCGCGCGTGGACCGCGCTGCCGGAGTGGACCTTTTCCTCCGAGGGGGTGGAGTTTCACGGCGACCTCAACCTGATGAAGGCGGGGCTGACCTTCGCGGACGCGGTGACCACCGTCAGCCCGACCTACGCCCAGGAGATCACCACGCCCGAATACGGCGAGGGGCTCGACGGCCTGCTCGTGCGCCTGACGCTGGAGGGGCGGCTGAGCGGGATTCTGAACGGGCTCGATCAGGACCGCTGGAACCCGGCGACCGACCCCGACATCGTGCCCTTCCGTGACCCGGCGGGGAAAGGTCCCAACGGCGAGCGCCTCCGCGCCGAGTTCGGGCTGGACGCGGCCCCGATTCTGGGGGTGGTCAGCCGCCTCGCGGACCAGAAGGGCATGGACCTGCTGCTGATGGGCCTGCCGGAGCTGGTGCGTGAGTGGAACGTGGTCGTGCTGGGGGGCGGCGATCCCCTCCTGACCGCCGCGCTGACGGGGTGGGGCCATCACCCACGCGTGGCCTTCGTGGCGGGCATGAACGAGCCCCTCGCGCACCGCATCTACGCGGGGGCGGACGCCTTTGCGATGCCCAGCCGCTTCGAGCCGTGCGGCCTGTCACAGATGATTGCCCTGCGCTACGGCAGCCTGCCCGTCGTGCGGGCGACCGGGGGGCTGGTGGACACCGTGCCGGGCGACGTGGGCTTCCTGTTCGGAGAGGCCACCCCGCAGGCCCTGACCGCCGCGTGCGCCGAGGCCCGCCGGGCGCGGGAAGACCGGGCCGAGTGGGAAGACCGCATGGCACGCGGCATGGAGCTGGACTTCGGCTGGGAGAACCCGGCTCGGCACTACCTGGAGCTGTACGGGCGGCTCAGCGCAGGAACTTGAGCAGCGCTGCGTTAAACGCCTCCGGATTGTCGAGGTTGGAGAGGTGGGCGGCCCCCGGCAGGACCCGCAGCTCGCCGCGCCCCGCGTCCGCGATCTCCTGCGCGAGTTCCACGGGCGTGATCTCGTCGGCCTCGCCCACCAGCACGAGGAGGGGCACCTCCAGCCCGCGCAGGGTGTCGCGGTGCTCGCCCCGCACCGCCATTGCCCGCAGCGCCCCGGCGATGCCCTCACGGGAGGCCGACTCGATCATCGGGCGCACCCGGCGGAAGGTCGCGGGCGAGTGCTCCTTCTCGGCAGCCTCCACGATGAAGTCGCGGCCCTCTTCCTCCACCCGGTCGGCCTGCTCGCGGCGGTCTTCGGTCTTCTCCGGGTCGTCGGCCCGCAGGGACGTGTCGGCCAGCACCACGCGGGCGAACCTCTGCGGGGCCTGCCGCAACAGCTCCAGTGCCAGGTAGCCGCCCATGCTCAGGCCCACCACGGCGAGCGGCCCGCCCTCCGGCAACGTTCCGAGCAGGTCGCGGGCGGCGCCCTCCAACGTGGTGATCGCCCCCGCCTCTCCCCCAAAGCCGGGGAGGTTGGGGGCAATGACCCGGAAGCCCTCGGCCTCCAGCGCCGCCCGCTGGTCGTCCCACATGGCGGCGGAGAGGGGATAGGCGTGGAGGAGCAGGACAGTGCGGGGCGCGGGGCCAGTCATGGAGTCAGGCTAGGGTGCCGGGGGCGGGAGGGCCATTGAGCCGGCCTTGATAGGCTGCCCCATGCCCGTCACGGTCACGCCCGCACAGCCACTGGAGTTGCTGCCGCAGTTCGCCACGCTGTACGGTGCTTCCGAGGACGACTTTCGCCCGGTGGCCGCCAGATTGGCCGGGGCCTGGGCCGCTCGGGACGGGGCCGGGAAACTGGTGGGCGCCTTGGGCCTGCGCCCCAGTCCGCACCACGGGACGGAATTGATGGGTGGGGCGATGCCGGGGCCGGAGCAAGGGGAGGCCGCGACCGCCCTCGCCCGGATCGCGCTGGAAGCAGTGGGGCGCACCTACGCCTTTGCGGAGCCTCACCTTTTCCCGGCGCACGCGCTGGAGGCGGTGGGCTACCGGGTCGCCGGGTTCTACCGCCTGCTCTGCGGCCCCACGCCGAGCGGATCGGCACAGACGCCGGACGGGTTGCGGCTGTTGCCCCTCGCGGCCGTGCCCGATCTCTCCACCCGTATGGCAGGCCTCGCCACCTACCAGGACCGCATCGGGCACCACACCCCGGCCCCCGAACACGCCAAAGACGGCGCGGGCGGCTCCGACCCGGCCCTCAGCCTGATCGCACTGGACGCGGATGGGCGGGCGGCGGGGCTGTGCGTGGCCGGGGTCAGCGGGGATCAGGCCCACATTGGCTCGCCGGGCGTGCGCCCCGACCTGCGGGCCACAGGACTGCGCCGCGCCCTGCTGCTGGGCGTCTGTGCCCTGGCGCGGGAACGTGGCCTGGAACGAATCCGGGTGGAGAGCTGGGGCGACACGCCGCAGGAGCTGGCCGACGACCTCGCGCTGGGACTGGAGGTGGAAGAGGAAACCGCCATCTATGCGGCGGGCTGAATCCCCTCCCGCCGCGCTACCATCCTCCCCGTGAATCTCGCCGTCGTGCTCGTCTCCCCCAAAACGCCCGGCAACATCGGCTCGGCGGCCCGCGCGATGCTGAACATGGGCGCCCGCGACCTGCGGCTGGTCGCCCCGCGCTGCGACCACCTCGACTCGCAGGCGGTGGCGATGGCGGTCCACGCGGCGGACCTGTTGCGCGAAGCCCGCGTCTACCCCACCCTCCGCGACGCCCTGGCCGACCGCGACCTCAGCGTGGGGACCTCGGCCCGGATTCGCGCGGACCTGCCCCCTCCCCGGCACCCCGCGCAGGTGCGGCCCCTGGTGCGGGCGGCCTCGGCCCCGGCGCTGGTGTTCGGGCCGGAGGAGACGGGGCTGGTGAACTCGGACCTGGAGCAGTGTCAGGTGACCGTGCGGGTGCCCACCGGGGACTACGCCAGCCTGAACCTCGCGCAAGCCGTGCTGCTGGTGTGTTACGAGTTCTTGCAGGCGCAGGACGAGGTGCCTGCGAATGAGCGCAAGACGGCGACCCGCGAGGAGATGGAGGCGATGTACGGCCACCTGCACCAGACCATGCACCTGATCGGCTACACCGACGCGGTGCGGGCGCGGCACACGCTGCGGCTGTGGCGGGCGATGCTGGACCGCTCGCTGATGAGCAGCGCGGAGAGCCGCCTCTTCCGGGGCCTGCTGCGGCAGGTGGAGTGGAAGGTGCGCGATGCGGCGCGGCGCGGCACGGTGGAGGGGACGGTCACCCCCCCGGCGGACGGGTCCACTCCGGACTGAAGCCCACGGCGCCGGGCATTACGGAGCGCGGGGCCACCCCCTCCCTACACTGTCCCCATGACCGAGTTGCCCGCCTCCCTGCCTGCCGCACCGCCCACGTCCCCTCCCCGGGACTGGCCGCTGTCGCGCCGGGTGCGGCTGCTGCGCAACGTGCTGCCGCCGCTGATCGTGCTCGTGGTGGCGGTGGTGGAACTCTTGATCGCGGGCCTTCAGAATCCACGGGCCGAGATCTGGGCGCACCTGCTGTTCTACGGGCTGGTGGGACCCGCAGTGACCTTTTTCAGCGTGGAGTGGATCGCGCAGGGCACCCGCGCCCGCGAGCGGGCCGAGCTCGAACTGCGGGCCACCTACGCGCAGCTCAGCGCCTCGCACGGGCAGCTTCAGGCGGTGCAGGAACTGATGCGCGACCTCAGCGGGGCACCCGACCTCGGGGCGGTGGTCGAGGTCGCTGCGCGGGGCGCGGTTCGGGCGACCGGGGCCGCGCACGCCACCCTGACGGTGCCGGGGGGCCTCAGCGCGGCGGCGGCGGGCGAGGGGGACGCTGGAGAGGCCCGCTTCCCGCTGCGGGTGCCTATCCCCGGCGGGGGGGCGCTCGCGCTGCATTTCGCGGACCCCCCGACGCCCCAGACCGAGGCCCTCGCGCAGGCCATCGCCGCCGAGGTCGCCACCGGGGTGGAGGCCGCCCGGCAGCGCACCCTGGACCTGATGACCCTCTACAGCGTCGACCAGTCCATCCGCGCCGAGCGCAACATGCGCCGTCTCCTCGCCCGCGTGACCCGCAACATGGCCGAGCGGGTGCAGGCGGGGGCGCGGGCCGCCTACCTGCGCGATCAGGACGGGCTGCTGCGGCTGGAATACGCCGAGGACTGGACCGGCGAGCGCGGCGGGCGCGGCTCCCTGGCCCCCGCCTTCGTGGAGCGGGTGGCCGAGGCGGGAACGCCCCTGGTCGCGGCCGAGGCCGAGGCCGCCGAGGTCTTCCCCGGCGCGACCTCCGCCCTGGGTTTTCCGATGCGCGACGAGCAGGGGCTGGTGGGCGTGCTGGTGCTGGGGGACGAGCGGCCCGGCGCCTTTGAGGACGCCCGCCTGCCCCTCCTTGCGCTGCTGGCCGCGCAGGCCGCGCTGGGCGTGCGCAATGCCCGCGCCTACCTGTACTCGGAGGAACTCGCCATCAGCGACGAACGCGCCCGCATCGCCCGCGAGATTCACGACGGGGTGGCGCAGTCGCTCGCCTTCGCCGCCCTCAAGCTCGACGTGGTGGCCCGGCAACTGCGGGGCGAACCGGACAAGGCCGAGGAGGAGGTCCGCGCGGCCACCGTCCTGCTGCGCGAGCAGATCAAGGAAGTCCGGCGCTCGATCTTCGCCCTGCGGCCCATCGACCTTGAGCGTTACGGGCTGCTGGAGACGGTGCGGCGCTACGTCGAGGACTTCGGGCAGCAGAACAACATTCGCACCACGCTGAACGTCACCGGGGATATCCACCTCGCGCCGGGGGACGAGGCGGTCGTGTTCCGCATCCTGCAAGAAAGCCTCAACAACGTCGCCAAGCATGCCCGCGCCCGCGAGGTCACCGTCAGCCTGCACGGGGGCCACCGGGTCACCCTGCGCGTGCAGGACGACGGCGCGGGCTTCGACCCTGAGCAGGTGTCGGGCCGCGTGAGCAGCGCCGGGGGCCTGGGCCTGATGCAGATGCGCGAGCGGGTGGAGAGCCGGGGCGGGAAGTACCGCGTGCTCAGCGAACCGGGGCACGGGACGCTGGTGGAGGCGGAGGTGCCGCAGGCGTGAGGGCCTGCCAGAGCGGCCATGCCAGACTGCCAGATGGTGTTTGCCTTCCCCACTCCCGAGGACGACTTCGAGCGCGAACTGCTCAGCAGCATTCAAACGCATGGCTGGTCCGTCCTCAAAGTGCCTGCGGACGAGGAAGGCCCGGGGTTCGCCTTCACCCTGGGTCTGTGGGGCAACTATGGCCACCCTGAGGTCATCATGGTGGGACTCGATCTCGACCTGATGCATCAAATCCTCAACCTCATTGGGGATGCTGTAAAGGCGGAACAACAGCGGTTTGAGGACGGTCAACACTATGCGGAACTGCTAGAGGACCTTCACTGCGCTTTTGTCGAGGTCGCGGCGAACCATTTCATGGAGTATCTGGGCACTGCCCTGTGGCTCTACGGGCAACAACCTTTTGAGGCCCTGCAATGCGTGTGGCCGGATAGAGAGGGACTGTACCCCTGGCAAGACGGCTTCAACCCCGAGTGGCGCGAGCTTCAACCCCTGTTGAGCACCCCCTAGTTCAGCGTCCGCCCCCCCGCCTCCCCCACCAGCCCAAACGCCGGAATCGGCACCCGTGCCCGCACCCCCCAGGCGTCCTGCATCACGTAGTGGCCGCTCATCTGGCCGGGCGGGTCTTCCAGGGTGACGAAGGAGTCGTAGACGAAGACGCCGCCGGGGGCCAGCACGGGCTGCTCGCCCACCACACCCTCGCCGTCCACGACCGTGTGGCGGCCCGAGCCGTCCACGATGTCCCAGTGCCGGGCGAGCAGTTGCCAGGTGTCGTCCGAGTGGTTCTCGATACGGATGACGTAGGCGAAGAGGTGCCGCCCCGCCGCCGAATGCGCGGCGAGGTAGCTCACCTCCACGCCCACCCGCACGTCGGGGGCCGGGGCGTAGGCAGGATGGCTCATGGGGCGAGGATAGCCGGGGAGCCTAGACTGGGCCGCGTGACCCAGGACAATCCGACCAGCAGTGCCCCCGCCACCATCAACGAGGACTTCCTGTTCGCCCTGCTGCGCGAGGCCGCCCCCAGCGGCTGCGAGCGCCGCGCCGCCGACGTGTGGAAGCAGGAGGCGTCCACCTTCGCCCGCGTCTCGGAAGACCACTACGGCAACGTGTACGCCGAACTCGGCCCGGAAGACGGCCCAACCATTGCGCTGATGGGCCACCTCGACGAGATCGGGCTGATCGTCTCGCACATCGGGGACGGCGGATTGATCAGCGTGCTGGGCGTGGGCGGCTGGGACCCGCAGGTGCTCGTTGGTCAGCGCATCCGCCTGCTCGCGCCGGGCGGCGATCTCTTGGGTGTGATCGGCAAGAAGGCGATTCACGTGATGGAACCCGAGGACCGCAAGAACGCCTCGAAGCTCGAAGACCTCTGGATCGACGTGGGCCTGAGCAAGGAGGAGGTGCAGCAGCGCGTTCCGGTGGGCACCTACGGCGTCATCGAGCAGGGGCCGATCCGGGTGGGCGACAAGATCGTCAGCCGGGCGCTGGACAACCGGGTGGGCGGCTTTATCGTGCTCGAAGCCCTGCGGGCGCTGAAGGGCGCAGAGCTGAAACACCGGGTGGTCGCCGTGGGCACCAGCCAGGAGGAAATCGGCGTATTCGGGGCGCACGTCAGCGGGCACCGCCTGAACCCGGTCGCGGGCGTGGCGGTGGACGTGACCCACGAGACGGGGCAGCCCGGCGTGTCCGAGAAGAAGTACGGCACCGTGCCCTTCGGCTCGGGGGCCAACCTCAGCGTGGGGCCGATGACCAGCCCCGCCATCCTGCGCCAGATGCAGGACGCCGCCCGTGAGGAAGGCATCCCCTACACCCTCAGCGCGAGCGGGCGCTACACCGGCACCGACGCCGACGCCCTGACGCTGGTGCGCTCCGGTGTCCCCACGGCGGTCGTGAGCATCCCGAACCGCTACATGCACTCGCCCTCCGAAATGGTGGACGTGCGCGACGTGAAGGCCTGCACCGACATCCTCGCGGCGTGGATTCGGCGGCTGGAGGGCGGGGAGGAGTTCCTGCGCTGATGGCGGCGGCCGCATAGCGTTTTGGCGGATGGCCGATCGGTAGACCCGCGCCTACAATCTGCCGGTGACTTCCCCCCCTCTGCCCTCCCCGGCCCCGGCCCGGCGTGCCGCGCTGCCCTTCATCCTCCTGACCGTCCTGCTGGACGTGATGGGGGTGGGCCTGATCATCCCGGTCTTTCCGGGGCTGGTGAGCGACCTCGCGGGCGATCCCACGCTGGGGGCGCGGCTGCTGGGCGTGTTCACGGCCGTCTATGCGCTGATGCAGTTCATCTTCGCGCCCATCCTGGGGGCCTTGTCGGACCGCTATGGGCGGCGGCCGGTGCTGCTGCTCAGCCTGCTGGGGCTGGGGCTGGACTACCTGCTGCTGTATTTCGCGCCGAACCTGTGGTGGCTCTTTGTGGGCCGGGTCATCGCCGGGGTCACCGGGGCGAGCATCACGGTGGCGAACGCCTACCTGGCGGACGTCACGGCGCCGGAGAACCGCGCCCGGTCGTTCGGGCTGCTGGGAGCCACCTTCGGAGTGGGGTTCATCCTGGGTCCGGCCCTGGGCGGGGTGCTGGGCGACGTGGACGCGCGGCTGCCCTTCCTGGTGGCGGCGGTGCTCGCGCTACTGAACGCGGCCTACGGCTTTTTCATCCTGCCCGAGTCGCTGCCGCCGGAGCGCCGGGGCACGCCCGAGCGCATCCGCCTCAATCCCCTCGCGCCGCTGACCGTGCTGGGGCGCTACCCACTGGTGCGCAACCTCGCCGCCGCGTTCGTGCTGATCGGGATGGCGCAGCAGGTCATCTTCAGCACCTGGGTGCTGTTCACCGAGCGGGTGCTGGACTGGAGTTCGACCCAGAACGGGCTGGCGCTCGCGCTGGTGGGCCTGCTCTCGGCGGTCGTGCAGGCGGGGCTGGTGGGCACGGCGGTGCGGGTCTTGGGCGAGCGCGGGGCCATTATCACCGGGCTGCTGCTGGGCGTCGTGCAGTACCTGCTGCTGGGTGCCGCGCGGACGGACGCCATGCTGTACGCCTCCATCGTGCTGGGGTCGCTGGCGGGAATCGCGGGGCCGTCCATTCAGGGCCTGATCAGCCGCCGGGTGGACCCCACCGAGCAGGGACGGGTGCAGGGCGCCCTCACGAGCGTGCAGAGCCTCGTCGGGGTGGTCGGGCCGCTCGTCGCCACCAGCGTCTTCGCGGCGTTTACCCGGCCCGGCAACCCGTATCACGAACCCGGCGCGGCCTTTTACATGGCGGCGCTGTTCAGCCTCGCGGGGACGGTGGTGGCGGGCGTGGTGCTGCGCCGGGCGGGCAAGCAGAGTTAACGCAATAGACGAGACAAGCCCCTCACCTCACGCTCGGCGAGGGGTTCTTTGTCGCTGCTCCTGCCCGTCTGTCAAATGCTGGAAGCGGTCAAACTGCCTGCTCCTCCCCCACTCCCGGCCGTGCGTCCAGCACGCTGTCCGGCACCCCCGCCAGCGCCCGGCGCACCACATCCAGCCCAGCAGCAGGGCGGTGGCCCTCCTCGCTCAGCGTGCGCTTCCAGTGCCGCGCTCCCGGCTGGCCCGCGAACAGGCCCAGGGTGTGCTTCATCATCCGGTTGAGGGGTTGCCCCTGCTCAAGCTGCGCGGCGACGTAGGGCAGGAAGGCTTCGATCGCCTCGCGGCGGGTGGGCGGGGCCACGTCCTCCCCAAACACGTCCCGGTCGGCGGTTGCCAGGAGGTAGGGGTCCCCGTAAGCCGCCCGCCCGATCATCACGCCGTCGGCCCAGGTCAGGTGCTCGCGGGCGGCCTCCAGGGTCAGGACACCGCCGTTGAGCACCACCGTCAGCCCTGGAAAGTCGGCCCCCAGCTGCCGCACCACCTCGTACCGTAGCGGAGGAATCTCGCGGTTCTCCTTCGGGGAGAGGCCGGAGAGCCACGCTTTGCGGGCATGGACGATGAAGGTCTCGCAGCCCGCCGCCGCGACGGTGGACACGAACCGGGTGAGGTGCGCGTAGCTGTCCAGATCGTCAATCCCAATGCGGTGCTTGACCGTCACGGGCAGGCGGGTCGCCCCCCGCATCGCCTCCACCGCGCGGGCCACCACGTCGGGGGTCGCCATCAGGCAGGCGCCGAACGCGCCGCTCTGCACCCGGTCGGACGGGCAGCCGCAGTTGAGGTTGACCTCGTCGTAGCCCCAATCTTCGGCGATGCGGGCGCACTCGGCGAGCGCCGCCGGGTCCGAGCCGCCGAGTTGCAGGGCGACGGGATGCTCGACCGCGCTGAACCCCAGGTGCCGTTCGCGGTCGCCGTGCAGGATGGCCCCGGTCGTGACCATCTCGGTGTAGAGCAGGGTGCGGCGGGTCAACGTGCGGTGGAAGACCCGGCAGTGCCGGTCGGTCCAGTCCATCATCGGGGCGACCGAGAGGGTGTGGGGAAGGCGGGAGGCGGCGCTCATCGCCCGGCAGTGTACGGGGTGGGAGCGGCTGGAAATGGGAAGGGAACCGCAGGCCCTCGCCCACGGTTCCCCGGCTCCTCTGCCTTTACTTTCCGGCCTTGTCGTCCCGCTCGGCAGGTTGCGCGACCTCGTCCTCGTGCCCGGCGCGGACGGTCTGACGCGGCTCCACGATCAGGCCGGGGCCAACCTTCGCGCCCGACTCCACGACGCTGTGCGCCCCGATCACGCTGAGGGGCGCGTCCGCCTCCTCGCCCCCGATCACCGCATCCGCCTCTACGACCGCCCCCTGGTCCACGATGGCGCGATTGACCCGTGCCCCGGCCTTCACGACCGCCCCCGGCTGCACGATGCTGTCCCGGACACTGGCCCCCTCCTCCACGACCGCGTTGGGGCCAATCACGCTGCCCAGCACCTCGCCCGCGATCACGGCGCCGCCGCAGACATAGGTGTGGTCCATCCGGGCGCTGCCGTGAATCCGCGTCGGCGGGCGGGCGATGGAACTGGTGATAAAGGGCCAGTCGGGCGTGTCCAGCGGGAAGCCCTGGCCGTCCAGAAAGTCCTGATGGGTCTGCATGTAGGCGTCCAGCGTGCCCACGTCCATCCAGTAGCCCTCCAGCGGAAAGGCGTAGGCGTCCCCCCGCGCGACGAGGGCGGGCAACAGTTCCTCGCCGTAATCGCCCACTTCGCCCTGCCGCTCCAGCTCCTCCAGGGTGTCCATCAGAATGGCCGCGTCGTACACGAAGACCTCAGCGGTCACGGTCTTCCCCAGCGGCTCGTCGGGTTTGTAGGCGAACTCGGTGACCTTGCCCTCCGCGTCCGCCCGCACGTTGCCGAAGCGGGTGGCCTGCGCCTCGTCCCCCAGGTCGGTGGTCACCATCGTGACGCTGGCCTCCCGGCGAACGTGCTCGCGGATCACGTCGGAGTAATCCAGCTTGTAGATGTGGTCGGCGCTCATGACCAGCACCACGTCGGGGGCGAACTCGCGCATCAGCGGCACGTGCTGGGCGAGGGCGTGGGCGTTGCCCTGCGCAAACTCGCCGTCCTCGTTCTCGGGGCTGGAAAAGGGCGGCATCACCACCAGCCCGCCGCGCGTGCGGTCGAGGTCCCAGGGCCGCCCGCCCGAGAGGTGGTCGTTGAGGCCGTGAGGCAGGTACTGCTCGACCACCCACACGTCCTGCACCCCGCTGTGGACGAGGTTCGAGAGCGAGAAGTCGATCAGGCGGTAGGTGCCCAGAAAGGGCACGGCGGGCTTGGCCCGTTCGGTCGTGAGGGGAGCGAGGCGGCTCCCCTTGCCACCGGCGAGGACGATGGCGAGGACCTTTTTTCCCGCGATGCGCGTATTCACAGGGGTCAGTCTGCGGGGCTTTTCCCCGGCCGCACATGAGGGAGGGGTCGAGAGGAGTTTACCCCCCCTCCCACCTTCAGGCCCCGGCAAGGCACATGAGAAGCCCGCCGCCTACGCTGGTCCCATGTTCGCACTTCTCGTCCTGATGGTCCTGCTCGCGCTGACGGCCCACGCTGCCGCCCGGCAGGCCCGGCTGAATCTCGGCGCCGATGGCAGTAGCGGAGATACCCGCCGCACTCCGGCCCCTCCGCGCGGTGGGCACCCGGCCTGACCGGACGCAGCTTCCAGAACTCACCCCGATCAGCGGGAAAAGGCACACCCCCTCCAGTGGGCTGGGAGGCGGCGGCTGCGGTGTTTCCTCCATCGTCACAGCAGTCAGCGGGGTGAAGGGGCAGAGTTGGCCGCGCCCTACGCCCCGACCGCCCGCTCTGCCTCGGGGTTATTTTCCGCTCGCCCCAGCACGGCGTCCGCGTCGGGCCATTCGATGATCTGGAAACGGCTGTTGCGAATGGCGGGGGTAAAGCCCGCGTCCACGGCGATCCGCACGAGTTCGCGCACGGTGGCCTTATGCCGCCCGTGCCCCCCCGCCGCCGAGACGACGTTCTCCTCCAGCATGGTCGAGCCGAGGTCATTCGCCCCGTAGTACAGCGATGCCTGCGCGACCTTGAACCCCTGCCCCGGCCACGAGGCTTGCAGGTTGGGAAAGTTGTCCAGCGCGATCCGCGCGACCGCGAGCTGCTGGAGGTACTCGTGGGCCGAGGCACCGGGGGCCTTGCCGTGCAACCGGGTGTGCTGGGTCTGGAGGGTCCACAGGGCAAAGCCCGAAAAGCCGTTTCCGCCGTACTCGCGCAGCGCCCGGTCCTGCTGCTCGCGCAACCGGGTGAGGTGGCGCACCCGCTGCGCGACCGTCTCCCCGAAGCCGATCACCATCGTGGCGATGGTGTAGAGCCCCTTGCGCTGCGCCGCGTCGATGATGCGGAACCAGTCGGCGCTGCGGATGCGGGCGGGGGCGGCCTTGGCCCGCACCTCGTCCTCCAGAATCTCGCCGCCTGCCCCCGGCAGCCCATGCAGCCCGGCGTCGATCAGGGTGTCGAGCAGCTCGTCCAGGCTCAGGCCGAAGCTCTTCTCCATGAACAGAACTTCCTCGGGCGAGAAGGCGTCGATGCGGATGGTGGGGTGATGCTCGCGCACATGCCGCAGCAGCCCGGTGTAGTAGTCCAACCCCAGCGCTGGGTTAACCCCGCCCTGAAGCAGGATGCGGGTGCCGCCCACTGCCTCCAGGTCACGGATTTTGGCGCTGATCTGCTCGTAGTCCAGCACGTAGCTGTCGCTCTGGCGGCGGGTGCGGTAGAAGGCGCAGAAGTTGCAGCCCACGTTGCAGATGTTGGTGTAGTTGATGTTGCGGTCGATCAGGAAGGTGACGACCTCGGCGGGGGTGCGCTCCAGTCGCAGCCCGTGCGCCACCGCCGCCACCTCGGGAAGGGGCAGGGCGTACAGCGCCTCCAGCTCCTGCGCCTCCAGCCGCACCCCGGAAGCGGCTTTCTCCAGCACCCCGGCCCTCACTTGCACGTCCGCCGTCATGCCCGCACGCTAGCACCGCGCGGGGGCGTCAAGCGTCCCGGCCCTCACGCTCCAGCAGCGTTCTCGGGGACGAGCAGGAGGACCGTTCCCGCCTTGATGGGAAGGGCGGTCCAGGGTTCGGCGGGCGTGACCCGGTAGCCCTCGGCGGCCCGCAGGCGAACGAACTCGCCGTGGGGAAGGTCAAGCACGGCTTCTCCCGCGAGGCAGGTCAGCCAGCCCCTCACGGTGGGACCGCCCACCTTGCCCGGCAGCGCGAGCACCCGCAGCCCGCCGCCGGGGAGGGCCACCCACTCGCCCGGCGTGCCCCCCGCCAGCCGCGCGAGGTGCAGGGCCTGAGGCGGCTCGGGGCGGGTGGGCCGAGCGGGCAAGGCTCAGCCTCCCCGCGCCGCCTGGTTGAGTTTCTTGCTGGCTTGCAGGGCCATGCCCTTGGCCTTTTTCACGTCCAGGCCGAGTTCTGGGGCCACATCCTCCACCTTGCGACCCTGGTCACGGGTGGCGGTGACGAGCGCCCGCTCGGTGTCGCTCAGGACGCCGAGGTGGGGTTTCAGATCGGCCCAGGTGAGGGCGGGGGCTTTGGGCGTGCTCGCTTTGGCGGGCGACTTCTTCGCGGCGGTCTTGCTGGCCGTTTTGCTTGCTGAGGCCTTCCCCGTCGTCTTGCGAGTCGCGGCGCCCGAGGCGACTTTGCGCGGTGCGGCCTCCTTCGCCGTCCCCGTCTTGGCCCCGGCCTTCGCCCCTGTCTTCGCCGCTCGCGTGCCCGGCTTCTTCTTCGGCTCCTTGCCGCGCTCCTCCAGAATCTCCAGCGCACGTTCGGCGGTCAGACTGGTCTCGTCCTCGCCCTTGCGGAGGGTGGCATTCTTCTCGCCGTCGGTGAGGTACGGCCCGAAGCGGCCCGACTTCAGCAGGATGGGGGCACGGCCCTCGTACTCGAAGGTCCGCAGCGGTGCGGCAGCCGTCCCCCGACCCCGGAAACGCGGCTGCATGAAGATCGCCTCGGCCTCGGGCAGCGTCACGGTGAACAGTTGCTCGTGTGTGGCGAGGCTGCGCGAGTCGTTGCCGCGCTTGAGATATGGGCCGAACTTCCCATTCTGCGCCCAGATTTCCTCGCCCTCTGCGACGCCCACCAGCCGCGGCAGGCTCAGCAGCCGCAGCGCCCGCTCCAGCGTGAGCGTGGCGGGGTCGTCGCCGGGGAACAGGCTGGCCGAGCGGATGGGCGGTGTCCCCTCCCCCAGCGTCACGTAGGGGCCGTAGCGCCCGGCCCGCACCACCACCGGATGCCCGGTCGCGGGGTCCTCGCCCAACACCCGGTCCCCGGTGGGGCGGCTGAACAGGTCCTCGGCCCGCTCCAGCGTCAGGTCGTCGGGCAGCAGATCGTCGGGGAGGTTGACCTTCTCCTCACCGCGCTGCATGTAAGCCCCGTAGCGGCCCACCCGGACCTCGATGCCGCTGCCCGCAAGCCGGGGCACATGGATGGTGGCGATGCCCCGCGCGTCAATCTCGCCCATCTTGGAGTCGATCAGGGGACGCAGCGCCATTCCCTCGCCGCCCTCGCCCAGATAGAAGCGCCGCAGGTACGGCACCCGCTGCGCCCGCCCGCCCGCGATGTCGTCGAGGGCCTCCTCCATCCGGGCGGTGAAGTCGTAGTCCACCAGATTCCCGAAGTGCCCCTCCAGCAGCGCGGAGGTGGCGAAGGCCGTCCAGGTGGGCACCAGCGCCTGCCCCTTCTTGACCGCATAGCCCCGGTCCTGAATGGTGCCCAGAATCGAGGCGTAGGTCGAGGGCCGCCCGATGCCCGCCCCCTCCAACGCCTGCACCAGCGAGGCCTCGGTGTAGCGGGCAGGGGGTTGCGTCTCGTGGTCCTCGGCCTTCACCGACTCGGCGGTGACGCGCTCGCCTTCCCTCAGGGGGGGCAGGGGCGTCTCGCGGTCCTCCAGGGCGGCGGCGGGGTCGTCGCTCCCCTCCACGTAGGCCCGTAAGAAGCCGGGGAAGTCGATGGTGCGCCCGGAGGCACTCAGACCCACGGCCTCGCCGGTCGTCACTTGCCCGGACAACCGGACCCGCAGGCTGCGGCCCCGCGCGTCGGCCATCTGGCAGGCGACCGTGCGCTTCCAGATCAGGTCGTAGAGGCGCCACTCGTCGCCCGAGAGTTCGCCGCGCAGCGAATCGGGCGTGCGGAAGCTGGACCCGGCGGGCCGAATCGCCTCGTGCGCCTCCTGCGCGTTCTTGGCCTTCTTGGCGTACACACGCGGCTGGGGCGAGAGGTAGTCCTGCCCGTACATGGCCTTCACCTGGGTGCGGGCCGCCGTCACCGCCTCCAAAGAGAGGTTGGTGGAGTCGGTGCGCATGTAGGTGATGTAGCCGCCCTCGTAGAGCCGCTGCGCCGCCCGCATGGTCCGGGTGGCCGCGAAGCCCAGCTTGCGACTGCCCTCCTGCTGGAGGGTGGAGGTGATAAAGGGCGCGTAGGGCCGCTGGGTAAAGGGCTTCTCCTCCGCCGAGGTGACCCGGAGAGGCTGCCCCGTCAGGCCATCTGCGAGGGCACGGGCCGCCGCCTCGTCCAGCAGACGGACCCCCGCGCTATCCCTCAGCCGCCCGGTGAGGGGGTCGAAGTCCTTGCCCGTCGCCAGCCGCACCCCGTCCACATCGGTGAGGCGGGCGGGGAAGGTCGCTCCCGCCGCCGTGCGCCCCGTCACCACGAGGTCCCACCACACCGCGCTCACGAAGCGCATCCGCTCGCGCTCACGCTCGACGAGCATCCGGGTCGCCACCGACTGCACCCGGCCCGCGCTCAGCTTGGGCGCGACCTTCTTCCAGAGGACCGGGCTGACCTCGTACCCGTACAGGCGGTCCAGCGCCCGGCGGGCCTCCTGGGCCTCCACGAGGTTGGTGTCGATGTCGCGCGGGTTCTGGATGGCCTGCTGAATGGCTTCCTTGGTGATCTCGTGGAAGACCATCCGGCGCACCGGGACCTTGGGCTTGAGTTCCTGATACAGATGCCAAGCGATGCTCTCGCCCTCGCGGTCGTCGTCGGTCGCCAGGATAATCTCGTCGGCTTCGGCGGCCAGCTTCTTCAGGCGGGCGACGTGCTGGCGCTTTTCCGGGGAGACGATGTACAGGGGTCTGAAGTCGTCTTCCACGTCCAGGCCGAGCCGCGCCCAGGCCTTGCCCTTGTACTTCTCGGGGATGTCGGCGGCGCTTTTGGGCAGGTCGCGGATATGCCCGATGGAGGACTCCACCGCGTACCCCTTCCCGAGGTACTTCTCGATGGTTCTCGCCTTGGCGGGCGACTCGACGATCACGAGGGTTCTGGGCATAAGAGAGGGGCTCCACCGGGGCGAAGTGCGCCGAGCGTAGCACGCCCTCTCCGGGGCGCACGGCGGTGTGGGATGCGATTGGGCGTGGGGCAAGTTCTCCATCTGCTGCTTAGGCGCAGACAGAAAGGGGCAGGATCGGAAACGCGACGTGTGCCTCTGGGTTCAGGGCTGACCGGGGCAAGCGAAGCGGCGCGAATCCTGCGTTTCCAGGGTGACCCGGCTTCCTGCCCTCGCCGTGCAGGACGACAGGCATGGCCCGTGCTACGCTCGGCTCCCATGCGTGACCGGGGGTCCACCGCTTCGCTGCTGCCGCTGCTGGTGCTGCTCGGCTTGGTTCTCGGTTTTCTGCTGTTGCCGCGTGTGCCGACCCCCGCGAGTGCCCCCTACCCCACCGTCGTGGTGCTGGGGGCCGCGCAGTACGCGGGCACGCCCAGCCCGGCCTTTGCCCGGCGGCTCGACCACGCCCTCGCGCTGTACCGGGCAGGCGGAGTGCGCCGCGTCGTGGTGACGGGCGGGCGGCGGCCCGGCGACCCCCACTCAGAGGGCGAGGTCGGGGTCCGGTACCTGCGGGCAGCGGGCGTCCCGGCCTCGGCCCTGGTCGCGGAAACGGCCAGCCGCACCACGGTCGAGAACCTGCGCGGCGCCCGTGCCCTGCTGCCCCCCGCCACGCCCCTCACCCTGGTGACTGACTCAGCGCACACGCCCCGCGCCCTGGCCCTGGCGCACGCCCTGGACCTCACCGCCAATGCCAGCCCCAGCCCGCTGAGCCAGCCTCCCGCCGGGCGCTACCTGCTGCGGGAGCGACTGGCTTTGGTGGGGTATGCGGTGGTGGGGGTGCGCTAGAGAAAGTGGTGTCGTGGAGCCGAGAAGAAGGTGGGAGACGTTCCGAAGCGTCTCCCACCTTCCTTCTACAAGCCACACGCTCTACTGCCCCAGTCGCCGCAGCACCCCCGCCACCTCCGGCAGCCGCAGGGCCAGCGCTCCGGCGAGGTACACGGCCAGCCCCACGCCGCCCGCCAGCGCCAGCCCGACCACGCCGGGCACGATGAAGCCGGGCTCGGGCATCACCAGCGACACCAACCACGCGGCCAGACCGGCGGCGGCGGCCACCGGCACCACCCGCAGCAGGTGCCCGGCGACCTCGCGCGAGGGGAAGCCCAGGGCGCGGCGGTACATGAAGACGAGGGCTCCCGCCATCAGCACGCCGCTGATCGCCGTGCTCAGCCCGAAGCCCAGAAAGCCCAGCCGGGGCACCAGCAGGTTGTACAGCCCGACCTCCAGCACGAAGCCTGCGGCGCTGACGACCACGGCTTCGCGCGTGCGCTCGCGGGCGTAGAAGGTCCGCAGCAGCACGGTCACGACCGCCCAGGGCACCAGCGCCAGCGCCCACCCGGTCAGGATGCCCGACCCCGCCTGGAACTTGGCGACCTCGAAGTTGCGGCCCAGGTTGAAGAGACTCACGGCATAGGGAGCCAGCGCCAGCAGCAGCGCACTCATGGGCGCGGCGAAAAAGGTGGTGGTCCGCAGGCCCTGCACCGTCAGCGCCCGGAACGCGGCCCAGTCCCGGTCAGCCGCGTGTTGCGAAAAGCGCGGAAAGAGGGCCAGCACGGGCGAGACCACGAAGAGGCCGTTTGCCATCGTGAAGAGGGCCTCCGCGTTGGCATAGCCCGTCTGGGTGCCCACCGGAAACTGACTGCTGTTTGTGAGCAGCCGCGTCACGTAGACGTTCAGGACCTGCCGCGCCCCCGCCGTCAGGGTGAAGGGGGCCATCTGCCGCAGCACCCGCCCCAGCGCCGGGTGGCCGCGCAGCGCGGGCGTGGGCAGCACCCCGAAGCGCGAGAGCGCCGGAAGCTGCACCACGAGTTGCGCCACCCCGCCGATCAGCCACCCGAAGGCCAGCCACGTCGCCGTGTCGGGCAGCAGCAGCAGCGCGACGATGGACGCAATGTTGAAGGCGACGGGCGCGAAGCTGCTTTCCTTGAAGTGCTCGTCGGCGTTCAGCAGCCCCATCGCCACCGCCGAGAGGCTGATCAGCATCAGAAAGGGCATCACCAGCCGGGTCATGTACGTTGCCAGCGCCGGGTCCACGTTGGAGTTCGCGGCGGTGAGCAGGTCCACGATCCAGGGGGCCGCAAAGATGCCCAGCGCCATCAGCAGCAGGTTCACCGCGATCAGCACACCGCTGAAGGCCTGTGCCAGCTTCTTGCGGTCGGCCACGTCCAGCGTCTTGTAGACCGGAATGAAGGAGTTGACGAGCGCCCCCTCCGCCAGCAACTCCCGCAAGAGGTTGGGCACCCGCACCGCGACCGTGAAGGCGTCGGTGAGGGTCGCGTCGAACAGGTTGATGATCTGCTGCCGCACAATGCCCGAAAGCCGCGACCCCAGCGTCCCCGCCATCACGATCAGGGTGTTCACCCGCAGCGAGCGCCGGGGAGCCGGAGCCGGGGCGGGCGAGGCCGGACCCTGGGGCGGCGGACTGGGATCGGGCGCAGCGGGCGGAACGGTCACGGGGCCAACTGTAGTGCGGGGAGCGGCCAGCCGCCAGCTTCCAGCGGCCCGCTCCGGTCAGTTCCCCGGACGTACCGGCAGCGGCTCGTACACGCTCTTGACGCTGCCGTTGTCGAAGGTCACCTTGCCCGTCACGTTGATGCTGGTGTACACCCGCTCGGCCCGGACGCGCACGTTCAGCGGCAGGGTAAAGACCAGGCGGCTCCCCTCCTGCCGAAAGCGGGTCACGGTGCCCCCGGCAGAGGGCCAGCGGTCCACGCCGGGCAGGGTCAGCTTGCCGGTGCGCCCGCCCTCGCGGTATTCCAGCTCGTAGCGGAACTCGGCGGCGACTGGACGTGCCCCATTGGGAACCGTCTCGATCACGAGGTCACACAGGTGCGCCCGCCCCGCCACCAGCCCAGCGCGGGAGGCCCCGCTCACCGTGTCGCGGCAGGTCGTGAAATACCACTCGGTGAACTTGGGGGCACCGGCCGCCGGGGTGGAAGGGGTGGTCGCACGCGGCGCGGCCGTCGCCACCCGGCCGTAGGGCTGGCACCCGTTCACGCCCGCCCACGCCACGTCGAAGCCCCGCGCCGGGAAGGTGTAGGTCAGCGCCTGCCCCCCGGTCCGGCGGTTGACCCGCACCACCAGCCGCTTGCCCGCATTGAGCCCAGCGGCGATCTGCCGCACGACCGCGCCTTGAAAGCCGATATTGCGTGTCAGCACGTTCTCGCGGGTATCCACCACGCTCACGAGGTCCGAGTCGCGCAGCACGACGGCGGGGTCATCACCCAGCCGAATGGTCACGGCGGGTTTGAGGCCCGCGTAGGCCTCGTCCTCGCTCAGGAGGGCATTCTTGGTGGTCAGGGTGGCCCACAGCGCTGGGCGGTCGCGGTCGGCGCAGCGCAGGGCGAAGCGCGTCTGGCCGGAGGTATCGTTCACCTCGTCGATGACCACGCTGCCCGTATTCGCGTCGGTGATGGGGTCGCGGGCCGCCGAGTAGTAGGTGAAGGTGCCGGGCACACGGGTCGCCGCCAGCGCCATGCCGGACAGGGCCGCGCTGGCGAGCAGAAGGAGAGGTCGCCGCATGGCTCTACTGTGCCCCAGACGGGGCCGGGTCGGAGGCGCAAATCTGATAGCCCCCCTCCACATCTCCCCGCTGCCGTGCTATGCTCCCGGTCGCCCACTGGCCCCGGCCAGAGCAACCATACGCGGAGAGGTGCCAGAGTGGTTGAATGGGTCGGTCTCGAAAACCGAAGTAGTCGCAAGGCTACCGTGGGTTCGAATCCCACCCTCTTCGCCAAAGAAACGCCAGCCCTGATCGGGGTTGGCGTTTTTCGTGTGCCGTAGGCCCTTTGGCGGGCGCGGCCTGACCGGACGCCCCTTACGCTGAGTGACGATGACAGACGCTCCGGTCCGCCTCCACGCCGACGAGATCGAGACGAACACGGGACTGGTGCGGCGCCTGCTCGCCACTCAATTCCCGGAGTGGGCCGACCTGCCCGTGCGCGTGTTCTCCTCGGCGGGCAGCGACAACGCGATCTACCGCCTGGGGGACGCCCTCGCCGTGCGGCTGCCCCGCCGTCCCAGTGCCGCCGGGCAGGTGGAGCAGGAGCTGGCGTGGCTGCCGCGGCTCGCCCCGCATCTCCCGCTGACGATTCCGGTGCCGCTGGCCCTGGGTCAGCCGGGCGAGGGCTCCCCCCTGACCTGGGGCGTGTACCGCTGGCTGCCGGGCGAACCGGCGTTCCGGGAGAACCTGACTGACTTTCCGCAGGCAGCGCGCGACCTGGCGGGCTTCATCCGAGCACTGCAAGCGATGGACCCGACAGGTGCACCAATGGCAGACTCAACTGGCGGAGAACGCGGCGCCCCCCTGCTGAGCCGTGACGCCTACACCCGCGAGAACATCGCCCGGTCGCCCGACGATCTGGACCGGGTGGCCCTCACCGCAGCGTGGGAGGTGGCCCTGCAAGCGCCAGTCTGGGACGACGCCCCCGTCTGGATCCACGGCGACCTGAAATCCGACAACCTGCTGGCCGAGCACGGGCGCCTCAGCGCCGTGATCGACTTCGGAGCGCTGCGGGTGGGCGACCCGGCGTGTGAGCTGGCCGTGGCGTGGAACTGGCTGGACGCCGAATCGCGGCTGGTGTTCCGCGAGGCCGTGGGCTGCGACGAGGCAACCTGGGTGAGGGGGCGGGGCTGGGCGCTTTCTATCGCCGCCGCCGAGATTCCCTACTACCTGCACACCAACCCGGCGATGGTGGCGCGGTCGCGTTATGCCTTGTCGCAGGTGCTCCTCGACTCCCCCACCCGGTAGGCCACCCGGCGGATGCTCCCGGCCCCGCCCGCGTGGCACTCTGGCCCCACGATGCTCAACCTCCTGAAGTAAAGGCACACCTTTTCCGCTGCTCCCCCGATCTACCCTGGGGTGATGCCGGAACGTGCCTCCAGCCCCGCCGCCCGGTACCTGCCGCGCGGCCCAGAGTGCGTTTTTCCACCCCTTCTCGTACGGATTGCGTCCGATTCCTCAGGGTTCGGAAAAACGCCGAATCCTCCTTCAGCTCCTGCAACCCGCCCTTGTTGCTTCTCGCTCTGCTCGGGTTGACCCTGGGGGCCAACCGCAATCTCTCACCCCTGCAAAGGATGTGACCTCACATAGATAAAGTGCTTGGCAACACCTCGGGCCTGCGCCCGGCCCAACTGAAGTCCCTCGGGAACCTGTACCGCCGCCGCATCGAGCCGGGGCGGGTCGGCTCGCCCGAACTCGCCCGAAACCTCGCGGAACTCTCGC
Source organism: Deinococcus sp. HSC-46F16 (assembly GCF_024171495.1). Classification (NCBI taxonomy): domain Bacteria; kingdom Thermotogati; phylum Deinococcota; class Deinococci; order Deinococcales; family Deinococcaceae; genus Deinococcus; species Deinococcus sp. HSC-46F16. The sequence continues at coordinate 179,769 of NZ_JALJZW010000002.1, forward strand.
ACGACATCCGCCGCGAGATCAGCGTGCTGATTGACCGCCGGGGCCGGGTGCTCTCGGTCAGCGTGGCGGACGCGAAGGGGGCCGAACTGCCCGACCTGCGCCTCGGCGAGAACCGGCTGGCGGGCTTCCACCTGCTGCACACCCACCCCCGCGGCGGGTCGCTCAGCAAGGGCGACCTTTCCACACTCTTCCTCAAGCGGCTGGACGCGGTGAGCGCCATCGAGGTGCGGAATGAGGGCCAGCCCGGTCTGGTTCACACCGCGCACCTCACCCCGCCCGGCACGGTGGGCGAGGAAGAAGACTGGCGCATCCTCGACCCGGTGCCCAGCTTCCAGATCGACGAGTTCGACCTCGGAGCGCAGGTGTCGGCGCTGGAGGAGGAAATCGCCCGCGCCGCCCGCACCCGCGAGGCGAAAAAGGACCGCGAACGGGCCATCCTCGTCCAGATCGACCAGGGCGAGTTCGACGCCGAGGAGCGGCTGGAGGAACTCTCGGAACTCGCCCGCACGGCGGGGGCCGAGGTCGTCCACAAGGAACTCGTCTACCGCCGCCATCTGAAAGCGGGGACGCTGGTCGGGGCGGGCAAGCTCGAAGAACTGACGAGCAAGGCCTACCATCTCGACGCCGACCTCCTGATCTTCGGGCAGGAACTCGGCCCGGCCCAGGCCCGCGAGATCGAGGCGGCGACCGGGCTGAAGATTCTGGACCGCACCCAGCTCATCCTCGACATCTTTGCGCTGCACGCGCAGGGGGTCGAGTCGCGGCTGCAGGTGGAACTCGCGCAGCTCCGGTACATGAAGCCCCGACTGCTGGGTGCGGGCGCTCAGCTCTCGCGCATCGGCGGCTCGGCGGGCAGCGCGGCGGGTGGCTCCATCGGCACGCGTGGCCCCGGTGAAACCAAGCTGGAGCTGGACCGCCGCCGCATCAACGACCGCCTCGCCTTTCTGGAGAAACAACTGGAAGGCGTCGCCGTTCGGCGCGAGGAACGGCGCAAGGGCCGTGCCCGCAATGACGTGCCCGTCGTGTCCATCGTGGGGTACACCAACGCGGGCAAGTCCACCCTGCTGAACGCCTTTACCCACGCCGCCGAGGAACCGCGCCGGGTGCTGGCCGAGAACAAGCTCTTCGCCACCCTGCGCCCGACCAGCCGCCAGGGCTTTATCGAGGGCATCGGCCCGGTGGTCTTTACCGACACGGTGGGCTTTATCCGCGACCTGCCCAAGGACCTCGCCCGCGCCTTCCGCGCCACGCTGGAGGAGATCGGGGACGCCGACGTGCTGCTGCATGTGGTGGACGTGGCGGCACCGGGGGCCGACACCCGCCTGGACGCGGTGAACCGCATCCTGGAGGACCTCGGCTTCCGCGAGATGCCCACCGTCGTCGCCCTGAACAAGGCTGAGGCCGCCGACCCCGACGTGCTGGAGCGCGAGGTGGAGCGTACGGGCGGCATTCCCGTCAGTGCCCTGAAGTCCCTGGGCCTGACCGACCTCAAGGACGCTCTCGCGGACGCGGTGGCCGGGGTGCAGCGCCAGGAACTCGCCCTGCGAGAGGAAGCGCGGGAGCGGGCGGCAGAGTACCGCTAGAGCAGTCAGCAATCCAAGGCCCCCGGCTTCGCGGCTGGGGGCTTTTTTTCGCGCTGGGAGGGCGCGAAGGCTACAGAATCCTGCGCCAACTTGAGGTCAAATAGGTCAATGACGTCCCCCCTGCTCGACATCCGGCACATCTACCTGGAGCCAAGGGTCGAGGAGTACGCGCGGGGGCGGGAGATTTTGGCGCGGTTTCCGGAGGCGGCACGGACGCTGGTGGACTCGCACTGGAATATTCCGGGGCTGCACGGCAACGCGGGGCTGGTGCGCGAGTGGGTACGGATCAAGCGGCAGGTGCTGGTGCTGGGGGTCCGCAAGACCTTCGCCCTGCGCGAGAACGGGCGCAGCGCGGACTGGATCGCGCCCGGCCTCGCCAACGGGTGTGCGCTGAGCTGCGCGTATTGCTACGTCCCCCGGCGCAAGGGCTTCGCCAACCCGATCACGACCTTTGTGAATGTGGAGGACGCGGAGCGGGCGCTGCGCCGCCACGCGGAGAAGCTGGGGCCGAAGGCGGAGCCCAATCAGGTGGACTCCCACCTGTGGGTCTACGACATCGGGGAGAACAGCGACCTGAGCGTGGACGCGCTGCTCTCGGACAATGTGCGCGACATGGTGGCGCTTTACCGCACCCTGCCCAACGCCAAAGCATCTTTTGCCACCAAGTATGTCAACCGCGACCTGTTGACCTACGACCCGCAGAGCAAGACCCGCATCCGCTTCTCGCTGATGCCGCGCCCCCTCGCCCGCGTGCTGGACGTGCGGACCTCGCCCATCCGGGAGCGCATCGCCGCCATCAACGACTTCGTGGAGGCGGGCTACGAGGTGCATCTCAACTTCTCGCCCGTCGTGATCTACGAGGGCTGGACCGCCGACTATGCGGAGCTGCTGCGCGAGGTGCGTGAGTCGCTTTCAGAAAAAGCCCGCGCCCAGCTTGCCGCCGAGGTGATCTTCCTGACGCACAATGCTGGTCTGCACGAGGTCAACCTGGGGTGGCACCCCAAGGCCGAATCCCTCCTGTGGACTCCGCAGTGGCAGGAGCAGAAGCGCTCGCAATACGGCGGCGAGAATGTCCGCTACCGTTACGGCTTCAAGGGGAAGGCGGTGGCCCGCTTCACGGAGCTGCTGGCGCGGGCGTTGCCGGAGTGCCGGGTGCGGTATGCGTTTTAGGTCCTGACCTGGGCTGTTCTCCGCCTTGGGTGGGCGGGTGAGGTGGTCACCCGCCCCCTTACCCCGCTGCTGCGCAGCGCCCCTCTCCACGGGGGGAGAGGGTCAATCCATCATCTTGCGTGGCAGACTCGCGGGCATGGTTCGTTCGCGCCTCGCCTGGCTGTATCTGCTGACGGTCGCGCTGATCTGGGCGCTGGGCGAGTGGGTCGGGGAGCGGACGGTGCCCACGCTGCTGCTCGCCTACGCGCCGCCGCTGCTGTGGCTGCTGCCCGCGCCACTGGTGCTGGGGTGGACGCTGTGGCGACGGCGGGGGGTGGCGGTCGCGCTGGCGGGAACGCTCCTCGCCGCCGGGGGTGCGGGTCTGCTGCACTGGCGGCCCCAGACGGACGGGCCGCTGCGGGTCGTCACCTTCAACGTGGCGCAGGGGCTGCGCGGGTCCCCGGACGAGATCGCGGCGGCGCTGCGGGCGGCGGACGCGGACCTGCTGCTGCTTCAGGAAACCAACTTCGTGCGCCCCGGCTTCCGCGAGGCCCTGCTCGCCCGGCTGCCCGGCTACGCGGTGCGGACGGGATATGAGGTGACCACCCTCTCACGCCTGCCCGTTCTGTCAGCCACCAACCATGCGGCGCCGGGCACCCGCCGCACCTTTCTGGAAACGCGGGTGCGCTGGCGGGGCCAGGAGGTGCGGGTGCTCAACGTGCATCTGGGAACCGTCCTTGTGTCCAGCGTGCGGCGCGGCGACTTTGACCGTGTGCGCCAGACGCGGGACGTGCGGACGGCGCAGGTGTCGCGGCTTTCGGCCATCGCAGGGAAGGGGACAGGGCCGCTGCTGTTGGGCGGCGACCTCAACACGCCGCCACGTGGTCTGGCCTACCAGGAGTTGCGGCGCTCGGTGGGGCCGGACGCCCACGACCTCGTCGGGCGGGGGCCAGGGTGGACCTTTCCGGGCTTGTGGTTGCGAATCGACCATCTGATGGCCCAGGGCTTGACGCCGACGCGAACAAGGGTCTTGCCGGAATCGGGCAGTGACCACCGGGCGCTGCTGGCGGAGTACCGCTGAGACGCCCCTGTTCGGTCCCCTTTAAAGAGGCTCTAGGAAATCCCCACATGAACTGACAAACGCATTAAGCCTGCCCCGCGCTTTGTGAGAATTCGCACCTCTCCTGGGCGGGCACAATGCCCGAAGGTCTTTTGCTCGGCAAGCCGGGCGAGGGGCCGCGCCCTCCCTGTCCGGGGAGTGCCGCCGGGGCACTTCTGAGACGCCGATTTGTGGCCCTGACGGGCCACCTGGGAAGGACTGCGGTCCCCGCTTCCGGGAGCAGGGGGAGGATGCATGCACAACCTGGAACTGTGGGCGGGGGTCGAGCCGACCGTCAGCCGCGTGGGGAACGATTACCTCGACCAGAATGCCCTGAGCGGCTTCGATCACCGGCTGGACGACCTCGACCGCCTGGCCGACCTGGGCATCACGGCCATGCGCTTTCCGCTGCTGTGGGAGCGCACCGCCCCCTACGGCCCCGAGCGGGCCGACTGGCACTGGGCCGACACCCGGCTCGCGCGGCTGGCGGACAGGGGAGTCGAGCCCATCGTGGGGCTGGTGCACCACGGCAGCGGGCCGCGTCACACGCACCTGCTGGACCCTGGGTTCGTCAAGGGAGTGCAGGCCTACGCGCGGGCGGTGGCCGAGCGGTATCCGCACCTGGGCGCGTATACGCCCGTCAATGAACCCCTGACCACGGCCCGCTTCTCGGCGCTGTACGGCCACTGGTACCCCCACGCGCGGGACGAGCGGTCGTTCTGGACGGCCCTCTTTCACCAGCTTCAGGCGACGGCCCTGGCGATGCGTGAGATTCGGGCGGTAAATCCGGCGGCCCGATTGATTCAGACCGAGGACCTGGGCCGGACCTACAGCACCCCGCGCATGCGCTACCAGGCCGACTTCGAGAACGAGCGGCGCTGGCTGAGCCTCGACCTGCTGCTGGGCCGGGTGGACGAGGGGCACCCGATGTGGAAGTACCTGCGCTGGATCGGCGCCCCCGAGCACGAGGTCCGCTGGTTTGCTGAGAACCCCTGTCCGCCCGACGTGCTGGGCCTGAACGTGTATGTGACGAGCGAGCGCTTTCTCGACGAGCGGCTGAGCCACTACCCTGGTCACACCCACGGCGGCAACGGCCGCGACCGCTACGCCGACGTGGAGGCGGTGCGGGTGCGCGGCGAGGGGATCGGTGGCCCTGGCGACCGATTGCGCGAGGCGCACGCCCGCTACGGCCTGCCCCTGGCGATCACCGAAGTGCACCTGGGCTGCACCCGCGAGGAGCAACTGCGCTGGCTGGCGGGCGCGTGGCAGGCCGCGCAGGAGGTCCGCGCCGAGGGGGCCGACGTGCGGGCGATCACCGTCTGGGCGGCGATGGGGGCCTGGGAGTGGAACAGCCTGCTGACCCGCCGCGACGGGCACTACGAGAGTGGCCTGTGGGACATCCGCTCTCCCGAGCCGCGCCCCACCGCGCTGGTGACCCTGGCCCGCGAACTGGCGACCGGGCAGACACCCTCCCACCCGGTCCTCGCCGGGCCGGGATGGTGGGAGCGGCCGGGGCGCCTGACCTTCCCGCCCTTCGGCCCAGTACGGGCGGACGAACCCGCCGGAGCTCCCATTTTGATCACCGGGGCGACGGGCACGCTGGGGCAGGCGCTCGCCCGCGAGTGCGAGGGGCGCGGCCTCCCCTACCGGCTGCTGCGGCGGAATGACTGCGACATCGCGGACGCGGCGTCGGTGGCGCGGGCACTGGCCGAGCACCAGCCCTGGGCCGTCGTGAACGCCGCCGGTTACGTGCGGGTGGACGACGCCGAGCGAGATCCCCGCAACGACCGCGAGAACGTGGACGGGCCGCGCCTGCTGGCGGGGGCCTGCGCCGGGGCCGGGGTGCGGCTGGTGACCTTCTCCTCCGACCTCGTGTTCGATGGGCGCAAGGGGGCACCCTACGTGGAGTTGGACCCCCCCAACCCCCTGAACGCCTATGGCCGCAGCAAACGCGCCGCCGAGGAGGCGGTGCTGGGGGCGCTGCCGGAGGCCCTGGTCATCCGCACGAGCGCCTTTTTCGGGCCTTGGGACCCTTACAACTTCGCCGCGCACGTGGTCCGCGAGCTGGGGGCCGGGCGGGTGCTGCGGGCGGCCGACGATCAGGTGGTCTCGCCCACCTACGTGCCCGACCTCACGCGGGCGGTGCTCGACCTCCTCATCGACGGCGAGCGCGGCGTGTGGCATCTCGCCAACCCCGGCGCCGTGAGCTGGGCCGACTTCGCCCGCATGGTGGCCGACGTGACCGGCCTGGACGCGGGGCTGGTGGAAGGCGTCCCCACCGCCGAGCTGGGTCTGCCCGCCCTCCGGCCCGCCTTCAGCGCCCTGGGCAGCGAGCGCGGCGAGGTCATGCCGAGCTTCGTAGACGCTCTGGGACGCTGGGCACAGCACGCCGAGTTGCCCGAGCGGGCGGAACTGGCGGCGGACTGAGCCTGTCCGGGCTGACGGCTGCATGAGGGTGGAACGTGCGAATGGTCAGGGTGCGCCGGGACGCCCTCTGCTACACTCTTCTTCGCCGGTTAGGTCCGGCGACGCACTGGGGGTGACCCGGTTTCGACAGGGGAACTGAAGGTGATGTTGCGTGTCGAGGTGCCGTTGGCCTCGTAAACAAACGGCAAAGCCATTAACTGGCAACCAGAACTACGCTCTCGCTGCTTAAGTGAGACAGTGACCGCCTAGCCCGGCCTTTGGCGCGGCGCGAACTGCAACAAAAGAAGGCTAGCCGACGCGAGGCTCCATAGCGGTAGGCGAAGATAAGTGGAGATAAGGTCAAAGGAAACCCGCCCGCTGGTGGCCTGCGACCCGACAATCAAAGAGCGGGATACACACGTAGACGCACACTGAACGGACCTTTGGACGGCGGTTCGACTCCGCCCACCTCCACCACACAGCCCCGCCCCCAGAGGCGGGGTTTTTTCTATACTGCCGGGGCACAGGCTCCCTGCCGGGATGGCGGAATCGGTAGACGCATTCGACTTAAAATCGAACACCCGCAAGGGTATACGGGTTCAAGTCCCGTTCTCGGCACCACGAGAAACCCCGCACCAGGCGGGGCTTTTTCATTCCTGTATGCCTCACTCCACGTCAAAGGCGAGCACGGTCGGCTCGGACGTGATCTTGAAGCGCAGGCGCAGGCCGTCGATCACGCGGCGCTGCTCGTCGGTGTTGCCCTTGATGCCGTGGGGCACCTCGTCGGTGACGTGGGGAAACTGCACGCCCTCCACCTCCACACCGGGTGTGCCGTCGGGCAGGGTGACGAAACGGGCGGGGACGCTTCCGCCGGGCAGCACCATCGTGAAGTTGCGGTTCTGGTCCTGGGTCATGCCCTGACCGTAGCGGGGCGGGCGGTGACGGGAGATGAGGCGACCTTCACCCGGCGGCGAGGTCCGCCCGCGCCTCGTGCAGCAGCTCGGAGAGGCGGCTGAGGCAACGGCTGTACTTCTTGGCGTAGGCGCCGTGGCGGTAGGTCTCGGAAAAGAGGGTGCCCAGCGGCGCCCCGGTAAAGGCCGCCCGCAGGCCGAGGTCATACAGCTTGTCCACGAAGTGCACGAAGCGCAGGGCGACGTTCTGGTCGGGCATGGGGGCGAGCCCCGTCACCCCCAGGGCCTCTACCCCCGCGAGCAGCCGGGCGAAGCGGCTGGGGTGAACGTCGATCAGCAGGCGGCCCAGGTCGCGGTGGCTGACCACGGCGAGGCCCGCGTCCGGCTGCCGCGCCCGCCACGCGGCGAACTCGTCGGCGCCGAGGGGCTGCGCCGGGGCTGTACCGCGCTGGCGGTAGTCGGGGCCGTCGATGCGGTGGGTTTCGAAGCGGTCGGCGATGCCCTGAATCTGGCGCTGGAAGTCGGTGGCGTTGAAGCGGCCCTGCCCCAGCGCCCCCGGCTCGGTGTTGGAGGTGGCGACCACGCTCGTCCCGGCGGGCATCAGTTGCCCCAGGAAGGTGTTCGCCATGTGGGTGTTGCCAGGGTCGTCGAGTTCGAACTCGTCGATCAGCAGCAGGTCGTGTCCACGAAAGGCGTCCACCGCCCGGCCCATGCCGAGCGCCCCGATCACGTACATCAGGTCCTGAAAGCTCATCAGCGCCCGCGTGCCCTGGGCCGCGTGGTAGGTGCTTGCCAGCAGGTGCGTCTTGCCCACCCCGAAGCCGCCGTCGAGGTACAGACCCCGGCCCTCGGGCCTGGAGCGGCGGAAGAGGCGGAAGCCGCCGGGCCGCGCCTGCGCCCCCTGCAAGAAGAGTTGCAGCGAGCGCCGGGCTTCTTCCTGGCTGGGAAACTCGGGGTTGGGCCGGTAGTTCTCGAAGCGCACCCCGTGGAAGCGGGCGCTGGGCGAGAGGTCGGCGATGAGTTCCTCGGGGCTGAGGCTGGGGCGGCGGGCGAGGAGGTCGATCATGGAAAGCGGGCGGTGGGCCATGAGCCGTGAGCCATGAGCCCGACAGCAGAAGCAAGAGCACCAGCGGCGGGAGCCTGCCCAGAGCACACCGCCCAGAGCACACCGCCCCTCACCGGTGAACCTCCAGCTCGACCTTGAAGTTCCCCCGGCGCGTCTCGTTCACGACCCGCTTGAAGTCGATGCGGCCCAGGCCCTCGGCGCTGAGGCTGTCGCCCTCCTTGATGTCGCTGCTCGCGCGGGCGGGGGCACCGTTGAGCCGCACCTTGCCGCCGTCGATGCCCTGCTGGAAGTAGGCGCGGCTCACGCCGAAGCCCTTGGCTCCCACCACGTCCACGCGCATGGAGGGCACGACCACTTCGCGCGTCTTGCTGCCGCGCCCGGCCGTCTCCCCGACCTCCTCGACCTCGACCTCACGCCCGCCGAGTTCCGTCAGGGCCTCCAGCGCCGACGCGGCCTTGCCCGTCGCGGCGACCAGGAAGGCCCCGCCGCGTTCCTCGCGCACGTCGCCCACGGCGTCCTCGGGCAGCTCCAGCCGCCGCAGGTGCACGGTGAAGTCCTGAAGGTCCCAGGCCGGGCCGGGGCCGGGGGTCACGCGCAACACGGTCACGCCGCTGTCCACCTCGGGGATATGGGCGGGGTGCAGGGTCAGGACCACCCGGCGGGCATCCGGAAAGCCGCCCGCGATCACAAACCGCACGTCGTCGTCTTGCAGCAGGCGGCGGTCGATGTCGTCCCCGTCCACGAAGGGGGTACGCACCACGCGCCCGCCCCGCGCCTGGGCCACGAGGGCACTGAGCTTGGACTTCATGGGGGGCAGGATAGCGGGTGACGGCGCCGCCCCGCCGTCACCCCCCCAGCCCCCCGCGACCCACCCCAGGCCCTAGACTGCCCCCATGCGAGTCCTCGAACCGCTCGGCCTGCCCGGTGCCCCGCTGGAAACCCACCGCGAGCTGATGGACCTGCTCGGCGCTGCGGAGGGTCGGGAGGGCGCGGGCCGCCCCGCCACCCTGTACCTGATCGCCGACTGGCAGGGGGTGCGCGACGCTTCACGCTACGCAGCCCTGATCACGCGCGGCGACGAAGCTGTGGTCACCGTGCCCGCCTACGGCCCGGCGTATGGCCCGGCGGGGGCGGGGGCGCTGGCCGAACTCGTGGAGTGGACGCAGGCGCGGGGCTGGCCCGTACGCGAGGCTGTGCTCAACCCGTCCGACTTCGTGCGCGTGCTCGCCGAACCCGACGCGGAGGAGGTCGCCCGCCTGATCGCCGCGAGCAATCCCAGTGACCCGCGCATCTACACCGCCCTGCCCCGCCACCAGCCCGAGGAGTGGCAGGACGCCGAGGCCCCCGTCACGACCCCACGGGGCTGAGGACCGGGGGACGCACCCGCCGCTAGACTGCCCCCATGTTGCTGTACGGACGGAATCCGGTGCTCGAAGCCCTGCGCGACGGGCGGGTCAGTGAGGTGCTGCTCGCGCGGGGGGTCGAAGAGGCGTTCGTGCGCGAGATCAAGGACATGGGCGTGCGGGTGCGCTTCGCCCCGCGCATCGAACTCGACCAGCTCGCGGGCACCACCCAGCATCAGGGCATCCTCGCGGAGGTGGAAGACCTCGCGTGGGCCAGCGTGGAAGACATTCTGGACCGGGCGCAGAGCCGGGGCGAGGACCTGCTGATCGTGCTGCTCGACGGGATCACCGACCCGCGCAACTTCGGGGCGATCATCCGCTCGGCGGAGGTGCTCGGTGCCCACGGGGTCGCGGTGGAGGAACGCCGCAGCGCTCCCCTATCGCCCGTGGTCGCCAAGACGGCGGCGGGGGCCACGAGCCACCTGCCCGTCGCGCAGACGAAGAACCTGCCCCGCCTGATCGACCGCCTCAAGGAACAGGGCGTGTGGGTCTACGGGGCAGCGGGCGAGGCCGCGCAGGACGTGGGCCGCCTCGATCTGCGCGGCCCGGTCGCCCTGGTGATCGGGGCGGAGGGCGAGGGCCTGCGCCGCCTCGTGCGCGAGAAGTGCGACGCGCTGGTGCGGATTCCCACGCGCGGGCAGGTCCAGAGCCTCAACGCCTCGGTCGCGGCGGGCATCCTGCTGTACGAGGCGGCGCGGGCGCGGGGCGAGAGGTGAGGACCGAAACCATCGCGGGCGAGCGCCTCACGCTGGAGGTGCTGCCCGACCTCGGCGCCAGCGTGCTGGGGCTGCGCTCGGCCTCCGGGCGCCCGGTCCTGCGGTCGGTGGACCCCGCGAAGGTGGAGACGAGCAGCCAGACGGCCAGCTTCATCATGATTCCCTATGCCAACCGGATTGCCGGGGCGCGGTTTCCCTTCGGCAGCGAGGAAGTGCAGCTCCGCCCCACGACCAAAGGCGGCCTCGCCCAGCACGGCGACGTGCGCAACCGGCCCTGGCAGGTGGAGCGGGTGACGGACGCGCACCTGCGGGCCACCTTCGACAGCCGCGACTTCGCGGACATGAACTGGCCGTGGGCTTTCACCGCCCTGGTGGAGTACCGCCTGCATGGACCCCACCTCGACACCACGGTCAGCCTGACGAACGCCGATACCCGCGAGATGCCCGCCGGACTGGGCCTGCACCCCTACTTCGCCCGCAGGGGGGACGGAGTGGACCCCACCCTGGCCTTCGACGCGGCGCTGACCTACGACACGGACGGGCAGATGCTGCCGACTGGCCCCGCCCGTCCCCTGCGCCCGGAGGAGGACTTCCGGGTGCCCGCTGCCGTGGGCGAACGCACCTTCGACCGGGTGTACACCGCCTGGGACGGCGTGCTGCGGCTGGACTGGGGCACGCGGGCGCTGGTGCTGACGGCCGACCCGGTGTATTCGCACCTGACCGTCTTTACCGCTCCCGACGGCAGCCTGGCCCTGGAGCCCGTCTCGCACGCGACCAACGCGCTGAACCTGGCTGCGCAGGGGGTGAGTGGCGTGGACCTGAAGACGCTGGTGCCGGGGCAAACGCTGGCGGGAACGGTGCGGCTGACGTTGGAAGGCGACTGGTAGAGCAGCGGAAGGTGGGAGACGCGAGAAACGTCTCCCACCTTGTTTTCTCGGTCTGCGCTAGGCCGCCGTCGCCAGCAGCGCCCCGGCCCGGTCCCGCAGCTCGAAGCCGGGGCGCTCGCGGGCGGCGAGCCAGCGCAGGGCGCCCAGGAGATCGTCAGTCTCGTACACGACTTCCGGCCCGCCGGGGCCGTGCCACAGCACGCGGTAGGTGTGGGGGTGGGTGGGCGGCGTCCAGCGCTCGCCGCCGTCTTCTTTGACAAAGGCACGCGACATGGGATTCAGTCTGCGCCGGGTGGGTAAGGCACCGGACGAGCGGACGGTGACGCCGAGTTCATGCTCGGTGCAGGGCGGCGCTCACTCGTCGCTGTTCAGATCCGTCAGCGCCCGTGCTCCCACCAAGGTGATGATCGCCTCGCGTTCCTCGCCGTCCCGGATATAGCCCAGCCGGATGGTGTCCCCGATGGTCGCGTCCCCCCGCACGGTGCGGATGAAGTCGTTGGCGTCGCGGACCCGGCGGCCATTCACGCTGAGAATCACGTCGCCGATTTCCAGCAGGTTGCCGTCCGCGTCGAAGCGGGCGCCGCGCAGCCCGGCCTCTTCCGCCGGGCTGTCACGCACCACGCGGGCGATCACCGCGCCGGGCGGATTCGTCAGGCCGCTGTGCACCTGATCAAGATTCAGCCCCACCACCGGCACGTCCCGCTGCTCCCCGGCCAGCAGCGCTGCCACCAGTGGGCTGTCCTGGGTAACGGGCACCGCGTAGGAGGCCCGCGTCTGGTTGCTCTCGTCGAGGCGGATAAAGCTCACGACCCCGATGACCTCCCCAGTGCCGTCGAGGATGGGGCCGCCGCTATCCCCCGGCGCGAGGGGCGCGGACATTTCCAGCGTCCCCTGCGGAAAGTCGGCGCGGCCCGCCTCAGCCCCCAGCCGCAGCAACACGCCCCGGCGCGGTTGCAGGAAGTCGCCGCCGCTGTTGCCGATGGCGAGCACCTCCTGCCCCACCCGTGGCTCGGCCCCCGCGAGAGGCAGGAAGGGGAAGCCGGGCGTGCGTCCCTCGACCTGCATCAGTGCCACGTCCGCCGCCGCGTCGTAGGCGGTCACGCGGGCGCGGTAGGTGCGGCCCTCCAGCGTGCGGACCCGGAACAGTTGCCCGGTCGAGACGACGTGGTAGGCGGTCATCACCTGCCCGCCCTCCGAGATGAAGAAGCCGGTGCCCAGCCCCGCCTCGCGGGTGCGGGTGTTCAGGCTCTCGACCTGCACGACCGCCGGGCGGGTGGCCTGGAACAGGTCGCTGGTGTTGGTGGGCAGCTCGTTCGGGAGCGTTTGCGAGACGGCGGGGGGCGTCGGCGACCCGGCCTCCAGGCGGGGCGACCACCCCGGCAGCAGGTAGGCCGCCAGCGCGAGCAGCAGCAGCACGGGAAGCCAGGGCAGGGGGCGCACGCCTCGCATGGTAGAGCGCCCCGCACCGGGGCAGGGTGGCGAGGGGTACGGATGGGGCGCTAGCCTGCCCGCCGATGCCCTGGCTGATCAAATCCGAACCCGACGTGTTCAGCTACGCGGACCTCGTGCGGGTGGGACGCGAGGGGTGGAACGGGGTGCGGAACTACCAGGCCCGCAACTTCCTGCGGCAGATGCGGGAGGGCGACCTCTGCCTCTTCTACCACTCCAACGCCAGACCGGCCGGGGTGGCGGGCGTGGCGCGGGTGGTGCGGGAAGCGTACCCGGACGACCTGCAATTCGACCCGGCCAGCGAGTATTTCGACCCGGCCTCCACGCCGGACAATCCCCGCTGGAGCATGATGGACGTGGCCCCGGTCTTTGACCTGCCCGCCGTGCTGCCCCTGGACACGCTGCGGACCCTTCCCGAGTGGCAGGACTCGCCCCTCACACGGAAGGGCAGCCGCCTCAGCGTGCTCCCCGTAACGCCCGAGCAGTTCCGCGCGGCGCTGCGGGCGGCGGGAGTGGATGACCGTGACGATCTCGTTTGAGCGGCTGACGGAAGCCCATCTGCCCCTGCTCACGCGCTGGCTGCAGGCCCCGCACGTCCGCGTCTTCTGGGACGACGGCGAACGGGACGAGGGGGCGGTGCGGGCACACTACTTCGAGCCAGGGCGGGACGTGCCGGGGTTCGTCTTCCGGGTGGAGGGACGGGAGGCAGGCTTCATCCAGCGCGAGCGCATCACGCCAGACAACGAATTCTGGCCCTGGGCCGCGCCGGAGGGTGAGACGTGGGGCGTGGACCTGCTGATCGGGGAGCCGGACCTGACTGGGCGGGGCCTGGGGCCAACGGTCATCCGCGCCTTTCTGGACGCGCTGCGGGCCGAGCGGCCAGCGTTGCGGCGGGTGCTGATCGACCCCGACCCCGACAACGTGCGGGCGGTGCGGGCTTACGCACGCGTGGGCTTCGCGCCCCTGACGCGGCTGGCGACGCCCTGGGGCGAGGTGCTGCTGATGGGCCTGGACGTGCCTTAAGCTGACCCCCGATGACCACTCCCGCCGCCACCTCCCTTACCCTCTACCCGTTGGGCGACGGCATCGGCTCCGTGGCGCTCGTGCAGCACGTCGGGGACGACAAGATGATCGTGAATGCCGCACGCGTCTCCTTTGGCGGCGACTCGGACGCGCCGCTGAATGACCGCGACGAGAAGTTGATTCGCTACCTCTTGCGGCACCAGCACGGCAGCCCCTTCGAGCACAACCTGATCACCTTCAAGGTGGTGTGCCCCATCTTCGTGGACCGGCAGATGGTGCGGCACCGGGTCGGCGTGAGCAAGAACGAAATTAGCGGTCGATATGTGGAGATGCAGGAGCGCAACTTCACCCCGACTTCCTTCCGCAAGCAGGCACCGTCGAACCGGCAGGCCAGCGTGGAGGACGACGGCACGCTCGACCAGGCGGCGGCGGCGGCGGTCTGGGCGGAGGCGTGGCGGCAGGCGTTCGGGGCCTACCAGGAGCTGCTGCGCCTTGGCGTGACGCGCGAGCAGGCGCGGGGCGTGCTGCCGCTCTCGCTGTATACCGAGTCGTATTACACCTTCAACGTACGTTCGCTGCTGCATTTCCTCGGTCTGCGCGACCATGAGGGGGCGCAGTACGAGACCCGCCTCTACGCGCGGGCGATGGCAGAACTTGCCGAGCCGCTCTTTCCCGTGACGTTCCGGGAGTGGCGCGAGCTGCACGCCTGACCCCAGGCCCCCCGCCGGGGCACCGTAGACTTCCGAGGTGCCCGTCACCTGGATGAACCGCCGCCCCACCCTCGCGTCCCGCCTCGCCACGCTCGCCCTGCGGCTGACCGGATGGACGCCCGTGCTCGCCCCCCCGCCGGGGCCGAAGTTCGTGGGGGCGGTGGCGCCCCACACCTCCAACGCGGATTTCTGGCCGGGCATCGGCTGGCGATGGGCCACGGGCGTTCCGGCGCACTGGGTCGCCAAGCACAGCCTTTTCCGGCCGCCGCTGGGGTGGCTGATGCGGGCCTGGGGCGGCCTGCCGGTCGACCGCCGCCGCGCGGGGGGCAACTTCGTGGACGGGGTGGTGGACATCATTCGCCGCGAACCCGAGATCATGGTCGCCGTCGCCCCCGAGGGCACCCGCGTCCGCACCGAGGGCTGGAAGACCGGCTTCTACTACATGGCGCTGGAGGCGGGCGTGCCCATCGGCGTGACGGTCTTCGACTGGGGGCGCAAACGGGTGGGCGTGGTGGGCTACGTGATGCCCACCGGGGACATCGACGCCGACTTCCGGCAGATCGCCGCCCTGCTCGACGGAGTGCAGGCCCACACGCCCGCGAACATGGGGCCGGTCGTGCCCCTGCGCCGGGGTGAGGGAACGGTCCCGGCCACTGTGACGCAGCCGTAACGCTGGGCGTATAGAATCTCTCCTGTACCACAATTCTGAAGTCAGAACAGGAGGGACAGGATGCCCCAGTCTGCATCCGGCGCCGCCCCATGACGGTGGCCGACGCCATTTCACCTACCCCCGGCCACCCTATGGGCACCGCCCTCGAAGCGCGGGCGCTCGTCAAGGATTTCCGGGGATTTCGTGCCACGAACGAGGTCGACCTCCAGATTCGGGGGGGCGAGATTCACGCGATCATCGGCCCGAACGGGGCAGGCAAGACGACGCTCTTTAACCTGCTCTCGGGCTTTCTGCGGCCCACGAGCGGGGAGGTGCTGCTGTTCGGCGAGCGCATCGACACGCTGCCGCCCCATGCAATCGTGCGGCGGGGGCTGTCGCGCTCGTTTCAAATCAGCTCGGTCTTTCCGACCATGACGGTGCGGGAAAACGTGCTCGTCGCGCTGGGGTCCCCCACCCCGCTGCCCGGTCAGTTCTGGACCCCGCTCTCGCGGCTGGAGGCCCTCGGCCCCCGCGCCGACGAGATTCTGGAGCGGGTGGGGCTGGGCGCGGCGCACGCCCGGCTCGCGGCCGACCTCAGCCACGGCGAGAAACGGCAACTGGAGATCGGCATCTCGCTGACCCAGGAGCCGCGCGTGCTGCTGCTTGACGAACCGACCTCCGGCATGGGGTCGGAAGGAATCGCCCGCGTGATCGCCCTCGTGCGTGAGGTCGCGCGGGGCCGCACAGTGGTCCTCGTCGAGCACAACATGAGCGTGGTGGCCGAACTCGCCGACCGCATCACGGTGCTGCAATACGGTCAGGTCATCGCCAGCGGGCGCTATGACGACGTGCGGCGCGACCCGCGCGTGATCGAGGCGTATCTGGGCGAGGAGGCGCACGCATGACCGCCCCCGCGCCCATCCCCGCCCCGGTGCCCACCCTGGGGGGGCCGCTGCTCGAAGTCCGCGACCTCAACGCTTACTACGGCCAGAGCCACGTCCTGCACGGGGTGAATCTGCACGTCCATCCCGGCGAGGTCGTCAGCCTGATCGGGCGCAACGGGGCGGGCAAGACGACCACCCTCAAGGCCATCATGGGCGTGCTGAGAAGCCGCACCGGGCAGATTCGCTTTGACGGGCAGGACCTGACCCGGCTGCCCAGCAACCGGGTCGCCGCGCGGGGCCTCGCCTGGGTGCCCGAGGAACGGGCGATCCTGTCGAGCCTGACGGTCCGCGAGAACCTCGAACTGCCCCCCGCCCGGCCCGGCGGCTGGAGCCTGGATCGGGCATATCAGGCCTTCCCGGTGCTGCGCGAGCGCGGGCACCATCCCGGTTCCAAGCTTTCGGGCGGCGAACAGCAGATGCTCGCCATCGTGCGGGTGCTGCGCAGCGCCCCCAGGCTGCTGCTGCTCGACGAACCCAGCGAGGGCCTCGCGCCCGTGATCGTGCAGGCCATCGGCGACATGCTTCAGGAACTGCGCCGCGACGGCCTGAGCGTGATTCTGGTCGAACAGAACCTCAAATTCGCCACCCGACTCGCCGACCGCCACTACGTGCTGGTCGACGGCGAGGTCGTGGACGAGGTCGCCCGGCACGAGGTGGAAGATCGCCGGGCCGACCTGCTGCGCTACCTCAGCGTTTAACTTCTCCGTCTCATCCCCCTTTCCTTGGAGGAACCCCCATGCAGAAGAAACTCCTGACCGCCCTCGTCGCCACCGCCGCGCTCGCCACGGTCACGGGTGCGCTCGCGCAAAGCGTCCGCCTCAGTGACAACGTGGTGCGGGTGGGCGTGCTGACCGACCTCTCCGGCGTGTACTCGGAACTCTCCGGGCAGGGCAGCGTGCGGGCCGCGCAGCTCGCCGCGCAGGACTTCATGGCGGCCAACCCCAGCTTCCGGAACAAGGTGCAGGTCGTCGGCGTGGACCACCAGAACAAGGCGGACGTGGCGAGCAACAAGGCCGCCGAGATGATCGACCGCCAGAACGTGGACATGCTCGTCGACCTGCCCACGAGCAGCGCGGCCCTCGCCGCCTCCGAAGTCGCCAGCAAGAAGAAGATTCCGGTGATGGTCGTGACGGGCGGCACCACGGCGCTCACCAACGAGAAGTGCAACAAGTACACCTTCCACTACGCCTACGACAACTACATGCTCGCCAATGGCACGGGCGCGGCCGTGACCAAGCGCGGCGGGAACTCGTGGTACATCATCTACCCCAACTACGCGTTCGGACAGGATCTCAACCGCCAGATGACGGCGGCGATCCGCGAGAACAAGGGCCGGGTCGTGACCAACAGCGACGCCACGCCGTTCCCCAACACCGACTTCTCCAGCTACCTGCTCAAGGCGCAGAGCCTCAAGCCCAAGGTGTTCGGCACCATGCAGGCGGGGGCCGACCTCGTGAACGTGGTCAAGCAGTACAACGAGTTCGGGCTGCGGCAGCAGGGCATCGGGCTGGGCATCGGCCTGCTGTTCGAGACCGACGTGGCCGCGTTGGGGCAAGACGCCTTTGCGGGGGCGCTCGCCACCGTGCCGTGGTACTGGAACCTCGACCAGCGGGCGCGGACCTGGGCCGCCAAGTTCGAGAAGTCCTTCGGCAAGAAGCCCACCTGGGCGCAGGCCGGGGTCTACTCGGCCACCATGACCTACCTGAACGCGGTCGCCCGCGCCAAGAGTGACGGCGGCGACGCGGTCGTCAAGGCGCTCGAAGGCCACCGCTTCAGCGACTTCTACGCCCGCAGCGCCTACATCCGCCCGCAGGACCACCGCGTGATCCTCGATGTGTACACCGTACAGGTCAAGCCGCGCTCGCAGGCGAAGGAAGCCGGGGACATCTTCACCAAGATCGCCACCATTCCCGCCGCCCGCGCCTTCCAGCCGCTGGCCGAGAGCAAGTGCAAGTTCTGAAAAAGGTCTAAGGGACTCAGGGTCAGAGGGTCTGGGGAGACTGGTTTTCCAAGACCCTTCGACCCTTAGACCCTCGACCCTTAGACCAACTATGAACACACAACTTCTGCTGATTCAGGTATTCAACGGGCTGGTGAACGGCGCCTTCTACGCGCTGCTCTCCCTCGGGCTCGCGGTGATCTTCGGCATGCTGCGGATCGTGAACTTTATGCACGGGGCGCTGTACATGCTGGGGGCGTTCACGGCCTTCGCGCTGGGGCAGGCGTTCGGGTTGGGGTTCTGGCCGTCGCTGATCTTGGCCCCGCTGATCGTAGCGGGCATCGGCATGGCGCTGGAACGGGGGCTGCTCTCGCGGCTCTACGGGCTGGAGCCGAGCTACAACCTGCTGCTGACCTTCGGGCTGACGCTGCTGACCCAGGACCTCGTGAAACAGGTCATGCTCTCGCAGTACGCGGTATCGAGTGCGCCCTACACGCCGCCCCCGGTGCTGTCGGGCGTGGTGAACCTGGGCTTCGTGGTGTTTCCCAAATACCGTCTGTTCGTGATCGGGCTGAGCCTCTTGATCTGCCTGATCACCTGGTTCGTGATCGAGAAGACGCGGGTGGGCGCGATCATCCGGGCGAGCACCGAGAACCCCGGCGTCACGCGGGCCTTCGGCATCGACGTGAGCAAGTGGGTCACGGGCGTGTTCGGGGTGGGCGTGGGCCTCGCGGGGCTGGCCGGAGTCCTGGCCGCGCCGATCTACTCGGTCGAGCCGTACATGGGAGCCGAACTCATTATCACGACCTTCGCGGTGGTGGTGATCGGTGGGATGGGCAGCATCCTGGGCAGTGTGATCACGGGCTTCGCTGTGGGGGTGCTGGCCGCCATCGGAGCGGCCCTGTACCCGCCCATCGCCAACACCCTCGTCTTCATCCTGATGGCGCTGGTGCTGCTGGTGCGTCCCAGCGGGCTGTTCGGGCTGCCGGAGGGGGCACGATGACGGTCATCCCACGAACAGCCGCCCGCACCGACCGCGAGCGGATGACCCGCGCTGCGTGGCTGATCGGGCTCGGCATCCTGCTGCTGGTGCTCCCCCGGTTGATCTACCCGGTGCTCGCGCTCGACATCCTGGCCTGGGGTCTGTTCGCGGTGGCCTTTGACCTGCTGTTCGGCTTCTCCGGGCTGCTGAGCTTCGGGCACGCGGCCTTCTGGGGCAGCAGCGCCTATGTGACGGCCTACCTGCTGGGGCAGGGACAGAGTGTGCCCGTCGCCATGCTGGGGGGCACTTTGTCGGCGCTGGCGCTCGCGGTCCCCATCGCCTTTCTGAGCGTCCGCAGTGCGGGCATCTACTTCTCGATGATCACGCTGGCCTTCGCGCAGATGCTCTCCTTCCTGGCGCTGCAATGGACCGACGTGACGGGCGGCGAGAACGGGCTTCAGGGCTTCGAGCGGCCCGGCTTCCTGGGGCTGGATTTCAGCGACTCGGTGACCCGCTACTACTTCTGCCTCGCGGTGTTCACGGTGGGCTTTTACGTCGCCTACCGCACGGTGCGCAGCCCCTTCGGGCAGGCGCAGCAGGCGGTGCGCGACAATGAGCAGCGGGCGCAGAGCATCGGCTACAACCCGGCCCGCTTCAAGTTCACCGCCTTTCTGATCAGCGCTGGCCTGGCGGGGCTGGCGGGCAGCATGTACACCTTCGGGCACGGGGTGGTCAGCCTGGAGGTCGTGAACTGGCGCACCTCCGGCGAGGTCGTGATGATGACCCTGCTGGGCGGCACCACCACCCTGTTCGGCCCGGTGATCGGCGCGGGGATCGTGCTGCTGCTGCGCGACGTGCTGACGACCGCCAACCTTCCGGTGGGCATCGTGACGGGCCTGGTGTTCGTGGCGACCGTGCTGTTCTTCCGCCGGGGCGTGGTGGGCACGGTGCAACACTGGCTGCGGAAACGCTGAGCTGCCCTCCACCCCCTCCCCGCCCCTGCTCCCGCGCGGGGGCTTTTCCGTTCAGGCGGGAGGCGACCAGGGGCACCCTTGGGCCTTCGGCTGCGCTGTTCAGCGGATGCGCCGCGCTGGGAGGGCAGTCAGGATGACGGGGTGGCCTTCACCCTTACCTCCGCCCCGCTGTCCGACCTCCCCGAGCTGCTGAGTCTCTACGCCTCGGTGGGCTGGACGAGCTACACCCGCGACCCGGAGGCGCTGGCCTGTGCTCTGCGGCAGTCGGGCTTCGTCTGGGCCGCGTGGGACGGGGCGGGCGACCTGATCGGCCTGGTGCGCGGCGTCACCGACGACGTGAGCATCCTGTACGTGCAGGATCTCCTCGTTCGTCCAGAATGGCAGCGCCGGGGCGTGGGGCGGGCCTTGATGAAAGCCGTGCTGGAGCGGTACGCCCACGTCATGCAAATGGTGCTGCTCACGGACGATCGGCCGGAGCAGTTCGCTTTTTATCAGTCCCTGGGCTTTCACAACACCCGCGACCTCGTGACCACCCCGACGAATGCCTTCTACCGGACCACCCAGGCGAAGCTGTCCTAGCCTTCGTCCTCTCCCTTCAGGCCGCGAATCTCCTCGATAAAGCGCTCCAGGCTGTCGAAGTCGCGGTACACGCTGGCAAAGCGGATATAGGCCACGTCGTCCAGCGGGCGCAGGAAGGCCATCGCGCGTTTGCCGATCTCACCGCTGGCGATTTCCGGCACGCCCACCTCGTCCTCGAAGCCGTAGGCGAAGGCCCGCAGCCGTTCGGGGTCCACCGGGCGTTTCTCCGTGGCGAGGGTCAGGCCGCGCAGCAGCTTGTCGGGATTGAAGGCCTCGCGCAGACCGCCGCGTTTGACCACCATCAGCGGCTCAAGTTGTGCCCGCTCGTAGGTCGTGAAGCGCCGCGCACAGCGCAGGCACTCGCGGCGGCGACGGATGGAGGCGCCGTCGTCGCTGGGGCGCGAGTTGACCACCCGTGAGTCGGGGGCCGAGCAGTAGGGGCACCTCACCGGAGCAGGGCCTCGGCCTCGGTCGGGCGCACCCTGGGCAGCGGCGGCAGCGGCACTTCCAGCACCACCCCGCGCAGGTGCGCGAGCGAGGGGGCCGCCAGCGCGAGCACCGCGTCCCCTAGGGGCCGGTCGAGCGCCTCATCGCCGCCACTGGCCCGTGAGGGAAGCACGAGGTTGACCCGCAGGTCCTCCAGATGGGCGTGTTCCACCAGCCCCCGAATCGCCCCGCGCTGGGGAAAGACATGTAGGCCCTGCTCGTCGAGGTGCGGCCCCACGATGGTCAGCCACGTCCCGCCGAGGCGGCGGCGCACGATCTGCGCGATGGCGACGCTGCTCTTGACGTTGCAGTTGAACAGGTCCATCCACTCGCCCTCGCTGAGGAGGGTGAAGTCGGTGTGCGCCCGCTTGTCGGCCAGATGCACGATGCCGTGCAGCGCCCCGAAGATTTCGAGGATGCGGTTCTGGGCGCTGAGCCAGTCGAGCGGCACCCCCACGTCGGCCTTGAGAGGGATCGCGGTGCCCCCCGCGAGTTCCAGGCCGCTCGCGGCGGCGGCGAGCGACTCGGAGTTGCCCCCGATCAGGATCACGCTGGCCCCCGCCCGCGCCAGTCGCGCACTGACGGCCCGCCCGTACCCCTGGTCGGCCCCCGTGACCGCCACAACCTGCCCGGCGAGGACGGGAAGGTCGGGGGGGAGGGGGGCCGGGGGAGCGGGAAGACTCATGAGGTCAGAATAACGCCCCCGCCACGAGAGGACGGGGGCACAGGAGAGAATTCAGCTCGCCTCGGGCAGCGGGCGCAGCGCTCCCGGCGGCGGATCGCCCGCCCGGTGGCCGCGGGCGCAGGGCACGCACCAGTACGCCTGATCGCCGTCGCGCAGGTCATAGAGGTCCATCCCCTGCCCGCACGAGGGGCAGACGTGGGCGTACCCGCGCCCGCTCGCCGGGTGCTGCGCCTCGCCTTCCGTGCGCCCATGAGCACGTAAAGACCGTTTCATATTCTGATTCTAACAGAATATGGCAGGGGCAGTCAGAGGTCGGCCTCGTCCGTCGGATCGTCGGAGAGGTCCGGCCCCACCGCGCCCACGCCTACCCGCCGCCGTTTGCGGAGCATGGCGGGTTCCTTGTCGAGGTTGAAGACGAAGTGCCGGGGCCGCCGCTCGCGCAGCCACGTTTCCAGCGACACCAGCCGGGGCCGGAAGCGGATGAACTCGCGCAGTTGCCGGATGGGGACGAAGCGGGCCTCCTGCACGTCGCGGTCGGGGTCACGCGGGGCGAGGCTGCCGCCCACCTCCCGCCCGGTGTAGAAGAACTGGAGGTGGTGCCCCCACGTCTGCGCCTGAAACTCCACGATAAAGGCGAGATCGCGCAGTTCCACGACCAGCCCGGTTTCCTCGTAGGTCTCGCGGCGGGCGCCCTCCTGCACGAGTTCACCCGTCTCCAGCCCGCCCTTGGGCAGCGACCAGCGGCCCCGCTCACGCACCAGCAGAATCTCGTCGCCGCGCAGCACGATGCAGCCCACCCCGATGCGGGGAGCCGCGAGCGCCCGCTTCTGCCCGCGCTTCTGGGGGGCGGCGGGCACCGGGACCGCCGTGGCCCCCGACACCTGACCGGGACCCGCCGGGGCCGGGGGCCGGGGCGAACGACGCCGACGCCGACGCCGCTGGTTGTTCCCCTGGCTCGCCGCCGCGCCCTTCATGTCCTCCGGCATCAGATGCCCTCCGGCGCGAGGTCGTTGAAGCGCACGTGTGCGGAGTGAAATTGCAGCCTCACCGTGCCCACCGGGCCGTTGCGTTGTTTGCCGATGATGATTTCAGCAATGCCTTGTTGATCCGTCTCTTTATTATAGTATTCGTCGCGGTAAATAAACATTACAATGTCCGCATCCTGCTCAATTGCGCCTGATTCACGAAGATCAGAAAGCATCGGCCTATGATTCGGCCGCTGTTCCACCGCACGGCTAAGCTGACTCAAAACGATGATGGGCACTTCCAGTTCACGCGCCAATCCTTTGAGACCGCGCGAGATCGTGCTGATCTCCTGCTGGCGGTTGTCGCTGCCGCCGTTGCTCTTGCCACCCGACATGAGCTGCAGGTAGTCGATCACGACCAGGCCGAGTTGCCCGTGCTGCGCGGCGATGCGCCGCAACTTGCTTCTGAGGGCGTTGAGGGTGAGGTCGGGCTCGTCGTCGATCACCATCGGCGCCTCGGCCAGCCGCCCCGCCGCGTGCGCGAGCCGCTCGAAGTCACGCTCGTTGAGCTGGCCCGAGCGGATGCGGTTCATGTCCACCCGCGCTTCACTGCACAGCATGCGCAGGGCGAGTTGCACGGAGGGCATTTCCAGGCTGAAGACGGCGACCGTCTTCTCGCCGCGCAGGGCGACATTTTGCGCTATAGACAACGCGAACGCGGTCTTTCCCATACTCGGCCGCGCCGCCAGCACGTTCAGGCTGCCCTTCTGCAACCCCGAAATCTGCTCGTCGAGGTCGCGGAAACCGCTGCTCACGCCGTCGGGAATGCCCTTGTTGGCGTGCAGCAGGGTGATGTACTCGAAGGTGTCGTGGACGACCTCGCCCATCGCTTGAAAGGCCTCGCCCTTTTTCTTCTGCTCGGCCACCTCGAAGATCATCTTCTCGGCGCGGTCGAGCAGGTCTTCGAGGGGCATCTGGCCCTCGTAGGCGAGCTGCATCGCCTTGCCCGAAGCGCTGATGAGCTGCCGCAGCGTGTGCTTCTCCTGCACGATGCGGGCGTAGTGCTCGGCGTACGCGGCGGTGGGCACCTGATCGGCCAGCCCGACGAGGTACGTCACGCCGCCCACCTCGTCGAGCTGGCCCCGCACCCGCAGGTCTTCGCTGAGGGTCACGAGGTCGACCGGTTCGCCCCGGTCTTGCAGGGTCCGCATCGCCGCGAAGATCTTGCGGTGGCCCTCCCGGTAGAACATCTCGGCGGTGACGGTATCGCCCAAGGCCGAGAGGGTGTCGTTGTCCAGCAGAATGCTGCCCAGCACGCTGATCTCGGCGTCGTTGCTGTGCGGGGGCACACGGGGGGTCACTTCCATGCAGACCTTTCGGGGCACGCGGTAGGGTCAGCCAGCGCCGCCTGACCGCTGGGGCCAGGGCGCGGGGCACGTGCAGGGTGGGAATTGGGATGGGGCCAGAGGAGGCCATTCGCCCGCGTGCGCCAGGAAAGCGCGGCACGGAACCGAACTGCCGCGCATCATACCACCCGCCTCCGCTCACCCCCCCGATACCCCCGCCGGAGGCCCATGATCGTAAGACCTCTGTTAGAGCCCCCTGAATAACCTCTCTTCAGCAAGGACGGGAGACACCCGCACCTGCACAGCATTTTCCGGCCCGAGGGACCTTCTCCCGATTCCTTATCCCGACGGCCACCCGAGGAGACACCATGAAGAACGGAACCCAAGGCTTTACCCTCATCGAGCTGCTGATCGTGATCGCCATCATCGGCATCCTTGCGGCGGTACTGATCCCCAGCCTGCTCGGCGCTCGCAGCAAGGCCAACGACGCGGCGGCCGCTTCCGTGGGCCGTCAGGTCCTGAACGCGATGGCCGCGATGGAGACGAGCAACACGGGTGGCGGCACGACTGGATGTACCCAGTCCGGTACGGTTGTCACTGTCACCTCTGGCAGTGAGACTGCCACAGTCAACGCTCCAGCCCCCATCACTACTGTGAGTTGTGCTAACAGCGCTTCGCAATTTTCCACCACTGTTGCTTACAACGGCGGTTCTGCTGCCAACAAAACCTTTACCGCTGCTAAGTAATCTCTCCTTCGCCTTTAGGACCCGCCTTCACAGCGGGTCCTCTGTTCGTTTCAGCTTTTGCTTTTCTATCAGAGGTTATAGGACACCATGTTCATAACAAGGCACAGCTACTGGGTCACGATTATTGTAATAGCATCCCTCGTCTCAGTGCCCACCACAGATCGGGAATGGCTTTTCCAGTACCCAAAGCTCATCCTTCTGGGGAGTGGTGTGCTGTTTGCCGGGTTGACCGCTGTCTTCTACCGACAGCAGCTCAAAAGCTCGTTGCCCCGGTGGGCCATCTATCTGCTGGTCGCCTATTTGGGCTGGACCATGCTCACCAACACCGTTTTGTCGTCGCAGCCTGCCTACACCCTGCTGGGTTGGGTGAACTGGAATGGTGGCTACGTCACCACATCGCTCTACGTCCTTACCCTGCTCCTCGCGTCTCTGGGTTGGCGTGACGGCCGTGACGCTGTGGGGGAAACCCGGTGGCTGTGGATTCTGTTCGGCTTCTCTGCCGTGATGGCTGCTATCTGTGTTCTGGAGATGCTGGGCTTCAGCCCCGTTCTGGGCAGCCCGTGGTTTGCGTGGCAGGGCCGTAGCCTCGACATAGGGGCAAGCAGCTTCCCGATCTCTACCATCGGCAACTCCGGGTGGGTCGCGGGCCTCTGGCTCCTGCTGGCTCCCCTGCCCTACCTCCTGAAGAAAGCGTCTCCCGCGTGGAGCCTGGCCTGGCACGGACTCATCGCACTCGGTGTCGGCAGTGTCCACAGCAAGGCTGTTCTCTTCACCTATGTGGCGATGCATCTGGCTGTCGCGGCCTACCAGCTCCTCTCCCCTGACGCGCCCAGAGGCCGCGCAGCGGCTCGGCCCATGCTGCTGGCCGCGACCTGCATCGTGGTGGCGTGGACTTCGACAGGCGTGATGCAAAGTCTCAACGCGGAGCTGTACGAACGGGGCGTAGCGGGACGGCTGAACTCGAAAATCGACCTTGATCAGGAAGCCTACCGGGGAAGCGCGGCTGGGCGCCTGGCCATCTATAAGGCAAGCTGGCGTTTGATTAAGGAGCGTCCGCTGCAAGGCTGGGGTCTAGAAACCCTGCAACATCGCTTCTACGACGTGTTCACCCCGGCAGAGTACCGGACATTCATAGGACCACTGGTCAACTTGAAGCCTGAAGAATCCCTCCGGCGATTCGGTAGCCTCCATGTCGTCGTCCACAATGACCGACCCAAGCAAGCGCTGAGGATGCAGTTCTTCGACATCGTGAAACCGCACAATGTCGTGCTAGAAGAGATTTACAGCAATGGCCTCGTGGGCCTGCTTCTGCTGGCATCGGCCCTGGGATTGATCGTGCGACAGATTTTGGTCTGGGGGCGATTTCAGGAAAAGATGCTGTTGCTGGCCGTGACCCTGTATTTCGTCTACCTCCTGCTCTGGTTTACGACGATCGCGGTGACGCCCCTGGCGTGCGTTTTGCTGGCTTTCGCTTCTAGAGGTGCGGCTGGGCGGGCCATGTCCGCATCGCAAGAAGCGCAGTGGACCGCTGAGCCTGAACCTTCTACCCTCTCCCCATGACCCCTACCCCCCACACCGCCCTCAAGGAATGGGACACCCAGTGTCAGGCCCTCGTCGCCGGGCAGGCGGCCCTCCTGATTCGCAAGGGCGGCATCATGGAGACGCACGACGGCTTCGAGGCCGAGCACCGCCGTTTCCTCCTCTACCCCACCTTCCTGCACCAGAATCCAGCAGAACTGCGGCCCGAGTTCGCCGGGCGGCTGCGCGAAGACCCGAGCCCCGGCCAGATCGTGTTGCCCGCGCTGGCGGAGGTCGTGGCCGTCCACCGGGTCGAGTCGCTGGAGGCCGCGCTCGCGCTGGAGCCGTATCAGGCGCTGACGGCGGGGGCCATCGAACGCCGCTTTCACTACCGGAATCGGCCCTGGGTCCACGCGCTGCTGCTGCGGGTGCGCCCGCTGCGGGTGCCGCTGGTGCTGGACGAGACGCCCGAGATGCTAGGCTGCGTGAGCTGGGTGCCGCTGGGCGATGTGGAGGGCGAGGCCGGGGCCTCGGCGTTGCCTGAGACGGAGCTGGAGCGGCTCCAGACGGAGATAGAGGCCCGCCTGAAGGCGCACGGGGCGTGACGCAAAGAGGAGAGGGAGGCCCGCAAGCCTCCCCCTTCTCTTTTGCCGTGCCGCTTACTGCCCAGCGGCCACCGCTTCGAGGTCGTAGTTGTTCAGCACGGTCGTCTGAACCTCACGGTTGGCAGTGTTGTAGATGTTCCAGCCCACCGTGGACCCGGCAAAGAGGGCGTTGTCGCGCTGCGAGTAGACCAGCACCTTGCCGTTGTCGCGGCTAAGCACCGGCTCGCCCGCCGTGTAGCGGCCGTCGTTGTTGGCGTCGCGGAAGACGATCACGCGGTAGGTCCCGTAGGGCACGTCGCGCGGCAGAGTCAGGGTGTAGCCCCCGGTCAGGAACTTGTCGATGACCTGCACCTGAGTGCTGTCATTGGTGTACTGACCATTGTTGTAGCCCACGACCGCGAGGCCGAGGTTCTGGTTGGCGCTGAAGCCCTTAAGCTGGCCCGACACGGCGGCGCTGCGGGTGCCGAAAATGCTGCACGAGGAAAGGGCCAGGGTGCCGAGGGCGGCGACAATCAGCATCTTTTGCATGGTGAAACCTCCTGGGAGATGAACTGCGGAAACGTCCCCACCGTACCCGCCGCCACCGCTCCGGGCTACGGGGCTACCCTTCCCGGCCGACTCACCGGAGACTCATTCTTGGGGCGAAAGTGGGCGGTTACCTGACTGGGTCTTGAGGTGCCCAGCCACGCTGCTAGAGTGACCCCCATGCAGCACCGGCCCTTTACCGCTCTCGCCGCCGTCTACGACGCAATTATGGCCGACGTGGAGTACGACCACTGGGCGGATTTCGTCCTGACTTACGCCCGCGACGGCGGCCTGGAGGGGAGTGCGGCCCTTGACCTCGCCTGCGGCACCGGGGGCTTCACGCGCGAGTTGCACCGGGCGGGATGGACGGTGACCGGGCTGGACGGCAGCGCCGAGATGCTGGCGGTGGCCCGCGAGCGCTTGCCCAGCGAGGTCGAGCTGACCGTAGGCGACCTGCGGACCTTTGACCTGGGATACACCTTCGACCTCGTGAGCTGCGTGTTCGACAGCCTGAACAACCTGCTCACGCCGGAGGCCCTCGGGGCAGCGCTGGGGCGGGCGCGGGCGCACCTGCGGCCGGGCGGCCTGCTCGCCTGCGACCTGAACACCCGCCTCGGCGTGCGCGAGCTGTGGGAGGGGGGGGCGGTGGAGGGGCTGGCAGCCACCCCCGACGGCCGAGAGGTGCATTACCACTGGTCGCACCACCACGACCCGGAGACGGATCTCGGCATCGTGCAGGCCTTTTGCCGGGTGGAGAACGGCCAGGGCGGCTGGGAGGAGTTCACCGAGACGCACCGCGAGCGTGGCTATGACCCGGCCGACCTAGAACCGCTGCTGCGGGCGGCGGGCTTCGAACGGTGGGAGATCGTCGAGTATCCCGACTACGCCCTGCCGACCCCGGAGACGCCGCGCGTGTGGGTGTTCGCATGGGCCTGAACGTTCCGGTCCTGGGGGCGGGGGGCTGGGGCACCGCCCTGGCGGTGGCGGTGCCCCGCGCCGGGGGGCAGGCGACCCTGTGGGCGCGGCGCCCCGACTTCGCCGCCCGACTCGCGGAGGTCCGCGAGAACCGCGAATACCTGCCCGGCGTGACCCTGCCGGACGCGGTGGGCGTCACCTCCGATCTGGAGGCGGCGGTGTCAGAGGCCGACTTCGCGCTGGTGGTCGTCCCCAGCGTGGGCGTGCCCGAGTTGCTGGCCGAGCTGCCCCGCCGCCTCGGCGTGGTGCTGTGCGCCAAGGGCCTGGGACCGGACGGCGGGCGGCTGACTCACCTCGCGCGGGAGCTGGGATTCGGGCGGGTGGCGGTCCTCAGCGGCCCCAACCACGCCGAGGAGGTGGGCCGGGGCCTGCCCGCCGCGACGGTGGTGGCGAGCGACGATGCCGACCTGGCCCGCGCAGTGCAGGCGGCCCTGGTCTCCCCCGCCCTGCGCGTCTACACCAGCCGCGACGAGGTGGGCGTGGAACTCGGCGGCGTGCTGAAGAACGTGATCGCCCTCGCCGCCGGAATGGGCGACGGGCTGCGGCTGGGCGACAATGCCAAGGCCGCCCTGATCACCCGTGGCCTGCGCGAGATGAGCCGTTACCTCGTCTCGCAGGGGGCGCACGAGGACACCGCCTACGGCCTGAGCGGGCTGGGGGATCTGGTCGCCACCGCCACCAGTCGCCACAGCCGCAACCGCGCGGCGGGCGAGGCCATCGCGCGGGGGGAGAACCCGGCGCAGGGGGGCAAGGTCGTGGAGGGCCTGCGGACGGCGGGTCTGCTCGAAGCCTGGGCCACCGCTCACGGCCACGACCTCCCCATCGTGCGGGCGGTCGCGCGGGTCACGTCCGGCGAGTGGTCCCCCGCCGAGGGCATCGCCAGCCTGATGGAGCGGGATGCCAAGCCGGAGCTGGAGGGCTGAAGTGACCCTGCTGGAGCGGGCAGAAGCCTTCGCCCGGCCCTTCTATGCCGAGCCGGGGCGGACCTACCACACGGCTCAGCATATTCAGGCGGTGCTGGACGCCCTCGCGTCGCGGGGGGTGCTGACCCCCACCCTCGCCCTCGCGGTCTGGGGCCACGACCTGATCTACGACCCTAGAGCCGGGGACAACGAGGCGCGGAGTGCCGCCGTCTTCGGGGAGTGGCTGGCGGCGCAGGGTGCGGACATGGACCTGATCCCGGAGGTCCGGGCACTCATTCTCGCCACCCGGCATACCGACCCACCGTCTACACGGGCGGGGGCGCTTCTGGTCGATGCCGACCTGAGCATCCTGGGCGCAGACCCGGCCACCTTCGCCGCCTACGACCGGGCCATCCGGCAGGAGTACAGCTTCGTTCCCGAGAAGGCTTACCGGATGGGGCGGGCGCAGGTCCTGCGCAGCTTTCTGGACCGCGACCGCATTTACACGGCGCCGGAATTCGCGGGACTGGAGGCGCAAGCGGGGGCCAATCTCCGGCACGTCCTGCGCGAGCTGGAATAGAAAAACCGCCCCCGGTGGGAGGCGGTCTTGGGCTGGGGGCGCTCAGTCGGCGGCGCTGCCGTGCTGGCCGCCCTGGGGGGCCTGGTCGGCCTCTTCCTTCTCGCGCTCGAGCTTGGCCTTGATCTTCTTCAGGCGGAAGCTCTCCTCGCGCTCGCGCTGGTCGAGCACGCCGCGAATGAAGCGGATGTCGTCCTGAATGCCGGGAATCACGACCTGTTCCAGCGCGTTCACGCGGCGGGAGGTCTTCTTGATCTCCTCGCCGATGCGCCGCAGCTTGGTTTCCGTCGCGGCCACCTTCACGATGGCTTCGAGCACCCCGCCGAAGTCGGTCGCCGCCTGGATGGTGCGGGCGCCGACGTTGATCGGGCTGAAGTTGACCTGCTGCTGCCGCTCCGGGATGTTGATGCGCGGCACCTTCACCCCGTAGATGCTCTCGATCTGCATGTCGATCGCGTAGTCGCCGGTTCCGGCGAGGCTGAGGCTCTCGACCGCTTCGGGGCTGTCCCAGGCCTTGGCGCCGAAGAGGCTGGTATAGGCGCCCTTGCTGACGCCCGCGAGCTGCTCACGCGCCGCGAGTGCGTCCCGGACGAGCGCGAAGAATTCGCCGATCAGGGCGTCACGCTTGCGCTTGAGCAGGTCCGCGCCGCCGCTGGCCGTCTTGAGGCTGGCCTTGCTCGCGAGCAGGGCCGAGCGGGTGGGGCTGATCTGTCCTGCCATAATTCACCTCCTTCGTCGGTGGGTGAGTGGGAAGTGGTGAAAGGGGAGTGGAAAAGGCCCTTCCCACTGCCAACTTACCACTCCCCACGGACTGTTAGATCCGGTTGCCCCGCCACATCTCGTCGACCTTGGTGCCGTAGAACTTGTCGATGGAGTCGCGCGACAAGCGGGTGAGCTGGCTCTGGGGCAGCTTGGAGAGGATGCCCCAGGCCACGGTCAGCGAGTCCTCGATGGAACGGTCCTGCCCGCCCTGGCCGATGAAGTAGTTCTCAAAGTCGTCGGCAAAGCGCAGGTACAGCTTGTCGGTCTCGGTCAGCGCGTCCTCACCCGTGATCGCCACGAGCTTGCGCAGGTCGAGGCCGTTCGCGTAGGCCGCGAAGAGCTGGTCGGAGACGTTCTTGTGGTCGGCGCGGGTCTTGCCCTTGCCGATGCCGTTGCCCTGGAGACGCGACAGCGACGGCAGCGGGTTGATGGGCGGGAAGATGCCCTTGGCGTTCAGGCCACGGTCCACCACGATCTGCCCTTCGGTGATGTAGCCGGTCAGGTCGGGGATGGGGTGCGTGATGTCGTCGTCGGGCATGGAGAGAATCGGGATCTGGGTCACCGAGCCGGGCTTGCCGTCCACCACGCCCGCCCGCTCGTAGAGCGACGCGAGGTCGGTGTACATGTAGCCGGGGAAACCGCGCCGACCGGGAATCTCCTCGCGGGCGCCGCCGATCTCGCGCAGCGCCTCGCAGTAGTTCGTGAGGTCGGTCAAGATCACCAGCACGTGGTAGCCGTGCTCGAAGGCGAGGTACTCGGCGGTCGTGAGCGCCATGCGCGGGGTCAGCAGCCGCTCGACGGCGGGGTCGTCCGCGCGGTTGAGGAACAGCACCGAACGGGCCAGCGCCCCGGTACGCTCGAATTCCTGGGTGAAGAAGCTGACCTCACGCTGGGTCAGGCCCATCGCGGCGAACACCACCGCGAAGTCGCCCTCGTGCCCCGGCACCTTCGCCTGACGGGCGATCTGGGCGGCAAGTTCGTTGTGCGGCAGACCCGAGCCGGAGAAGATCGGGAGCTTCTGCCCGCGAATCAGCGACGTGTTCACGTCGATGGTGCTGATCCCGGTCTGAATGAACTCCTCGGGCTTGGCGCGGGCAGCGGGGTTCATGGGCTGGCCGTTGATGTCCAGCCGCTTTTCCGCGACCACCTGCGGCAGCCCGTCGATGGGGCGGCCCAGGCCGTCGAAGCGGCGGCCGATCATTTCCTTGCTCACGCCCAGTCGCGCCACGTCCTCGACGAGGCTCACCGAGGCGGTGGCGAGGTCCAGGCCACGGGTCTCCTCGAACACCTGAATGACGGCGTTCTGCTCGGAGACCGAAATGACCTGCCCGCCGCGGGTGCGGCCCGAGCCGTCGCGGATGTCCACGATGGCCCCGTAGGCGAGGTCACTGGCCGCGTTCACGAACAGCAGCGGCCCGGAAATATAGGCGACGTCGTTGTATTCCTTTTTCAGGAGGGTCACGCGGTCACTCCCTTGGCAGCGTTCTTGAAGGTCACGTCGAGTTCGTCCATCACGCCCTCGCCGTACGCCATGAATTCACCCTCGGCGACGTAGCGGGCACGCGACAGCTTCTCGATGACGGGGTTCTGGATGATCTCGTCGATGGTGGCACCATTGCGGAGCGCGGCTTCTGCCTCGTCGTAGAACTTCAGCATCATCTTCATCAGGCCGTAGTTCTTGGGCATGGAGGCCGAGGCGTCCACCGGGTCGAAGCCGTTTTGCTGCAGGAAGTCCTGCCGCAGCATGCGCCCGGCCTCGATCACGAGGCGCTCCTGGTCCTGAAGCGCGTCGGGACCGACGAGCTGCACGACTTCCTGCAAGGAGGCTTCCTGCTGGAGAATGTTGCCGATGCGCTGGCGCAGTTCGGGGAAGTCCTGCCCCACGTTCTCGCGGTACCACGAGTCGAGGATGGGCGTGAAGAGGCTGTAGCTGCCGTTCCAGTTGATCGCCGGGAAGTGGCGGCGGCGGGCCAGACCCGCGTCCAGACGCCAGAAGGCGCCGGTGATGCGCAGGGTCGCCTGGGTGACGGGCTCGGACATGTCGCCACCGGCCGGGCTCACGGCGCCGATCACGCTGACCGCGCCGTCCTCCCCGGCCAGGGTCTTGACCGCCCCCGCACGCTCATAGAACGCGGCGAGCTTGGCCCCCAAGTAGGGCGGGTAGCCTTCTTCGGCGGGCATTTCTTCCAGGCGGGAGGAGATTTCGCGCAGCGCCTCGGCCCAGCGGGAGGTCGAGTCGGCCATCAGGGACACCGAGTAACCCTGGTCGCGGAAGTACTCGGCCAGCGTGATGCCGGTGTACACCGAGGCTTCACGCGCCGCCACCGGCATGTTGGAGGTGTTGGCAATCAGGATGGTGCGGTGCATCAGCGGTCCGCCGGTCTTGGGGTCTTCCAGTTCCGGGAACTCGACCAGCACGTCGGTCATCTCGTTGCCGCGCTCGCCGCAGCCCACGTAGACCACGATGTCGGCGTTGCCGTACTTGGCGACCGACTGCTGGGTCACGGTCTTGCCCGAGCCGAAGGGACCGGGAATCGCCGCCGCGCCGCCCATCACCAGCGGAAACAGCACGTCGAGGATGCGCATGCCCGTGAGGAACGGGAGGCTGGGGTCGAGCTTGCGGGCCACGGGACGCGGCGCGCGCACCGGCCAGTAGTGCGCCATGCGCAGCCGGGTGCCGTCTTCCAGTTCCGCGATGGTGTCGTCGATGGTGTATTCACCCGCATCGGCGACCCAGCGCAGGCGGCCCTGCACCTCGGGGGGCGTCAGGATCTTGTGGGTGAAGGAAAACTCGGGCACCGTCCCCAGGATGGAGCTGCCGGCCACGGTGTCCCCGGCCTGCACCGTGGGGGTAAAGGCCCAGCGCTGCGTGCGGTTGAGGGACGAGACCTCGATGCCGCGCGCGATAAAGTCGCCCGACGCCTCGCGGATCTTGTCGAGGGGGCGCTGGATGCCGTCGTAGATGCCGTTGAGCATCCCCGGCCCCAGCTCCACCGAGAGGGGCAGGCCGGTGGTCTCCACGGGCTCGCCCACGGTCAGGCCCGAGGTGTCCTCGTACACCTGCACGAAGGCGGTGTCCCCGTCGAGGCGAATGATCTCGCCTACGAGGCGCTCCTTGCCCACGCGCACGATGTCGTACATCTTCGCGCCGTACATGCCCCCGGCAATCACGGCCGGTCCGGCGATGTTCTGCACGACGCCCTGCTTGGTCTGCGTCATTTGGTCTCCTTCGGAGAGGTCGAGGGGTCGAGAAGTCGAAGGGTCGAGAGGAATTCTAGACTTCTCGACCTCCCGACTCCCCGACGACTTCACAGTTTGATATCGAACCCGATGGTGTCCCGCACCAGCTTGCCCATATACGCCTTGGCGTCCACCGTGTCGGCGGCAAAGGCGTCGCGCAGGCTGGGAATGGGCAGCAAGATGGGCAGGTCGCGCCCGCGCATCACCCGCGCGGTCGCCGTGGCCGGATCGGGCACCAGGCCGGTGTCCACGGCCACGAGGCCGTAGCGTCCCTCCACGATCAGGCGCTCGAGGGCCGAGACCGCCTCGCCGGGCGTGGTCTCGATCACCTCGGCCCCGGCGAGCCGGTAGCCCGTCGCGGTTTCGGCGTCGGTGAGCACCGCCACCCGCTGGGTATTGGTCGCCTGGGTCATGCGGTCACCTCCCGGCGAATCTGCTCGGTGGGCAGGTTGTAGAACTTGCCGCGCCCGATCAGCCGGAGCTTGGCGATCTCGATCTCCTTGCGCCGCAGGAAATCGAGGATGATCCCCACGCCGTCCACGTCCGAGACCGCCACGCTGCGGGCGGAGCGGTCCAGCAGGCTGCGGGCCGCGACCTCGGCGTCCTCAAGGCTGGGGGCGTCCAGAATGGCCGCAATGTCCGCGCTTCCAGACGCGTCCCCACCCGCGAGCCGCGCGAAGCCGCCCGCGTCGAGGCTGCCGCCCGGCACGAAGAGGGTGGGGTCGAGGGGAACCCCCTGTGCCCGCGCGGTGCGGGCAATCAGGGCGTTGGTCACGTCGATCTCGCGGCTGAGGTAGCGGCGCAGGCTGAGCTCGCGGGCCACCGCCAGGGTGTGGCGGTAGTACCCCTGGTCAAGCGCGACTTCGAGGTCGAGCAGCCGCCCGCTCCCCGCGTAGGCCGTCGCCGCCGCCCGGAAGGCCCGCGCGAGCGGGTGCCCGGTCACGGCGATGGCCGCCGCCGCGCTGGCGAGGTCGCTGCTCTGCGCCGCCGTCTGAAGGGCCGCCGGACGCAGGGTCCCGCCGGGAATCAGCCCCTCCAGGATGGCCTGGCTGCCGCGCCCGCCGACCAGCCCACGGGCGATGGTCTTGAGGTTGGCGAGGTCCCACTTCATCAGCAGGACTTCGATCTCGCGCCGCGCCTGCCCGTCCGCGAAGCCCAGCACCCGCTGGGTGGCCCGGAACAGGTTCTGCGACAGCGCCCGGTCGAGTTCGGGCAGGCCCGCGCCCTCGGCGGTCGCCTCGCGCAGGTCGGGGGCGAACTCGGTTTCGGAGAGCACGCGCAGGAACTCCTGGTAGCTGCCCGCCGCGAGCGCCGAGTCAAGGGCGCGCCCGTCGAGCAGTTTGGTCCGCATCACGCGGACGCGCGTGTTGATGTAAGCGTAGTCGTCGGGCATGGGAAAAAGGGTCCTTATTCCCCGGCGAGCAGGCGGCTGACCTGCGGCGCGAGTTCCGCGCGGACCCGTTCCAGGCGGCCCGGCAGCGTGTTGGTGATCCCGCTCTTGCCGCCGCGGGCCACAACCCGCACCCCACCGGAAATGGCCGGGTTCTCCCGCACCGGCAGATCGCTGACGAGGCCCTGGGCCACGGCCAGGTCCTGCGGGCTGACTTCCACCGCCTCGGCGTCGGGAATCGCGTCGCGGGCCTGGGCGAGCAGCCGGGCCAGGATCTCGCGGTACTCGGGCAGCCGGGCGATGTCGCCGAGCTGCGACTCCACGAGCGCGTACACCTGCGAGAGGCCCTGCTCACCGGCGGTCAGCCGCGCGGCGTTGAGTTCGAGGTCGGCCGCCGAGCGGGCACGGACCAGCCCGGCCTGACGCTGGGTGTCCAGCAGCCGGGCGCGGCTCTCGACGAGCGCCTGAGCGCGTTCCTGGGCCTGCGCCAGGATCTGCGCGGCACGGTCACGGGCCTCGGCGCGGATGCGCTCGATCTCCAACTGCGCCTCGTTTTCGAGAAGCTTGTCGAGGGCCATATCAGTTCAGGATGAACAGCGCGAGGAAGCCGAAGATGACGAGCGTTTCGGGAATCAGGAAGTACAGCAGCAGGCTGCCCGCCTTGCTGGGGTCCTCGGCGACGGCGCCGACCAGCGAAGACCCGATGCGGGCCTGCGCGATGCCGGTGCCGACCGCGCCGAGGCCCAGCGCCAGACCGGCGCCCAGCGCCCGCAGGCCGCGGTAGGTTTCGTCGCCCGCCGCGCCAGCCTCCTGCGCCAGACCGGTGCTGGCGAGGGCGAGAACGAGGGACGCGAGGACGATCTTGTTGTACTTGGTCATGGCAGACACTCCTGAAAGTTATTTGCCCTGCCCGCTGACCGTGCCAGCGGCGCTGAGGCGGCGAAGGGGGTTGTAGGCCGGGCTGGTCTCGGCGTTGAAGCCGGTCGGGTTGAGAAACTCGACCATGTGCAGACGCAGCGGCTGGATGATGTGACCGATCAAAGTGAGCGCCAGGACGAAAAAGTGCAGCAGGGCGCCCAGCAGGATGCCGATGAGAATGCCGAGGAAACCGATGTTCTCGTACAGGCTCCAGCCCACGTCGGTGCAGAGCTTGGCCAGAATGGCCGAGACCAGCCCGACCGCGAAGATACGGGCGTAGCTCACGACCGCGCCGCCCTGCGACAGCAGTTCGATGGGCAGCAGCGGGTAGTGCTTGATCACGCGCAGCCAGCCCACCACGAACAGGGCGAAGCCGACGTACATCAGCAGGATGAGGGGGTTGGCGAAGTTGGTGAACTCCCCGAAGTCCTTGCCCGCGCGGGTGGCAAAGGCCATCAGGATCAGGGCGCCCACGCCGCCGAACAGGGCGAGGCCCTCCCAGACGTGCACGGGGTCGCGGTGCTTGAGGCCCTGCTGCACGCGGATGCCCCAGCCCCACAGCACTTGCAGGATGCCGAACAGCAGCGCGAAGACCAGCGCGACGTTGGAAAAGTAGCCTGTCTCCAGGCGCGGAAAGAGAATCGGAATCAGGCCGGAGTGATGCGCTTCCTCGGCCGGGTAGCGAATGCCCGTCCAGCTCCAGAGGCTGTTGAGCAGCTCGGGGTTGAGGTAGAAGACGTGCAGGTGCTCCAGCAGGGTGCCGAAGAACTCGCCCGTGAGAAAGCCCCACAGGATGCTCCAGGCCGCCATCACGTTCGTGACGAAGCCGAGGTCGCGCAGGGTCGCGGGCGGCACGTAGGCCCCGAAGAAGCTGAGGTCCCAGCCCTCGTTCCGCCGCGCCTTGCCCAGCAGCCACAGGCCGAAGAGCAAGAACAGCAGTCCGTACCCGATGTCGGCGATGATGATGCCGAAAAACAGCGGGAAGAACAGCGCGATCACCCAGGTGGGATCGAAGGTGCCGTAGCGGGGCAGGCTCATCAGCCCCATCACGACCTGGAAGGGCCGGACGTAGCTGTTGTTCTTGAGCTGCACGGGCACCGAGAGGTCGTGGTGCTCGTCGACGGGGTGCAGTTCGTAGGCGACCGCGTCCCCGAAGCGGCCCAGTGCGGCCGTCAGCGCGGGCACCCGGTCGGCCGGGACGTACCCCTGCATCGCCAGGCTGTACTTGCCCCGCGCGGACACGGCCCGCACGTCGTGAATGGCGACCCGGTCTTTGAGGGCATCGCGCACGGCGTACAGCACCGGGCCGTGGGTGCGGGCCAGCGCCTCACGCTCCTCGCCGAGCAGGCGCTGGCGTTCTGCACCCTGGCCCCGCACCTGCTCGAAGGCGGCGGCCGCGTCCGACAGGCTCATGCTGTCGAAGCGCCCCGGCAGCCGCAGTTCCCCGAGCCGCACGCGCGACAGCGCCGCGCGGGCCGCGTCCCGGTCCCCGCGCAAGACGGCGATCAAGCCGACCCGGTTGGACCCGGCCGCGTCGGTGGCGAGCGCGTAGCGGTCTTTGAGCGTGCCCTGCAGGGCCGCTTCCAGGTCCGCGAGGCTGTCGTTGGGCTGAAGCAGGAAGGGCACCACCGTCAGGCGGCGGCTGCGGTCGACCCCCCCGGAGAGCCGGGCGAGGGTCCGCACCGCGTCCCCGTAGGAGGCCTCGGCGTCGAGGTCGGCCTGAAGCTCCTGCCGCTGGCGGGCGAGCGCCGAGACCGGCCCGGCGGCTTCCTCGACCACGCGCTCCCAGTCCTCCTGCGGGGGCAGGGGGGCGGGGGCGGGGCGGTAGGCCCCGAGTTCGGCGATGGTGCTCTCGGCGCGGGCGAGCAGCCGCTCGTCGTCCCGGCGCGACTGCGCGTCCCCCCCGGCGAGCGAGCCGGTGGAGAGCGGCCCCCCGGTGATGGGCTTGAGGTGCAGCACCCCGGCGTCTTGCAGCGCCGTGATGACCGCCTCGCTGCCGCGCCGGCGGGTGGCGATCACGACCTGCTGCATGGGGTTGATCACGGCAGCACCGCCCTCAGGATCAGTTCGGCGGCCTGCTGCACGCGGGCGCTCGCCCGCTCGCGGGTGGCCTGCGCTTCGGCCTCGGCGCGGGCACGGGCATCCGTGCGGATGCGCTCGGCCTCACTGCTCAGCTCCTGATCGTGCTGCGCCTGCATCTGCGCCGCGCGGGCCTGCGCGTCCGCCAGGATGCGGGCCGCCTGGGCCTCGGCCGCTTCGACCTCGCGCCGCGCTTCCTCGCGGGCCGCTTCGATCTGCGCGTCCAGGGCTGCCTCGCGGCTGGCCAGTTCACTCAAGACTCGACTTGAGACGTCCAACTCCCTCCTCCTTTCCCTATCGTCACCCAGTCCACCCGTGCGAAAGCCCCGTCCGTCAGGGCGGGTTCCGAGGGGGGTCCTGAGCTGCGGTTGGTGGCCCGACTGTAGGTCAATACGCTGTCAGACTCGCGGCCCATCCTAACACAGGCTTCATTCTGCCCCCGGAGGGCAAGCGTCCCGCCGGGGGGCCGACTCAGGTGCGGCCTGTCCCCACGCCGGGGAGCAGGCCGCGATCCCACCACCGGGAAAGGTGGCCGGGGCTCAATCGCCGCCCAGCACCACTGGGGAACCCAGGCGGCCGTCGGGCTCACGGTACCCCTGCTCGCTGTGGGCGCTGAGGTCCATGCCGCCGACCTCCTGGCGCGGGGAGACGCGCAGGGGCGTCAGGTGCCCGACCAGCCGCAGCAGCAGCAGGGTGCCCAGCCCGCTCAGGGCGACGCTGGCCGCAACGCTGGCCCCCTGCACGAGCAGTTGCGGCCCCACGGCCTGCCCGCTGCCGGTCGTCCAGGCCAGCGCCCCGGTGAGCAGTGCCCCCACGATGCCCGCGACCCCGTGACAGGCGAACACGTCCAGGGCATCGTCGGCCCACAGGCGGCGCTTGGCCTGCACTGCCCAGAAGCTGGCGGTCGCACCTAGCCCCCCAATCAACAGCGCGGCCCAGGGCGTCACGAACGCGCAGGCGGGCGTGATCGCCACCAGCCCGACGACCAGCCCGGTCGCGCCGCCCACGGCGGTGGGTTTGCCGCTGCGGGCCGCCTCCCAGCCCAGCCAGGTCAGCAGCGCGGCGGCGGGCGCGACCAGCGTGGTCAACAGCGCCAGCGCGGCCGTGTGGCCCGCCGCCAGGGCGCTGCCCGCATTGAAGCCCACCCAGCCGAACCACAGCAGCCCCGCGCCCAGCAGTACGAAGGGGACGTTGTGCGGCACGTGCGCCGCCTGTGGGTAGCCCAGCCGTGGACCCACGGCCCAGGCCGCGACGAGGGCACTGACTCCCGCCGCGATATGAATGACGGTGCCGCCCGCGAAATCCAGCGCCCCCAGCCGGAACAGCCAGCCGTCGGCGCTCCAGACCCAGTGGGCCAGCGGGGCGTAGACCAGCAGGCTCCACAGCCCACCGAACAGCAGAAAGGCCCCAAACCGCATTCGCTCGACAACCGCCCCACTGATCAGCGCCAGCGCGATGACCGCGAACGTCCCCTGAAAAGCCGCGAAGACGGGGGACGGCACGGTGCCGGTCAGGGTCCCGGTCAGGCCCTCCAGCCCCAGGTGCCCCAGGCCCCCGATCAGCGCTCCCCCGCCCTCCCCGAACGCCAGGGTGTACCCGGTCAGCGTCCACAGCACGAGCACCAGCCCGAGAGACACGACGCTCATCATCATGGTGTTCAGCACGCTGGGAGCGCGGGTCAGGCCCCCGTAGAACAGGGCCAGGGCGGGGGTCATCAGCAGCACCAGCGCGGTGGCAATCAGCATCCAGGCCGTGTCGCCGGAGTCGGGCGCCGGGGCGGGGGGTGCGGCCAGGGCGCTGCCGGTCAGCAGCAGGAGCACAAAGGCCCGCAGGAGCGCG
Organism: Deinococcus sp. HSC-46F16; assembly: GCF_024171495.1. Classification (NCBI taxonomy): domain Bacteria; kingdom Thermotogati; phylum Deinococcota; class Deinococci; order Deinococcales; family Deinococcaceae; genus Deinococcus; species Deinococcus sp. HSC-46F16. Next base: position 219,796 of record NZ_JALJZW010000002.1, read on the forward strand.
GCCCCATTCATCCGACCCTCCCGGACGCCGGAACCGGCGTGAGCTGGCGCTCGGTGACGGGGGTGAGCGCGGCCGTGTCCTCCTCGCCCGTGCGGATACGGACCACGCGCTCCAGCGGCTGCACGAAGATCTTGCCGTCACCGACCTCCCCGGTGCGGGCGCCTTCGCAAATCGCGCGGATGGCCGCCTCCGCGAAGGTGTCGCTGACCGCCATGCGGAACTCGACCTTCTCGCGGAATTCGATCATCACCTGGGTGCCCCGGTAGTGCTCGACGATCTCCTGCTCGCCGCCGTGACCGGACACGCGGCTCAGCGTCAGCCCACTGATCCCCGCCCGAAACAGCGCCTCCTTGACCTGCCCCACCCGCTCGGGGCGCACCACCGCCGTGATCAGTTTCATGCTGGCTCCTTGTCGGCGCACAGGGGGTCCAGAAGCCTGCCCACCTGCCCCCAGCGTAGGCGCCTGCATGCCCAGCGTCAACAGCCCACTCGCGAAATGTCCAGACTTTTGTGGACAAGTCGCATATATCTCTCTAGATTCTTCCAAAGGTCCGACCATCGGAGCGAAACGTCACCAAACAGTTGAACAGATTGCAGACCGTGTACAGACCTTCGAACCTCTGGCCGACAGCAGAAGGGAGAGGCCCCAAGACCTCTCCCCGACTCCACGGCTCAGGAGGAAGTGGCCCGGCGCCCCCGCACCCGCTGCCACAGCCGCGCGGCAAAGACCAGCACGCCCGCCAGCCCCAGCACCGCGAGCACCGGCGCGAAAATCGCCAGCACGCTCAGGCACAGGCTGGCCCCGTCCTCGGCGGCGCTCAGCACCGGGTTGGCGATCCCACCCGTCGTGGCGGTGGCGACCGGACGCACGGCGGCGCGAGTGGCATGGACGCCGCCCGCCACGACGAATCCCAGGGCGAGACTCAGCGCCGGGGGCACCTCCGCCACGCCCGTCTGCGCGGCGAAGAGAATCGCGCCCGCCGCCGCGTTCACCACCCCGCCGACGAGGTGCAGCGCGTGGTCTACGCCGGGAATCTTGTCCCCGACGAAGTCCAGCACGCCCAGCACCCCGATTCCCAGCAGGACCCAGGGATTTGCCAGCAGGTCGAAGGGCGCGGCGAGGTCGAGGACCCCAAACCGCGCGAGCAGGCCCACGAGCAGCAGCGGGATGGAGGCGTTCAGCCCCGCCGCCCCCGACAGGCCCAGCGAGGACAGCAGACCGGAGAGGAGTTCCATAGCCCCTACGCTTCCCGGCCGCTCAGCGCAGGTACGCGACGAGGAGGTCCACCCCGGCCCGCAGGTCCGTTTCGTGGACCGCCTCGACGACCGTGTGGATGTAGCGGGTGGGTAGGCTGAGGGTCAGGGCGGGCACCCCCGCCCGCGTGCGCTGGATGGCCGCGCCGTCGGTGCCGCCCAGGGCCAGCACTTCCATCTGGTAGGGAATGCCTTCTTTCTCCGCGAGGTCCACGAACTCGTCCACCAGCCAGCGGGTCGAGATCATGGTGGAGTCGAAGACCTTGATCCCGATGCCCTCGCCCAGCCGGGTGACCGCCTCGTCGGGGCCGACGCCGGGGGTGTCCACCGCGAGGGTCACGTCGAGGCCGATGCCCAGGGTCGGCTCGACCCCATACGCCGCGACGATGGCCCCGCGCAGGCCGACCTCCTCCTGCACGCTGAAGACGGCCACCACGTCGTGCCGGGGGCGCTCCTCCCGGAAGGCCCGCAGCACCTCGAGTTGCAGGAAGACGCTGGCGCGGTCGTCCATCGCCTTGCCGACCGTCATGGCCCCGATCTGCCGGGCGGTCTGGTTGAGGGTCACCATGTCCCCGATCCGCACCCGGCCCTTCACGTCGTCCGCACCCAGGCCCAGGTCCACGAAGAACTCCTTGACCTCGGGCACCTTCTTGCGGTCTTCCGGGGTGGCAATGTGGACGGGGCGACCGCCGGGGGTCAGCAGGCCGGGAAGCGCCCCGCCGCGCGTGTGCACCGTGACGTTGCGGGCGAACAGGTTGCGGGTGTCGAAGCCGCCGAGCGCCTGCACCCGCAAGAAGCCCTTCTCGTCGATGTACCGCACCAGAAAGCCGATCTCGTCCATGTGGGCGCTGAGCATCACGCGCTCGCGCTTCCCCTCGGCGTCCTCGCGCCCGCGCTTGAGGGCAATCACGTTGCCCAGCGCGTCCACCCGCACCTCGTCCACCAGCCCGTCGAGGTCGGAGAGCACGAAGTCGCGCACGGCGTCTTCCTGACCGGGGACGCCGTTCAGGTCGGAGAGGTGGCGCAGGACATCCAGCCGCAATTCGGTTGTGGTCACGCGGGTCAGGATACGCCGGGGTCGGAGGCCGCGCCGGAGGTGCTCGGCTCGGCGGGACGCTCGGGCACGGGCGTGGGTTCCGGCTTGGGCCGCAGATCGGTGCTGTTGAAGCGGCCCTGCGCCTCGGCCAGCCCGGACCCCGCCCAGACCTCCACCGCGTCGGCCCCCAGCCGGACGAGTTCGGCCAGCGTTGCGGCCTCCTCCTCCCGCCACTTGCTCAGCACCCAGTCCGCCGGGTCCCAGCCCGCCGGGGGGCGGGAAATGCCGATCTTGAGGCGCGGGAACGTCTCGGTCCCCAGCACCCGGATCAGGTCGCGCACCCCGTTCTGGCCGCCGTGCCGCCCGCCGGGGCGCAGTTTCAGCAGACCGAAAGGGCTGTCGAGGTCATCCTGCACGGCCAGCACCGCCGTCGGCTCCAGCTTGTAGAAGCCGACGAGGGGGGCCACCGCCTTGCCCGACGCGTTCATGAAGGTCTGTGGCTTGACCAGCAGGACCTTCGTGCCGGGGGCCGGACCCACCCGGACCTCTGCGACGTGCGCGTCCTTCTCCTTGCGCCACACGGCTCCCCAACGCCGCCCCACCTCGTCCACGACGAGCCAGCCGACGTTGTGGCGGGTCCGCTCGTACTGATTCCCCGGATTGCCCAGCCCCACGACGAGCTTCAAGGGTCAGGCCTCCAGACTGTTCAGCGTCTCGCGCCAGCGGGCTTCGGTCTCGCGCACGCGGGCCTCGCCACGGGCGCGGGCGTACCCGGCGCGGAAGTCGGCGAAGCGGGTGTCCGTCTCCGCGAAGAGCAGGCCCAGCGCCTGCCGCACGTCGGCCACGTTCTGGGGGGTGAGGGTGGTGTCTTTGGCGTCCAGCACCTCGTCCAGCGTCGCCATCAGGCCGGAGAGGGGCCGCAGCCACTGAAAGGAGGGGTGGTTGATGACCAGCGAGTACAGCTCGAAGGGTCCCTTCACCGGGCCGTGCAGGAACTCGTACTCGCCCTTGGCGAAGTCGAGCAGGGCCGAATGGAAGTGCCGCAGGGCTGTTGCCAGCGCCGTGAGCCGGGTGCGAACCGCCGCGTCGGAAGCCGTCATGCGCCGAGGGTAGCAAGCGCGGCGAGGTCGGCCCGGTCCTTCTCTCTTAATTCCACCCCGTAGAAAGCCGCCACGACGCCTTTCATCGCGCGGTGCCCGGCGGGGGTGAGCGTGGGCACGCGGACCCCCTCCCACTCCACCACGTGGGTCGTGAAGATTCCGGCGGGCCACACGATGGAGGCGAGTTCGCCCACGGTGCGCGGCGGCTCCACGTCATCCCGGACAGGCACGAGGTCCACCAGCACCTCCCCCCGGCGGTAGAACACGTCCCCGGCGGCGAGCGAGCCGTGCGCGTGGGTGAAGCCGAGGCCCTCCAGCACGGCGACGGCCCGCGCCCCGTCGGCCTCCCGCACCAGGAAGTCAATGTCGTCGTGGGTGCGGACATTCCCGCCGCACAGCACTTCCACCGCCTGACCGCCGATCAGCCAGCAGGTGACGTCCGCCTGCGCGAACGCCCGGACGAGGGGGAGGGTGTCGGGGTGCAGCACGGGCCGGACTCTAGCACTCCCCTTCCCCTACCAGCCCCACGTCCCCGGCTCGCCCTTGAACGGTCCCACCACGTCGGGCGTGATCCAGCCGCCGTAGAAGCCGCCCGGTTGCGGGGTCACGCGCACTCCGTCCACCCGGCACTCGTCCATGCGGCCCGCGTAGACGGCGACGTATCCGGCGATCTCCCGGAAAGCAGGGGTGGGCCGCTCATAGCTCCAGCCCGCGCCCTCGGCCACCTTGCCACCGGCTGAGAGCGTCCAGTACGACGCCTCACCCTTCCACTCGCAGACGCTGCCGCCGGGGGCGGGGGTCAGCACGCCGGGCCGGAAGGCTTCGCGGGGCAGGTAGTAGGTGGGTGGGTGGCTGGTTTCGAGGACGCGGAAGGCGCCGGTCGTCTCGGCAATCTTGACGCCGCCCAACCAGAGTTCCACTGTCCGGGCGGTGCGCTCCAGCCGAGGCGGGCGCGGGTAGTCCCAGACGCTTTCCTGGCCGGGACCGGGGGGAATGGGCTGTGGGCGCGGCATGGGGGCAGTGTGACGCCCCGTGCGGCCGCAGGCTGTCGGCTTCCTTGCCCTTCCGTTACCCTGACCCATGACCACCCCCAACCTGCCGGACGCGGAAACGCCCGAACTCGGCGGCACCGTCAACCTCGCGGACCTGGAAGCGCTAGGCCGATCACGCCTCGACCGCAATGCGCTGGAGTACTACGCGAGCGGGGCGAATGACGAGCTGACCCTGCGGGAAAACCGCGCCGCCTTCGCCCGGCTGAAGCTCAGGCCCCGCGTGCTGGTGGACGTGTCGAACGTGGATACCCGGACCGAGGTGCTGGGCCTGCCGTTGAGCAGCCCGGTCGGCATCGCGCCCAGCGCCTTTCACGGCCTCGCGCACCCGGACGCGGAGGTCGCCACCGCGCGGGCAGCGGCCTCGGCAGGCAGCGTGATGACGCTCTCGACGCTCAGCAACACCCCGATTGAGGAGGTCGCGGCGGCGGCGGGCGGCCGGTTCTGGTTCCAGCTCTACCTCTACACCGACCGCGCCCTGAGCGCCGAGATCGTGCAGCGGGCGGAGGCGGCGGGGGCGCGGGCGCTCGTGCTGACCGTGGACGCGCCTTTCCTGGGCCGCCGGGAGGCGAACGAGCGTCACCGCTTCGCCCTGCCGCCCCACCTGCGGGTGCCCAACGCGGGGAGCCGGGAGCGGCTGGCGCAGATGGAGTCAGCGAGCGGCTCGCAGCTCGTGAACTACTTTCAGGGCCTGATCGACAAGACCTTCACCTGGGCGGACCTCGCGTGGCTGCGCGGGCAGACTTCCCTCCCCATTGTCCTGAAAGGCATCCTGACCGCCGAAGACGCCCGCCTCGCCGCCGAGCATGGATGCCACGTCTGGGTGAGCAACCACGGCGGACGCCAGCTCGACACCGCCGTTTCCTCCATTGAGGCGCTGCCCGAGATCGCGGACGAGGTGGGCGGTGAGGTGGAGGTCTACCTCGACGGCGGCGTGACGCGCGGCACGGATGTGGTCAAGGCGCTGGCACTGGGAGCCAGGGCGGTTTTCCTGGGTCGTCCCATCCTGTGGGGCCTCGCGGCGGGAGGGGAGGCGGGCGTGCGCCGAACGCTGGACCTGCTGCACGACGAGGTACGGCTGGCGCTCGCGCTGTGCGGCAAGCAGAACGTCGGGCAGGTGGGGCGGGGGTTGGTGCGGCTGTGAAGGGGAGCCTTGTAGAGTCAGCCCATGCCCCACGCCCTGATCGTCCACGCCCATCCCGAGCCGAACTCGTTTTGCTCCGCGCAGATGCGGGAAGCGGCCCGGACCCTCACCGAGCAGGGCTATACCGTGGAGATCAGCGACCTTTACGGCATGGGCTGGAATGCCGAACTGGGACGGGGCGATTTCACCCACCCACTTGCCGACTTTTTCAAGCCCCAGGCGGAACAAGTCAGAGCGGTCCAGGAAGGCACCTTCGCGCCCGAAGTCGCCGCAGAACTGGAGAAGCTCCGCCGGGCCGACCTCCTGGTGTTCTCGTTCCCGATGTGGTGGTTCTCGCTTCCGGCGCTGCTGAAAGGCTGGGTGGACCGGGTCTTCGCTATGGGCGCGGCCTATGGCGGCGGCGTCGGCACCTTCGCGCAGGGGGCGTTCCGGGGACGGCGGGCGCTCCTGCTGTTCACGACCGGCAGCCTGGAGGAGTATTTCGGCCCCGGACGACGGGATGGGGAGATGGACACGCTCCTCTTCCACATCCAGCACGGCATGTTTTACTTCGTGGGCTATACGGTGCTGGCTCCAGTGGTGAGCTTTGCGCCCGTCCGGCAAACGCCTGAGGAGCGCGAAGCCCAGTTGCGGAAAGTCCGGCGGGCTTTCGCGGAACTGGGAACGCGGCAAGTCATCTTCGATTTTCAGGAGGGCTGACGCATAGGAGCAGATGGGTGGCCACCGGCGAACGGGGGCAGCCTGCGGCCAGCCCCACTCCAGCCGAGGCCCAACCTTCCGCTGCCGACGTGAATGAAGCGCCCAGACCCAACCCCCGCACGAGGTCCACATGCACATCACCCAGTCGGCCATCTCCCTCAACGTGCCGGACGTTCGCGCCTCCGCCGAGTTCCTGAAACGGCACTTCGGTTTCGTGCCCGAGATGGAGTACGAGGGCGTCGCATCCCTGACGCGCGAGGACACGGGCTTCAACCTGATCTTCCTCCAGACAGGGCTGTCCACCTTCAAGCCGCCACAGATCGCCGGAAGTGCTGGGCAGGGGCTGCTGGTGGTATTCGTGGTGGACGACATTGACGCCGAGTACGCCCGACTACAGGCCGAAGGTGTGCCTGTGGTCACCCCCATCGAGACTGAGCCGTGGGGCGAGCGGTACTTTCAGGTTTCGGACCCCAACGGCGTCGTGGTGCAACTGGTGCAGTGGGTTACGCCGCCGGAAGGTGCGGAGAACGTCTAAGCGTTAACCCCGCTCCCCACGCGGCCCCGGCCACGCCCCGGTCGACCACAGCGCCCACAGCACCAGCAGCGGCTGGAAGAACAGCCGGGTCAGCCGTGCCTGGTCCGTCTCCAGCCCGAAGGCGTCCGTGCGGGTGAGGTACTGCGACACGTTGCCGGGAAAGATGGCGACGAAGAAGGCAGCCGTAATCCACCCCACCGTCCTCCGCTGGCGTGGCAGGGCAAGCAGCGCGGCCCCCAGCCCGATCTCGACCACGCCGGAGGCCAGCACCACGAAGTCCTTGTCGAGCGGCACCCAGTTCGGTACTTGGGCCTGAAATTCCCCGCGCAGGGTGGTCAGGTGCCCGGTCCCGGCTCCGATCAGCGCCAGCCCCAACAGCCAGCGGGCGACGTGGCGCGGCCAGGACAGACGGGTCACGCGGCCACGTCCACCTTGCGGCGGGGGCGGCGGGTCCGCAGCGTCTTCTCGCTTTCCAGCATCCGCTTGAGCGCGGCTTCCGAGCGGGTCAGGCCTTCCAGATCGGCCTCGGTGCGGCCCGCGCGGGGTTCGTAGTCGTCGAGCACCTTGCCTTCCTGGTAGCGGTCAAAGATCACCGGGCAGATGTAGCTGCCGCGCGTGACGGCGGGCGTGTTGCCCAGGTCAGCGGCCACGTATTTGACGCACTCCACCAGCGTCTTGCGGGCCTGCCGCTCGGACTGGGGCGCTCCGGCTTCGGCCAGAAACTCGGCGGCCACCAGCGTTCCGCCCCAGGTGCGGAAGTCCTTGGCGGTGAAGGGGCCGATCACGTCTCGCAGGTAGGCGTTGAGGTCGTGGGCGCGGACACGCGAGCGCACGTCCTCCTCCACGCTCTGGAACAGCCAGGGGCCGGGCAGTGCGAGCAGGCGCTCCATGTTCGTCGCCAGGGTGCGGTCGCGCACCGTCTTCTCCTGCAGGATGGAATGCTTGCCCTTGAACCTGAACTGCACGGCGCTGCCCTCCACCTTCACGTGCCGCTGGCGCAGGGTGGAGAGGCCGTGCGTCTTGTGGGCGCGGGCGTAGGTGTCGCTGCCCACCCGAAAATGCGCGACGTGCAGCACCCGCGTCATCACGGCGAGCACCTTGCGCCGGGGCAGCCCGGAGAGGCGCAGGTCGGCGGCCGTGACGGTGCGGAGGGTGGGCAGCGCCTCGGCAAACCGCGCCAGCCGTTGCCACTTCTTCAGCGCCCCCGCCTGCATGAAGTCGGGGTGGTAGCGGTACTGCAGCCGCCCCGCCGCGTCGCGCCCGAAGGCCTGCAACTCGGCGTCCGGGTCGGGCGAGACGTACACGTCCGTGTAGGCGGGCGGCACGGCGAGGGACGCGATGCGGGCCAGGCCTTCAGCGTCGCGGTACTCCTCCCCGTCCGGCCAGAAGTAGCGGAACTCGGTGGGCTTCTCCCCCTCCCGGCGGAGGTACTCGTCTTGCAGGATGGTGGTGCGGCTCGTCATGGGCGTCAGGATGGGCAGGCGAGGGCGGGCGTGGCTGTCCGGCAGGCTGCAATCCGGCTTGAGCCGAGCTGAAGGTGGCGGGGGAGGCTCAAACGGATTCCGTCCGATGGATGAACAGGCGGGACGGCGCCGCCTGTTCATCCATCTCCCGAAATCTGTCACCTTTCCTGCTCCCTTCCGTCGGATTTCCGGGTGCTGGGGGCACCCTTCAATCGGAATTTTTATCTCTCCTCGGCCTGCATGGGCAGTTGCCAGTCGATTGGCGTCTGTCCCGACTCCTCCAGCGCCGCGTTGACCCGCGAGAAGGGCCGCGTCCCCATGAACTTCGCCACGCTGAGGGGGCTGGGGTGGGCCGACTCGATGATGACGTGCTGGGGATTGGTGACCAGCTTCGCCTTCTTGCGGGCGTAGGCGCCCCACAGCACGAAGACCACCCGCGACTCCTTCGCGTTGACGTGGCGAATCACGGCGTCGGTGAAACTTTCCCAGCCCTTCCCCGCGTGGCTGTTGGGCTCGCCCTGGCGCACGGTGAGCACGGCGTTCAGCATCAGCACGCCCTGCTCGGCCCAGTGGCGGAGGTAGCCGTGGCGAGGCGGCTGGAAGCCCACGTCGGCCTGCAACTCCTTGTAGATGTTCGCCAGGCTGGGCGGCGGGCGCACGCCGGGCCGCACGGAGAAGGCCAGCCCGTGCGCCTGACCGGGGCCGTGGTAGGGGTCCTGCCCCAGGATGAAGACCTTCACGTCCTCCAGCGGCGTGTACCGCAGCGCATTGAACACGTCGGGCGCGGGTGGGAAGACGTTGTGGGTGCGGCGCTCCTCCACCAGAAAGTCCTTGAGCGCGTGGAAGTACGGCGCGGCGAACTCGTCATGGAGGGCCTCACGCCACGAGTCGGGCAGACCCGCCGGAACGAGGGGCTTGGGAGCTTCGGGAGTGGTGCCGAAGAGGTCGGGCTGGTCGGTCATGGGGGGCTTCCTCCGGGGGGTGGACTTGGGCGGCCGAACAGGTTTGGCAGGCAGACCCCGCGCCACCCGCTCGGCCCGCAGCACCGCCTTCTTGCGGCTGCCATGCCTGTGATAGACGCGCCGGGCCTCGGCCTCAAAGGTCGCACTCTCCCGCGCAGCATAGATTCTGGCCCGCGCGGCGGCCCCCGCCTTTCCTTCATCCACGATCGGCGGCGGGTAGCCCAGCCGGGTCGCCCCGCTCCACTCCCAGGGCGCGTGCAGGAAGTCGCCGGGCACGTCCCCCAGTTCGGGCACCCAGCGGCGGATGAACGTGCCGTCCGGGTCCTGTTCGCGGGCCTGCCGGGTCGGGGAATAGATGCGGACGCGGTTGATCCCCACCGTCGAACTCTGCATCTGCATCTGCGACCAGTGGATGCCAGGTTCGTTGTCCAGCCACTGCCGCGCCAGGAAGAGGCCCGTCGGCCGCCAGTGCAGCCACAGGTGCTGCGAGGCGAAGGAGACGAGCATCGCTCGCATCCGAAAGTTCAGCCAGCCCATCTCGTGCAACATCCGCACGCAGGCGTCCACGAGGGGATAACCCGTCTGCCCGTGCGCCCAGCGGTCGAAGAACTCCGCGTTCCAGCCGGGGTCGCCCACGTCCGGGCGCAGGCCGTCGAAGGCGCGGTTGAGGTTGCGGAACTCCATCTCCGGCTCGGATTCCAGCCGCTGGATAAAGTGACAGTGCCAGTGCAGGCGGCTCTCGAAGGAACGCAGAGACCGCACCCAGCGCTCGTCGGCGTCGGGGTCCCCCTTGACCGCCGCCAGCCGCTGCCGGGTCGCCTGCACCACCTCCCGCAGCGACACGGTGCCGAAAGCGAGGGGAGCCGAGAGCCGAGAGCAACTCTCCTCGGCGGTCAGCGGGCTGCTCATCTCGCGCATGTAGTTCACGCCGCGCACGGCCAGGAAGCTCTCCAGCGTGGCGCGGGCGACGCTCTCGCCGCCAGGCGGAATGACCTTGCCCTCCGCGGGAACGCCCAGCTCCGCGTGGGTGCAGAGGCCGCCGGGCGGGAGGCCGGTGCCCCTCAGCGCGGCGGGCACGGGCACGACCAGGGCCGACATCCGTTCCTCCCAGATGTCGGCCCAACCGTCGCGGTCACGCAGCCTCCGCACCACGCCCGTCTGCGGCAGCTCCACGAACGGCACCCCCCGCTCCCGCGCCCAGGCCCGCACCCGTCGGTCGCGCTGGAAGCTGACCATATTGCCCGTCTCCTCGTGCGCCCACAGGCCGCCGATGGGCACGAGTTCGGCCAGTTCCTCCAGCACGGCCACCGCCTCGCCGCGCCGCACCACCAGCCCCGTGCCCAGCGCCCGCAGCCGCCCATCCAGCTCGGCGAGGCACTCATTCAGGTAGGTCAGGTGGTGCCCGGCGAACTCCTCGTGGTGCAGTTGTTCCGGCTCGTAGAGGTAGAGCGGCAGCACCGGCCCCCGCGCGGCCGCCTCCGCGAGCGGCGCGTGGTCGTGCACCCTCAGGTCCTTTTTGAACCACACGACTTGAACGGGCGGGCCAGTGGGCGGACGGAGCATCTTTCCCAGTTTCCCCCACCCCGCCCACGCCGTCGGTACGCGCCCCCGCAAACAGAAAGGGACGGGCGCTCAACCCGTCCCCTGCTGGCTGTTGGCCGCTCCTACACCCCCAGTCGCCCCGCCACGGCCTTTACCACGGGCGAGCCGTCCGCCCCGTCGAAGGCGTCGATCTCCTCGATAAAGCGGTCGAACAGGTAGCGGCTGTCGTGCGGCCCCGGCGAGGCTTCCGGGTGGTACTGCACCGAGAAGACGGGGTAGCGGCTGTGCGCCATGCCCTCCAGCGTCTGATCGTTGAGGTTGACGTGCGTGGCGACGAAAGCCCCGTCGGGAATGGACTCGATATCCACCGCGTAGCCGTGGTTCTGGGAGGTGATCTCTACGTTCCCGGTGAGCAGGTTCTTGACGGGCTGGTTGCCGCCCCGGTGCCCGAACTTCATCTTGAAGGTCCGGCCACCCGCCGCGAGGCCCAGAATCTGGTGCCCCAGGCAGATGCCGAAGGTGGGCAGCAGGCCCATCAGCTCCCAGGCGGTCTTGTGCGCGTACTCCAGCGGCGCGGGGTCGCCGGGGCCGTTGGAGAGGAACAGGCCGTGCGGTTGCAGCGCCATGATCTGCGCGGGGGTGGTGTGCGCGGGCACCACGATGGGCTCGATGCCCACCTCGGCCAGCCGCTCAATGATGGTGTGTTTGATCCCGAAATCCATCAGCACAACGCGCTTGCCGTGGCGCAGGGTGGGAAAGGCGTAGGGCAGGGCGGTCGTGACTTCCTTGGTCATGTCGTGCCCGTCAATGTCCTGATGGTCGCGGGCACGCTGGACATACACCTGTTCCTCGGCGGGAGTGAACTCGCCGTAGGGGTCTTCGGGGTGGGTGTAGGAGCGGTGGGCGATCACGCCCTTGACCACGCCGCCCGACCGCAGCCGCCGCACGAGCGCCCGCGTGTCGATGCCCTGGATGGACACGACGCCGTACTGCTGCATAAAGGCTTCCAGCGACTGCTGCGCCCGGTGGTTGGAGTACTCGCCGGAGAACTCGCGGGAGATGAAGCCCCGCACGTAGGGCTTGTTGCTCTCCATGTCGTAGATGGCCACGCCGTAGTTCCCGACGTGGGGATAGGTGATGGTCACGATCTGCCCGTTGTACGAGGGATCGGTCATGATCTCCTGGTATCCGGTCATGGAGGTGTTGAACACGACCTCTCCCACCGTCTCGCCCCGGTGCCCGAAGGCGTAGCCTCGGTACACGGTGCCGTCTTCCAGCGCCAGGATGGCGCGTTCCTTGCGAATCATAGGGACCTCCATTCGCGCCTCACGGGACGCGTTTTATGGCGGAAGCAGGAGGTCGGACGCCGCCCGCTTTCAGCCACAGAGCTTATCAGGCGTGCCAGCAGCCAATCGTGCCGACCGGACCGGGCCACGTCACGCCAATTCCCTGAGCATCGCGATCTCGTTGCAATTCTCGAAAAAGGCGCAGCGCTGGCACTCCGACCACACCTTGGGATGCAGGTGGGTCTTGTCGATCCGCACGAAGCCGCACTTCTCGAAAAAGGCCTGCTGGTAGGTCCACGCGAAGAGGGCGGGGAGGTCAATGTCGCGGGCCTCGCGCTCGCAGGCTTCGACGAGCTGCTTGCCCAGCCCCCGCCCCTGCATGTGGGGATGGATGGCGAGGCCGCGCACCTCCGCGAGGTCCGGCGCGAGGAGGTGCAAGCCGCACACGCCCGCCAGGCCACCCGGCTTGTCCCCGTACGGCTCGGCCAGCACGAGGTGAAAGTCCCGGATGGTCTCGGCGAGCAGCGACCGGGACCGCACGAGCATCTGCCCCCGCGCGGCCCAGTAGCCAATCAGTTCGTGAATCGCTTCGATGTCGCCCAGCCGCGCCTTGCGGGTGACGAGCGGTGCCTGCGGGTGAATGTCGGGAACGGCGATGGAATCGAGGCTGAGAAAGGTCATGGCTGAACCTCCCCCGGCCAGCCACGAAGAGCGTGGACCGTGAAGAGGCGTGCCCCTCCCACGACCCACGCGGACGACGGCGCGGCGGGCGTTAGGCCTGCCCGACCCCCACGTCCAGCGCCCGCATCCACGTAAAGCCGCCGGGGCGCTCGCTGCGGGCGCGGTAAGCGCGGACCTGCGGGGTGTCGGGCACGTCGCCCAGCACGACCGCGAGGGGCACCTGCGTGAAGCCGAAGCTGTGCCAGTCGCCGCCCTTGCTGAACAGGTAGATGGCCCGGTCGCCCCGCGCCCTGGCATACTCCACGGCGCTCATCACCAGCCGCCGCCCCAGCCCCTGCCCCTGCGCCGAGGGGAGCACCGCCGCGCCGCGCAGCAGGGAGGCTCCCTCGCCATGCTCCAGGCCGATGGCCCCGACGGGCTTTCCGCCGCGTTCCATCACCCAGTAGGTGGTGCCCGCTTCCAGCGCGGCCTCGGTTTCCAAACCGGCTTCCTGAAAGATGCGGCAGACGGTGTCCTTGTCCTGGGGCTGCGCGAGACGAATCTGAACGCTCTGCTCGGTCATGGGTGGGTCCTCCGGAGGGGATGTCCGACCGGACGACCCAGCGGGCGTCCGGCGCGGCTGGATTGTGCGTGGGGGCAGCATAGCGCACGCCCGCGCCGCGCGAGCCCAGGACCCTCACGCCCCCCCTCCCCCGCCCAGCACGCGCTTCCAGGCCTGCTCGCGCTCGATCCAGCCTTTCAGCAGCCCGCTCTGCACCTGCGGTGTGTCCGGCAGCGCGGCGGCGATCTCGTCCGCGCCCACGGGAACGAAGCCGAAGCGCCGCCAGTAGTCCCCCGCCTCCTGCGAGAAGAGGTACACCGTCCGGTCCCCGCGCAGGCTGGCATAGGTCAGCGCCGACGCCACGAGCGCCCGCCCCAGCCCCTGCGAGCGGGCTTCCGGGAGGACGGCGGTGGACCGGATCAGGGACGCGCCTTCGCCGTGTTCCAGGCCGATGCAGCCGCCCGGCACCCCGTTGAGGTCGGCGATCCAGTAGGTGCTGCCCTCCGGCGTCACGCTGGAGGTGTGCAGGTCACAGCGGGTCAGCAGGTCCACGATGGTGGGAAAGTCGGCGGGCGCGGCCTGCCGCAGCTTGACGTGCACCGTGTCGAGGGGCGCGGGGATGTAGGTCATGGGGAAGGCCTCCTCTGGGGGCAGGAAAGGGAGATCAGACGGATTCGGCGGCTTGTGCAGCGCGGGCCGCTTCCTTGAGGAAGTACCGGAGGCCCGCCCCCGCGCTGGCGTCCGTACTCCAGCGGGGAATGACGTGCAGGTGAACGTGCGGGATGTGCTGCCCCCCGGCGGGGAGGACGTTCCAGCCCACCGTATAGCCGTCCGGCCGGATGGTGGTGTCGAGGTGCGCCCTCACCTCGGCGAGCAGGGCATGGGTGGCGGCGGTCTCCTCGGGCGTGAGGTCGAAGACTGTCTCGCAGGGGCGCTTGGTGACGATGATGCCTGAATAGGGCAATCCCTCGGCGTACTGGGGCTGAAGCTGGCTGTAGACACACAGGTCGTTCTGAATCGTCCAGCCCTCCCCGGTCAGGCGACCTGCGGCGTTGGGGACGAGGGGGTTGTCCTCCGGCTGGGCGAGGTGCTGCTGCCACTCCGCCTCCCGCTTCTTCAGCAGGGTGCCGTCCAGAGTCACCGTGACTTTCACGAGAGGGCCGCCTTCGCCGCCGCGACCGCCTCGCGCACCCGGTCCGGCGCGGTGCCGCCGAAGCTCCGGCGGGATTTCACACTCTCCTCGACGGTGAGCGAGCGGGCCACGTCCGCACTCAGGAGGGGATGGGCCGCCCGCAGCTCCCCGTCCTCCAGTTCCCACAGTTGGCGACCCGAGCGCGAGGCCAGCCCAACGAGACCGCCGACGACCTCATGCGCCTCGCGGAAAGGCACCCCCTCACGGGCCAGGAAATCTGCGAGATCGGTCGCGGTGGAAAAGCCCCGACCCGCCGCCGCCTTCGTCACGTCCGCGTGCCAGACGGATTTGGGCAGCATGTCGGCGTAGAGCCGCAGCACGATGGAGAGGGTGTCGTAGGAGTCGAACACACCCTCCTTGTCCTCCTGAAGGTCCTTGTTGTAGGCCAGCGGCGTGCCCTTCACGACCGTCAGCAGGCCCATCAGGTTGCCGAACAGCCGCCCCGCCTTGCCCCGCGCGAGTTCGGCCACGTCGGGGTTTTTCTTCTGGGGCATGATGGAGCTGCCCGTCGTGTGCGAGTCCGGCAGCGTCAGGAAGCCGAACTCGAAGGTGGAATAGAGGATCAACTCTTCGCTGAGGCGCGAGAGGTGCGCTCCCAAGATCGCCGCCGCCGACAGAAACTCCAGCGCGAAATCCCGGCTGCCCACCCCGTCGAGGGAGTTGGCGGTGGGCCGCGCGAAGCCCAGCGCCCCCGCCGTCGCGTGCCGGTCGATCGGCCAGGGCGTTCCGGCCAGCGCAGAAGACCCCAGCGGCGACTCGTCCATCCGCTCGGCGGCGCCCCTGAAGCGCCCCTCGTCACGCTCCAGCATGGCGGCGTAGGCCATGAACCAGTGCGAAAGAAGGATGGGCTGCGCGACCTGAAGGTGCGTGTAGCCGGGCAGAATGACGGCCTCTCCCCCGTCCGAGGTCAGGTGATTTTCAGCCTCTGCCACCATCACGGCCCGCAGCGCCCGCGTCTTATCGGCGAGGTCGAGCGCGGCTTCCTTTGTGAACAGGCGGAAATCGACCGCCACCTGATCGTTGCGGGAGCGGGCGGTGTGCAGCTTCCCCGCCACCGGGCCGATGCGGTCGCGCAGGGCGGCTTCCACGTTCATATGAACGTCCTCGCGGTCGAGCCGCCATTCGAAGGCCCCGGCGCGGACCTCGGCCAGGATGCCCTGCAAGCCCTCCTGAATTTGCGCGACGTCTTCCGCCGTCAGGATGCCCACCTGCCCCAGCATCGCCACATGGGCGAGCGAGCCGCGAATGTCCTGCTCGGCGAGGCGCTGGTCGAAAGGCACGGAGGCGTTGAACAGCTCGACGAGGCCGTCAGTGGCTTCGGCGAAGCGGCCGCCCCAGAGTTTGGATTCTTGTTGAGATTGAGTCATGCATCGTCCTTGCGGGCGGGAGAAGTTAGGGAAGCGTCAGCACGCGCAACAGTGCCCAGGCCAGGTACAGCACGGTCAGCACGGCTCCGACAATAAAAACGCCGCGCCACAGGGACGGGGAGCAGGGTGCGACTGATCACCGGACCTCCCTGACCAGCACCACCGGCGGTGGACTCGCCGGATTCGCGTGGGCGTATGCGGCCCCCTCGTCCACCCGGTAGCCCAGGCGCTCGTAGAAGGGGACGACTTCGAGGTTGTACTGGCTGACGGCCAGCAACACGCGGGCGTAGCCGTCCTGCGCCGCGATCTCCTCCACCGCCCGCACCAGCGCGAGGCCGAGGCCCTGCCCACGCACGTCGGGGAGGGTCGCCAATTTGTTAAGGGTCAACGTCTCCGGTCCATCCGGGCGCCAGCCCACGCAGCCCACCGCCCGCTCCCCGTCCCAGGCGAGGAAGCCCCCGCCCTGGCCCAGGCTCCAGGCCACGTCCTCTGGCCGGGTGCGGCTCCAACTGGAGCGTGGGTCCATCCCGGCGGCCATCATGACCGCGTGGAAGGCGGCGGCGTCGGCGGGGGTCGCGGGGCGAATCATGCGGGCGGCTCCAGGGTCAGGCGCAGCTCGGGGTGGGTGGACTCCACGAAGCCCAGCCGCTCGTAGATCCGGCGGCCCATCGGCGCGGCGTTGAGGGTAACCTGCCGCAGCCCCCGTGCCCGGACCTCCTCCAGCACAGCTTCCATCAAGGCTTCAGCCAGTCCCTGGCGGCGGTGGACACGGTCCACCGAGACGTTCAGGACGTGGACTTTCTGGGTCGCGGGATCAGCGGTGGTGGGCATCTTGGGAAAGACCATCAGCCCCGCGCCGCCCACCACCGTTCCCTCCCACTCGGCCAGCACGCCTACGTACTCGCCGGATGCGAGCGCCCCGCGCAGCCAGTCGGTCCAGAGGGGCACTTCCGGGGCGGCGGCCTCCGGGGTCAGGGTGCCCATGTCCACGAACATCTGCGCCCGCTGCCGGGCGACGGCGGGCGCGTCGGCGGGGGTGGCCCGGCGCAGCGCGTAGCCCGGTGGCTGGGAACCCTGGGGCGCGGTCATCTCAGACCCGCTCGACTTCCTGTTGCCCGGCCTTGGCCTCGACCCGCGCCTGCACCCGCATCCGCAGGGCGTTCAGCTTGATAAAGGCCCCCGCGTCGTGCTGGTTGTAGTCGCCGCCTGCCTCGAAGGACACGAGGTCCTTGTCGTACAGGCTCCGAGGAGCCCTGCGGCCCACCACGGTGCAGTTGCCCTTGTACAGCTTCAGGCGGGCGGTGCCCGTCACGCTGCGGGCCACGTGGTCGATGTAGACCTGGAGGGCCTCGCGCTCGGGAGCGAACCAGAAGCCGTTGTAGACAAGTTCGGCGTACTTGGGCGCCAGGGCGTCGCGCTGGTGCAGCACCTCGCGGTCGAGGGTCAAGCTCTCCACCGCGCGGCGGGCGTGGTAGAGCAGCGTGCCGCCGGGCGTCTCGTACACGCCGCGCGACTTCATCCCCACGAAACGGTTTTCCACGAGGTCAATGCGGCCCACCCCATGCTTTCCACCGAGTTCGTTGGCCTTCTGCAGCAGGGCGGCGGGGCTGAGGCGCTCGCCGCCAATCGCCACCGCGTCCCCATTCTCGAACTCGACCTCCACGTATTCGGGCTGGTCAGGCGCGTCTTCCGGGCTGACGGTGAGCTTGAACATGTGCGCGGGCGGCTCGTTCCAGGGGTCTTCTAGAATCCCGCCCTCGAAGGAGATGTGCAGCAGGTTGGCGTCCATGCTCCAGGGGTCCTTCTGGGTGGTGGGCACCGGGATGCCGTGCTCGCGGGCGAAGGCTTCGAGGTCGGCGCGGCCCTGGAAGTCCCAGTCGCGCCAGGGGGCCACCGTCACGATGTCGGGCTTGAGCGCGTAGGCCGTCATCTCGAAGCGCACCTGATCGTTGCCCTTGCCCGTCGCCCCGTGCGAGACGGCGACCGCGCCCTCCTGCCCGGCGATCTCGACCATCTTCTTGGCGATCAGGGGCCGGGCAATCGAGGTGCCCAGCAGGTAGTAACCCTCATACAGCGCCGAGGAGCGGAACATCGGGAACACGTAGTCGCGCACGAACTCCTCGCGCAGGTCGAGGGCGTAGGCGGCCACGGCGCCCGTGTTCAGCGCCTTGACCCGCGCTTCCTCGACCTCGTCCCCCTGCCCGAGGTCGGCAGTAAAGGCCACCACGTCGTAGCCGCGCTCGGTTTGCAGCCACTTCAGGATGATGGAGGTATCCAGCCCGCCCGAGTAGGCGAGGACAATCTTGGGTCGGTCGGCTTGGGTCATGGGTCGATTCTCTCCTGTGCGGGGCAAGGCCACACGACCCCCCGGCGCGTGAGCCCCCGGCCTGTCCAGAAAGGAAGGCCGGGCGGTCAGCGTCGGGGGGTCAGGATGGGCATAGGGTGTATGGATATACGCAAAAAGCGTATAGCTATTCAGGAGGGTAGCAGCCGGGGGCGCCGAACGCAAGGGTACCCACGAAAAACCCCAGCCACCGAGGGCTGGGGCTGGGGGTGAGATGTGACTCAGCGCAGGTTGTAGTTCAGGCCCAGCCGCACGCCCGCGCCGAAGCCGAAGCCTGACCCCCCCGTCGACACGCCGATGGTCGGGCCGACATTCCCTTCCACGAACACGCTGAAAGGTTGGGCCACGTTGTAGCGCAGCCCGCCCAGCACGTGCGGGTAGGCCGAGACGCCAACGACCGAGCCGACCGCCGCGCCCGCCCCCAGGCCAAAGCCGTAGTAAGGCTCGAGGCCGCCGAAGCTTTGTCCACTGATGTTCTGGAGGTACGCCACCTCGCCGCCCACGCGGAAGGCCCCCGCAAACAGCCCGGTGGTGCTGAGGTTCAGGCCGTAGCGCACCGCCGAGTTGGCGGTCAGGTCGGTCTGGTAGTGCAGACCTGTGGTCGTGCCGATGTGTCCACCAATCGAGTCGGCGGCGGCCGTCGAGACGGCGCCCAGCGCCAGGAGTCCAAGCATCGTCTTCTTCATGGGTTCAGCTTAGGCGGCGGCTCCCGTCCGGCACACCCCGCAAAATCTTTAGGAAGGTGCCGGGGCTATCCTCATGCCCGTGCCTCCTTTCCTGCGCGGCCTGGGCCTGGGGCTGTCCCTGATCGTCGCCATTGGACCGCAGAACGCCTTCGTGCTGCGCCAGGGGCTGACCCGGCGGCACGCGCTGCTGGCCGCGCTGGCCTGTTCGCTGTGCGACACCCTGCTCACGGCGGTCGGGGTGCTGGGGGTGGGGGCGCTGCTGGCGCGGTCCCCGGCGCTGGTGACCCTGGGGACGCTGGCGGGCGCCGCCTTTTTGCTGTGGTACGGGTGGCGCTCCTTCCGCTCGGCCCAGCATCCGGCAACGCTGGATACCGGGGGGCAGGCTGCGCCGACCCCGGCCACCGTGATCGCTACCGCCGCCGCCTTCAGTCTCCTCAATCCGCACGCGATTCTCGACACGGTGGTGCTCATCGGCGGGGCCAGCGCGGGATTGGGCGACCGGGCACGGCTGGCCTTTCTGGGGGGCGCGGTCGCTGCCTCGTGGCTGTGGTTTTTCGCGTTGGCGCTGCTCGCGGGCCGCCTCGCGGGGCTGATGCGCTCGGCGCGGGCGTGGCAGGTGCTGGACGTGCTGATCGGGCTGCTGATGTGGGCGATTGCGGGGGGATTGGTCGCCAGCCTGCTTCATCGGTAGAACTGCATAACCTTGCAGCTACCTTCGCCTCCCATCCGTGCCATACTCCCTTTCTGGAATGCCCAAGCGCACTGACCTCCAGACCATCCTGATTCTCGGCAGCGGCCCCATTCAGATCGGGCAGGCGGCCGAGTTCGACTATTCGGGCACGCAGGCGCTCAAGGCGCTGAAAAAAGAAGGCTACCGGCTCGTGCTGGTGAACTCCAACCCGGCGACGATCATGACCGACCCCGATCTCGCCGACGCCACCTACCTGGAGCCGCTGACGCCCGAGTTCGTCCGCAAGGT
Source organism: Deinococcus sp. HSC-46F16 (assembly GCF_024171495.1). NCBI lineage: Bacteria > Thermotogati > Deinococcota > Deinococci > Deinococcales > Deinococcaceae > Deinococcus > Deinococcus sp. HSC-46F16. The sequence continues at coordinate 239,656 of NZ_JALJZW010000002.1, forward strand.
CATCGAGAAGGAGCGCCCTGACGCCCTGCTCCCCACCCTGGGCGGGCAGACAGCGCTGAACCTGGCGATGGACCTCAACGCCAACGGCACCCTCGCCGAGTTCGGCGTGGAACTCATCGGCGCCAACGCCGAGGCCATCCACAAGGGCGAGGACCGCGAGGCGTTCCAGGCCGCGATGAAGAAGATCGGCGTGGAGACGGCACGCGGGAAGATGGTGCATTCGATGGAGGAGGCCGTCGAGTACCAGAAGGAACTCGGCCTCCCCATCGTCATCCGGCCCTCCTTCACGCTGGGCGGCACGGGCGGCGGCATCGCGCACACCTACGAGGACTTCCTGAAGATCACCGAGGGCGGCCTGCGCGACTCGCCGGTCCATTCGGTGCTGCTGGAAGAATCTATCCTGGGCTGGAAGGAGTACGAGCTGGAGGTGATGCGCGACCACGCCGACACGGTGGTCATCATCACCTCCATCGAGAACTTCGACCCGATGGGCGTGCATACCGGCGACTCGATCACGGTGGCCCCGGCGCAGACCCTCAGCGACGTGGAGTACCAGCGGTTGCGGGATCAGTCGCTCGCCATCATCCGCGAGATCGGGGTGGACACGGGCGGCTCCAACATCCAGTTCGCGGTGAACCCCGACAACGGGCGCGTCATCGTGATCGAGATGAACCCGCGCGTCAGCCGCTCCTCGGCGCTGGCGAGCAAGGCGACCGGCTTCCCCATCGCCAAGATCGCCGCCCTGCTCGCGGTGGGCTACCACCTCGACGAGCTGCCGAACGACATCACCCGCGTCACCCCCGCCGCCTTCGAGCCCACCATCGACTACGTGGTGACGAAGATTCCGCGCTTCGCCTTCGAGAAGTTCCCCGGCACCCCCGACGCGCTGGGCACCCAGATGCGCTCCGTGGGCGAGGTCATGGCGATTGGCCGCACCTTCAAGGAGAGCGTGCAGAAGGCGCTGCGGAGCATCGAGTCGGACGTGCGCGGGGCGTTCGCCGCCATGTCCGACGACGACTTACGCGGCCTGCTGTACGGCAACCCGCGCCGATTAGAAGCCGTGCTGGAATTGCTGCGGCGGGGCGAGGGTGTCTCGGCCCTCCACGACGCGACGAAGATCGACCGCTGGTTCCTGGGGCAGCTTCAGGAGATTGTGGACGCCGAGAAGGAGATCGCGGACCTCGGCCCTATCCAGGGTTGGAAGTACGAAATCTGGCGCGAGGTCAAGCGGCTGGGCTTCTCCGACGCGCGGCTGGGCGAACTCGTGGGGCTGAGCGAGTTGGAGGTGCGCGGGCTTCGCAAGGCCGCCAAAGCCACCCCGGTCTACAAGACGGTGGACACCTGCGCCGCCGAGTTCGAGGCGTACACGCCCTACCACTACTCGACCTACGAGTGGGAGGACGAGGTGACGCCGACCGACAAGCCCAAGGTCGTGATCCTGGGCAGCGGCCCCAACCGCATCGGGCAGGGGGTGGAGTTCGACTACGCGACCGTCCACGCCGTCTGGGCGCTTCAGGAGGCGGGCTACGAGACGATCATGGTCAACTCCAACCCGGAGACGGTCAGCACCGACTACGACACCGCCGACCGCCTGTACTTCGAGCCGCTGACCTTCGAGGACGTGATGAACATCGTCGAGCACGAGAAGCCCGTCGGCGTGATCGTGCAGCTCGGCGGGCAGACGCCCCTCAAGCTGGCGCGGCGGCTGGCGGACGCGGGCGCCCCCATCATCGGCACCAGCCCCGAGACGATCCACGAGGCGGAGGACCGCGCGAGCTTCAACGCCCTGTGCGAGCGGCTGGGGCTGCCGCAGCCGAGGGGCAAGGTGGCCGAGACGCCCGCGCAGGCCCGCGAACTCGCCGCCGAACTCGGCTTCCCCCTCATGGCCCGGCCCTCCTACGTGCTGGGGGGCCGCGCGATGCGGACGGTGCGGAGCATGGAGGAGCTGACGACCTACCTGGACGAGGTGTACGCCGCCGTCGAGGGGCAGCCGTCCATCCTGCTCGACCAGTTTCTGGAGGGCGCCCTGGAACTCGACGTGGACACCCTCTGCGACGGGGAGCGGGCGGTCGTGGCGGGGGTCATGGAGCACGTCGAGGCCGCCGGGGTCCACTCGGGCGACTCCGCGTGCGTGCTGCCCCCGGTGAACCTCTCCCCCGAACTGATGGCGCGGGTGAAGGCCGACACGGAACGCCTCGCCCTGGAGCTGGGCGTGCGGGGGCTGATGAACGTGCAGTGGGCGGTGAAGGACAGCGTGGCGTACATCCTGGAGGCCAACCCGCGTGCCAGCCGCACCGTGCCCTTCGTCTCCAAGGCGGTGAACCACCCGCTCGCCAAGAGTGCGGCGCGGATCGCCGTGGGGCAGACGCTGGAACAGATCGGCTTCACCGAGACGCCCACGCCCCCCATGTACTCAGTGAAGGAGGTCCACCTGCCCTTCCTGAAGTTCAAGGGGGTGCTGCCCGTCCTCGGCCCGGAGATGAAGAGCACGGGTGAGAGCATGGGCATCGACACGGACCCGTACCTCGCCTTCTACCGCGCGGAGCTGGGGGCCAAGAGCAACCTGCCGCTGTCGGGCACGGCGCTCCTCCTCGGGGACGGTCTGGACGGGGTGGCCGCCACGCTGGAGGGCGCGGGGCTGCGGGTGATCCGCGAGCAGGAAGGCGACACGCTGCCCGACCTCCTCATCGACGTGACCGCCTCGCCGCTCCTCCGCACCGCCCTGGAACGCGGCAAGCCCATCGTCAGCACCCGCGAAGGCGCCGAGTGGACCGCCAGGGCGATAGGAGCGGTGAAGGGGAAGGAGTTGGGGGTGCGGAGCTTGCAGGAGTGGCAGAAGTTGGAAGCTGTGGCTAACTGAATGGTGGTTTCTTTGAACGATGACTTTTATGTTCGTTACCTCAGCATTCTCCGCATGGCGAGAGAGGCCGGAATAAACAGCATCAACTTTTCACCCCGTTTGATTCACGAAGGGAAGGCAAAGCCGTCAGATGTCAAGAGGTTTGTGGCAGCTTGTCATAGAGGCTTTCAAAAAGCTCAAGATGCCGTTGTAAAAGAGTTGACGAATTTATCGTCTACAGAGGAGCTGCCAGAGGATGAAAAGGGTTATAGAGAAATACTTTTAAGAAAGGTAATAGATCATATTGCCTTCACAATGTTACAGGGGAAAGTGCATGTACAGAGAAGAATAGGTTATCTTGACGAGATACCCTCGATTGATTTATCTACTGTATATGTAGCTCAGAAAGAAGCGAATAATCATAATGAGATGTCACGCTCAAGCTTCTCACTTCTAGCGGACCTAAGTACATTTATACATGTTTGCGATATTTTGAAAATTGAAACCCAACCGGAGAAAAAAATTTCATATATTGAATTGAAGAGTGGAAAAACAAACGAATTTTTGATGGATAGAATCAAGAACATAGAATTGAAGGATGAATCTATAGATATAATTGAAAAAGATCTAACACTTACGGTGAAGCAGAGAAAGCAAGCGAAAAGAATGCTGCGACAAAAAATTAGGATCGCCAATGTAGAAGAGGTTATTTCCACTGATTCAGGCATCGATTTAGGAACACGAAAACCAATTAGATTGTCGAAAGACTACGTAAATGTGGACGACTTTGGTGGCGTTCTCCAAGAATTAATTGATGTAGCGGTTGAAAAATCCCTATCATCTCACACGGTAGACCGTTGCCTACATCTCGCCGTTGGCTATAGTGAATCGATAGAGGAGGCACGTAAGCTCGCTGCCCTAGCCTTGCAAACCCAAGTAGCTCTTGCACGAGCGGGCGCTGATGAACGAGAAAGAGAAGTTATTGAAGAGATTAACAGAAAGATTGCAGAGGGGAAGTCTCTTACGCTAACTAATCTATTCAAAACCAATCTAATTAGCGTCCCATCTGAACCATTCACAACATGGCCTGTATCTATAAACAACCTTAAACATATAATAGAGGGCAAGGCAATTATATACATAGCATTTGATCTGCCACTCTTTCTTGCCTTAGCAAAATCCATGAACATAGAGCTATCACTTGCCTCTCGCAGCGCAACAACAAAAGTAATAGAGCAATATGGCTCCAGCAATGTACCCCGATGGGATAATAGGGGGATTGAGTTTAAAAGTATTAATGGCAGACCAGTGAATAGCTTTCTATTATCCGGTTTCATAGGTCGCTTTTTTGTAAATCTAACAACTCCATCATCATTCTTACAAGGTCTCAAAGAGTCAAGCCTACTAATGTAATACCAGGACTTGCTTTTGTTTGACAAAAACCAGGAACTGCCTCGCCCCAGCACAGGCCGCAGCCCCAGACAGTGGGGTTGGGCGGGGTGGGGTGGGGAGGGGATAGAACGGCCCATCTCCCGTTCAGCCCTCCGACTCCCCCTCACGGTTCTACACAACCTCTTGTGTAAGCATAGGGTATGGCGACGAACCTGCAAATCGACCCGGAACTGCTGGAGCGTGCCCTCAAGGTGGGCGGGCACCGCACCAAACGGGAGACGGTGAACGAGGCTCTGGCCGAGTACATCCGCCACCGCGAGCAGCGCAAGGTGCTTGAGCTGTTCGGCACCATCGACATGGACAGCGAAGAGGAGATGCGGGCACAGCGCAAACGCTCGTGAGCGGCCTCGTCATCGTGGACACGGACGTGTGGTCGGAGGGGTTTCGCAAGCGCGTCGGCGACCCCTCTGCCGAACGCCTGTTCCTGGCCGAACTGGTGGAGGCCGGGCGGGTGCAAATGCTGGGATGCATCCGTCAGGAGGTCTTGCAAGGCATTCGTGACCGGGCGCAGTTCGAGCGTACCCGGACGGCCCTGCAAGCCTTCGAGGACCGGGCACCGAGGGCGGCGGAGTACGAGTTGGCGGCAGAGTTCTTCAACACCTGCCGGGGCAAGGGCATTCAGGGGAGCAGCACGGATTTCCTGATTGCCGCTTGCAGCGTGGCCTGGGGAATGCCCCTATTGACGAAGGACAAGGATTTCCAGCGGTACGCCGAGCACATCCCACTGCGGTTGGTCCGGGTTTAGCCTTCCCCCAGCACGGGCCACAGCCACAGACGGTGGGGTTGAGCTGGGGGGGGGCAGGACCATAACAATCACAGAGAAGGGGCGGACGCCGCTTGGGTGTCCGCCCCTCTTCCCTCCTTGGCTTTAGCTGCCAGCGGGGGCCGTGCTCGCCGTGCCGATGCGCGACCACACGATGACCGTGAAGCCGCCGCGCTCGTAGACGCGCAGCTCGTAGGTCTGGCCGCCCTGGGTGAAGATTCGGCTTTCACCCTCGGGGAGCCCGGCCAGGCCGGTGGCGGTGGTGCCGGTGCCCGCGCTGGCGGCTGTGTCGGTGGCCGCCGTGTCGGTGCCGGTAGCGGCATCGTTGGTTCCGGTCGCAGCGGTGTCGGTGCCCGTGGTGCCCGTGCCAGTAGCGGCCGTGCCCGTCGCGGCGGTTCCCGTCGCCGCCGTACCGGTGGCAGCCGTTCCCGTTGCAGCGGTGCCCGTCGCGGCCGTGCCGGTGGCGGCCGTTCCAGCCGCCGCGTCGCCCGTGGTGCCGGCCGCGGCGTCAGTGCCCTCGGCCGTGTCGCCAGCGTCGGTGCTGTCAGCCGCCGTGAAGCCGGCGGTGGTGAAGGCCTGCACGATCTGGTCGATGGAGCCCGTCACCGAGCCGCGGTAGATCACGCCGCCACCCAGCACGGTGGAGAATGTCTTGACCAGCGTGGCGTCCTGAAGGCCGGGAATCGTGACCGTGGCTTCGCCGATGGTCAGGGCGGCTTCCTGCGACACGACCGGGGCAGGCGTCTCCTCGGTGGCGGGGGGCGTGGCGGGCGGGGTCTGCGTCTGGGCGAAGGCGGTTCCCAGGCCCATCAGCAGCGCGGCGGTCAGCAAGCTCAGGCGTCCAATGTTCTTCATAGCAATACCCCCAATGGTGCGGTCCTGCGGCGTGACAAAGGTCCGAAACGAAAACAGCTCTGCGGTTGGTTCCCGCGTAGCCTAGCATCCCAGATGAGAACCCGCGCAAGTCTCCCCCGCCGGGACCCTGCGGCAGCGTTTATCTCGCCGCCCGCCCCCGCAACACTTGCGGCACGCAGGCTGCCCCAAGCTGCCTCAAGGCCGGTTGGGAGGCCCCACACCCGGCTTCCGGCCCCACCGCCTACCCTCGGGCCATGACCGACGACAGGAAGAGCGGCAACGAGGCCGAGCAGATGCAGGAGGCTTACGCCCAGCGCCAGGAGCACGAGCGCCAGACGGGCAAGACCAGTGCGGGCGGCGCGGGCAGCACGGGCACCCCCGGCAACGCCGAGTCCGGCGCGGACCCCACCGAGGCCGGGGACGGCGGAGCCCGGTCGGGCGCTGCCGAGAGCTGAACAGGACGACGGCAGAGGGCCGCGTGCAAGTCGTTCACGCGGCCCTCTCTCCTGTTCGCCTTACTTCTGGAACAGGTTCAGGTACTCGCCGTAGCCCTGAGCCTCGAGCTCGGCCACCGGCACGAAGCGCAGCGCCGCCGAGTTGATGCAGTAGCGCAGGCCGCCTTCCTCCCGCGGGCCGTCCGGAAAGACGTGGCCGAGGTGCGAGTCGGCCTCCCGTGAGCGGACTTCGGTGCGGGCGTAGCCGATCTTGTAATCGGTGTTTTCTGCCAGGGAGGTGCCCGGCAGCGGGCGGGTGAAAGAGGGCCAGCCGCACCCCGCGTCGTACTTGTCGAGGCTGGAAAAGAGCGGCTCGCCCGACACCACGTCCACATAGAGGCCGGGTTCCTCGTGGTCCCAGTACTCGCCGGTAAAGGCCCGCTCGGTCCCTTCCTGCTGGGTCACCCGGTACTGCATGGGCGTGAGCCGCTGACGCAAGTCGTCGTCGCTGGGCTTGACGAAGGGGGGCCGGGCAGGATCGGTGGTCATGGCCCGAGTGTAGGCAGCCGGGGCGGCCGGGAATAGGACCTCCCTCCCGCGCTCCGCGTGCTCTCATCCTGGCAAGGGTGTATCCGCAGAGGAACGGGAGACTTGCGCGGCTGCGGACCCGAGGGGGCGGGGGCGGGCGGTTCCCCCCCACCTGCCCGACCAGGCTCCCGGCCGCAAACGTGCCCCAATGCGTTGCTTTGTTTTTTAAAGCAGATCAGAATGGGGGCATGACAGCTTTCACTCCCTCCTCTCCGGACAAGCTGCGGGTGGATATCTGGTCGGACATCGCCTGCCCGTGGTGCTACGTCGGCAAGCGGCGCTTCGAGACGGCCCTCGCGGCCTTTCCTCAGCGCGATCAGGTCGAGGTGGTGTGGCACTCCTTCGAACTCGACCCTGGGGTCGCCGCGCGGCCGGGTCAGTCCATGCGGGCCATTCTGGCGGGCAAGTACGGGCGCAGCGAGGCGCAGGCGCAGCAGATGCTTGATGCCATGACCCAGACGGCGGCAGGCGAGGGGCTGGACTACCACTTCGGGGACCTCCAGCCCACGAACACCTTTCAGGCCCATCAGGTGATTCACCTGGCGGCGGAGCGGGGCTTGCAGGACGCCATGAAGGAGCGCCTGCTGCGGGCCTACTTCACCGAGGGCGAGTTTCTGGGTGACCCGGAGGTGCTCGTGCGTCTGGCGGCAGAAGTGGGGCTGGACGCGGAGGAGGTGCGGGCGGCCCTGGCTTCCGGCGAGTACGCGGGGGCCGTGCGGCAGGACGAGGCGCAGGCCCGCGCCCTGGGAATCGGCGGCGTGCCCTTCTTCGTACTGGGGGGCAAGTACGGGGTCAGCGGCGCCCAGTCTCCCGAGGTGCTGCGCTCGGCGCTGGCGCAGGTGTGGGCCGAGAGCCACCCCGAGCCCCTGACCCTGCTGGGCGGCGACACCCCCGCCGAGGGCTGCGAGGGGGATGCCTGCGCGGTGCCGGGCGCGGCGAACCGGGCCTGATACGGAGTTGAAAGGGCCGCCTTCTCCTGTGGGGGAGGGCGGCCCTCTTCCTTGTCTTACATCCGGCGCACCAGCCAGCGCATCACCATCTGGCTGCCGAAAAAGACGGCGGCGAACAGCAGCGCCCCGGTCGGCTCGCGCACGCCAAAGATCGCCACCCCGCTCAGCAGCGAGGCGAGGACCCGCAGGGCCAGCCGTCCCCGGCCGTCGCCCGCCAGCGTGAGGCGCAGGAGCAGCCCCAACCCCAGCAGCCCGGCCAGCAGCACGCCGAGGTCCAGCGGGTCACGGCGCAGCACCCAGGTCGCTCCGAGGAGGGCGGCGGCCAGCAGCGCCCCGGCCAGTGGCGCTGCCCCGCGCATCACTCCCTCCAGAGGTCGCAGCGGTGCTCCTGTTCAAAGGCGGTGGTGCCCGCGATGCGGCCTGGCTGGAAGGTCTGGACCGTGCCGCCGGGGGAAACGAAGGGTTGCCACAGGGGCAGGCCCGTTCCATTGGGGTTCCCCGTGCGGGCGAAATTGCCCCAGTAGGCGCGGAGGGTGCGGGCGAGGTCGGCCTGGGCGGGCGTGAACTGCGCGGGGCTGGCGAGGCCGGTGAGCGGCGTGCCGAACACGCTGACGAGTTCACCCGCGTGGTAGGCGCCGTAGTCGGGAATGGCCGCGCTGGGCTTCAGGAAGCTGGGGGCGTCGCGGTCGCGGAACTCGTAAGCGTAGACGGGCGTCAGGCGGGCGAGGTCGCGGGCGATGTCGGAGCTGGGGCAGGCGAAGACCCCGTCCGTGACCAGCGCGGCGGCGGTCAGTCCCACCGTGGGGTAGTCGCGGGTGGGGTAGTTGAACAGCACCCGTAGCGCGTCCCAGCCCTCCAGTTGCCCCACCAGCAGCCAGTACTGCCACACCGGGAGGTCCTGCCCGCCGCGCCCGAACGGGGCGACGAAGAGCGTGCCCTCGTCGAGGTTGGTGCCGATCAGGGTGGGTACCCGGATGAACTCACCGCTCGCAAAGACCTCCTGCGGCGAGCGGGGCAGCACCCCATCCCCGTACACCGGCGGGAAGGCCACGAAGGTCAGCCCCGGCGTCTCGGCGGTGAGCAACCGCTCGGCAGGTACGGCCCGCAGGCAGGCGGCGCCCGCGTCGGGGCAACCCACGGTGCGGGCAAACGCCGCGCCCGTCTTCAGCGCGTCCGCGAGCGGGCTCAGCACGATCTCCGGCGTGCAGGGACCGCTCTGGATCATCGCCTTGTCGAAGAGGCCCGCCGCTCCCGGCGAGGCGAGCTGGTCACAGATGCTCATGCCGCCCGCCGACTCCCCGAACACGGTCACGTTGGCAGGGTCCCCCCCGAAGGCCGCGATATTCTCGCGCACCCAGCGCAGCGCCGCCTGCTGGTCGAGCAGGCCGTAGTTCCCGGCCCCCCGGCTGTCTACCAGCCCCGGCGCGGCCAGAAAACCCAGCGGCCCCAGCCGGTAGTTGATCGTCACCACGACCGCGCCCTGCTCGCGGGCAAGCACCCGCGCGTCGTAGTCGCTGCCCGCGCCGCTGCGGAAGGAACCGCCGTGAATCCAGACCATGACGGGGGCGCGGCTGGCCCCCGACGGGGCATGGACATTCAGGTAGAGGCAGTCCTCGCTGCCGCGCGTGGGGCCGTCGCCCAGGGCCGAGCGCTGGAGGCAGACATTGCCGGGCCGCGAGGCGTCGCGCTCGCCCACCCAGATCGCCGGGGGCTGGGGCGCCCGCCAGCGGCGGTCCCCGACGGGCGGCGCGGCGTAAGGAATCCCCTGCCAGAGCCGCACCCCACTCGCCTCGCGGCCCACCAGCGTCCCGGTGCGGACCTGGGCGCGGACGGGCGTGCCGGGCGCGGCCGACGGAGCCGACTGGGAGGTGGGGGGGGCCGCAGGCGCGGCCGTGTCCTGGGCGTGGGCGACGCCGAGCACGAGCAGCGCAGTGGTGATCAGGGTGCGGGTCATGCCCCAGCGTAGGGGACGGAGCGCGGGGCGGGATGGGACCGAACTTCAGGCCGGATTGGGCGTCAGTCCGGGAGGCGCAGCGGGTGCCTCGCCGTCGTCGTCCGGGAAGGCGGGGACCGTGAGGCTTCCTCCCTGCAAGATGGTGACGAGTTCCTCGCCGCTCAGCGACTCGCGCACGATGAGTTCGTCGGTCAGGCGGTGCAGCACATGCAGGTGCTCACGCAGCAGCCCCACGGCCCGCTCGTACTGGCCGTTGAGGATGCGGGCGACCTCCGCGTCGATGCGCTCGGCGGTGTGGTCGCTGTACACACCCTGCTGCGGCCCGTACCCCAGGAAGCTGCCGCTCTCCTGCGCGAGCGCGAGCTGCCCGACTTCCGACATGCCCCACTCGGTGACCATGCGCCGGGCCAGACCTGTGGCCTGCTGGAAGTCCTTGGCCGCGCCCGTGGTGACCTCCCCGGTGGCGACCTCCTCGGCGGCGTGCCCAGCGAGGGCCACGCACAGGCGGTCAAGCAGCGCCGCGCGGGTGTGGTGCATCCGGTCTTCCGGCGTGTAGAGCGCCGACCCCAGCGACCGCCCACGCGGCACGATGGTGAGCTTGTGGGCCTTGTCCGCGTGGGGGAGAAGCTGAGCGGCGAGGGCGTGACCGACCTCGTGGTAGGCCGTCACCCGCCGGTCCGCTTCCCGCACCACCAGCGAGCGGCGCTCCGGTCCCATCAGCACCCGGTCCCGCGCTTCTTCCACATCCCGCATCACGATCTTCGATCGCCCTGCCCGCGCCGCCCCCAGCGCCGCCTCGTTCAAGAGGTTCTCCAGATCCGCCCCCACCATCCCCGCCGTCCGGCGGGCAATCACCCCCAGATCGACGCTGGGATCCAGGGGCTTCTTGCGGGCATGAATGCGCAGGATCATCTCCCGCCCCCGCACGTCGGGGGCGTCCACGACCACCTGACGGTCGAAGCGTCCTGGACGCAGCAGCGCGGCGTCCAGGACATCGGGGCGGTTGGTGGCGGCCAGGATGATGACTTCCTGCCCGGAGGCGAAGCCGTCCATTTCCACCAGCAACTGATTCAACGTCTGTTCGCGTTCGTCGTTGCCGCCCTGGAGGTTGACGCCGCGCTTTCGGCCCACGGCGTCGATCTCGTCGATAAAGACGATGCAGGGGGCGGACTTGCGGGCCTGTTCGAAGAGGTCACGGACGCGGGCGGCGCCGACGCCGACGAACATCTCGACGAAGTCGGAGCCGGAGATGGAGAAGTAGGGGACGCGGGCTTCGCCCGCGACCGCTTTGGCCAGGAGGGTCTTGCCGGAACCGGGGGGGCCGACGAGGAGGACGCCGTGGGGGATGCGGGCACCGAGCTGGTGGTAGCGCTCGGGGTGGCGCAGGAAGTCGACGACTTCCTGCAAGTCCTGCTTGGCCTCGTCGCACCCGGCGACATCGGCGAAGGTCAGTTTGATCTGGCCCTCGCTGATCACCGCCGCCTTCGACTTCCCGAAGTTCCCCGCCGCGCCCTCCCCACCCCCAGGGCGGCGGAAGAGCAGGACGAGCAGGGCCACGATCAGCAGGCCCGTCAGCAGGCCGCTCACCAGCGTGATCACGCTCAGGCGGGGAGGCGCGGCGTAGGTGACCTCCACCCCCGCCGCCTCCAGCCGGGGCAGCGCGATCAGGGGATCCGCGGCCAGGGTGCGGGTCTGGAACGATTCCCCGTCGTCCAGCCGACCCGTCAGCAGGGCGGTGTTGTTCTGAATCTGCACGGTCAGCGTCGCGACCTTGCCTGCCCGCAGCGACGCCGCGAGGTCGTCCAACCCGAGTTCGTCCGGGCGGCTGCGGGGACTCAGCACGATGATCAGGAGCAGCAGCGCCCCCACCGCCGCCGCCAGTCCCCAGCCCCAAGCGCCGCGTTTCACCCGCGTGCCCCCCGCCCCCGCCCCTGTGTCATGCCCCAGTGTAGGCCGATGCGTCCGGGAAACTCTGGAAGAGAACTAGCGATGTGGAGGACTGGCCAGTCGTCAGGGTTGAGCGAAGTGCACTCAAGTCTATTGACATCTCCAAACTGTAGCCTTATGCTGTGAGCAGTTCAGAACTGCTGTCCACCGGGCAGCAGAATCTTACGTCTGTACCCCTCACTTCTCGGTTTCAAGGAGTCATCATGCCCAAAGCTGTCGGAATCGACCTCGGTACCACCAACTCTGTGATCGCTGTGATGGAAGGCGGGCGTCCCGAAGTCATCGTGAACGCCGAAGGCGCCCGCACCACCCCCTCGGTCGTGGCCTACAAGGGCGACGAGCGTCTTGTCGGGCAGATCGCCCGCCGTCAGGCCGCGCTGAACCCCAAAGCGACCCTGTTCGAGGTCAAGCGCTTTATCGGCCGCCGCTGGGACGAGATCCGCGAGGAAGCGGGCCGCGCTCCCTTCGTGGTGAAGGAAGGCCCGGGCGGGTCGGTGCGCATCGAAGTGAACGGCCAGGACCTCGCCCCCGAGCAGGTCAGCGCGGAGGTGCTGCGCAAGCTCGTCAACGACGCCTCCGCCAAGCTCGGCGAGAAGATCCGCGACGTGGTGATCACCGTGCCCGCGTACTTCGACAACTCGCAGCGTGAAGCCACCAAGCAGGCAGGCGAGATCGCGGGCCTGAACGTGCTGCGCGTGATCAACGAGCCCACCGCCGCCGCGCTCGCCTACGGGCTGGAGCGCAAGGGCAACGAGACAGTGCTCGTGTTCGACCTCGGGGGCGGCACCTTCGACGTGACCATCCTCGAACTCGGTGACGGCGTCTTCGAGGTGAAATCCACCTCCGGCGACACGCACCTTGGCGGCGCGGACTTCGACCAGCGCCTCGTGGGCTGGCTCGCGGGCGAGTTCCAGAAAGAGCACAACTTCGACCTGCGCAAGGACCCCCAGGCCCTCCAGCGCCTGATCGAGGCCGCCGAAAAGGCCAAGATTGAGCTGTCCAACGCCTCGGAGACCACCATCAGCCTGCCCTTCATCACCTTCGATCCCGAGACGCGCACCCCGCTGCACCTTGAGCGCAGCCTGACGCGGGCCAAGTTCGAGGAGCTGACTGCCGACCTGCTGCGCCGCGTGCGGCACCCGGTCGAGCAGGCCCTCGCGGACGCCAAGCTGAACGCCTCGCAGATCGACGAAGTGATTCTGGTCGGTGGTTCGACGCGTATCCCCGCTGTCAAGCGCATCGTGCAGGACATCATCGGCAAGACGCCCAACGAGTCGGTCAACCCCGACGAGGCCGTGGCGCTGGGCGCGGCGGTGCAGGCGGGCATCATCCAGGGGGACTCGTCCCTCGGTGACATCGTGCTGGTGGACGTGACCCCGCTGACCCTGGGCGTGGAGGTCAAGGGCGGCATGATCGCCCCGATGATCACCCGCAACACCACGGTCCCCGCCAAAAAGACCGAGATCTACACCACCGCCGAGAACAACCAGCCCGGCGTGGAGATCAACGTGCTGCAAGGCGAGCGCCCGATGGCCGCCGACAACAAGAGCCTCGGCCGCTTCAAGCTCGAAGGCATTCCGCCCATGCCCGCTGGCCGCCCGCAGATCGAGGTGACCTTCGACATCGACGCGAACGGCATCTTGCACGTGACCGCCAAGGAGAAGACCAGCGGCAAGGAAGCGTCGATTCGCATCGAGAACACCACCACCCTCGACAAGGGCGACGTGGAGCGCATGGTCCGCGAGGCCGAGCAGAACGCTGAGGCCGACCGCCAGCGCCGCGAGAAGGTCGAGAAGCGCAACAACCTCGACTCGCTGCGGGTGCAGGCCCTGACGCAACTTGACGAGAACGCCGGGGCCGCCCAGGATGCCAAGGACCGCCTGAAGGCCGCCGCCGACGAGGCCGAGGACGCCGTGCGCTCGGACGACGACAGCCGCATCGAGAGCGCCCAGAAGCGGCTCGAAGATGAACTCCGCACCTTTATGAACGCCGCGCAGTCGGGCGGACAGGGTCAGGACGGCGCCGCCCAGGGCCAGGCGCAGAAGCAGGACGACGACGTGATCGACGCGGACTTCAAGCCCGCCGACTGAGCCCAGCGTCCACTCCGCGCAAGACCACACACCCAGGGGAGAGGACGGCTGATTGGCCCCTCTCCCCTATCTTCACACCATGTTTCGCAGACGGGGGACCCCCATGACCCAGGACGACCAGAACACAGAGAACCAGAAGAAGACCGTGGACGCCGACACCGGCACCGAAATCGACACGGACCTCCCGACCGCCGAGACGGACAACCTCGAAGAGGACCTTGACGCGGCGGGCTTCCCCGGCATGGACGAGGGGATGTTCGCCCAGGTGCAGGAGATGATGGGCAAGCTCGAACGGGCCGACGAGCTGGAGAAGGAAAACGCCGAGCTGAAGAATCGGCTGGGGCGCCTCGCCGCCGACTTCGAGAGCTACCGCCGCCGCACCCAGGAGGACGTGGACGCCGCCCAGGGGCAGGGGGTGGCGAAGGCCGCCGAGGCCCTGATGCCCGTCTACGACGACCTCGACCGGGCGCTGAGCATGGGCACGGGCGACCCCGCCAAGCTGATTCCCGGCATGCAGGCCGTGCAGAACAAGGTGCTGCTGGTCTTCAGCGGGCTGGGCCTGGAAGCCACCGGGCGCGAGGGCGAGGTCTTCGACCCCCGCTGGCACGAGGCGATTCAAGTCGTGCCCGCCGACGAGGACGACGTGATCGTGCAGGTCTACCAGCTCGGGTTCCGCATGGGCGACCGCTCGGTGCGGCCCGCGCGGGTGGTGGTGGGCAAGAAGCAGTGAGCACCCCGTGGTCAGCCGCCAGCCCGTGACAACTCTGTTCCCGCTGGCGGCTGGCCGCTGAACGCTGGAGGCTCCCTATGGCATACAAGGATTACTACAACGTCCTCGGCGTCACGCGCGGCGCCTCGGACGCGGACATCAAAAGCGCGTACCGCAAGCTCGCCAAGCAGTACCACCCCGACAAGAACCAGGGGGACGAAAAGGCCGCCGACCGCTTCAAGGAGATCGGGGAAGCCTACGCGGTCCTCTCTGACCCGGAAAAGCGCAAGCTCTACGACCAGTTCGGCCACACCGGGCAGGTGCCGCCGGGGTACGGCGACGCCGGGAACTTCCAGGGCGGCGACTTCGCGGGCTTCGACCCCTCGCAGTTCAGCGACTTCTTCCAGGGCCTCTTCGGCATGGGGGGGCGCCGGGGCGGCGGCTTCCAGGGGGGCACGGGAGGCTTTCCGGGCGGCGGGCAGGTCAACCTCGACGACCTGCTGGGCGGCATCGGCGGCACCCAGGGGCGGAGATTCGTGCAGAACGTGGAGGGCGAGTTGCAGGTCACCCTTCAGGAAGCGTTCCAGGGCTCGGACGAGGTCATCAACGTGGACGGCAAGCGCCTCGCCCTGCGCGTGCCTGCCGGAACCCGTGACGGCTCCCGGCTGCGGCTGGCGGGGCAGGCTCCGGGGGGCGGCGACGTGCTGCTCACCATCCGGGTGCTGGAAGACGCCCGCTTCGACCTGGAGGGCGACGACCTGATCACCACGGTGGACGTGCCCGCTCCTGTCGCGGCGCTGGGCGGCTCCGTCACCGTGCCCACGCTGGGGGGCAACGTGACCCTCACCGTGCCGCCCGGCAGCAGCGGGGGCCGCCGTATGCGCCTGCGCGGGCAGGGCTGGCCGAGGCGGGACGGCACGCGGGGCGATCTCTACGCCCGGCTGAACCTGACCGTGCCCCGCGACCTCACCGACGAGGAGCGGGAGCTGTACCGCAAGCTGCGCGAGTTGCGCCCATGACCACCACAGCGAGAAGGGCCGCCCGGTGAAGAGGCGGCCCTTCTCGCTGTCACGCTTACTGGGGATCGACGCTGGGCTGGCTGACCCCTTGCAGGGCCGTCTCGTCGGCATTCCCGCCCGCGCGGACGGCGAGGTCCCCCAGGCTGACCATGCCCACGACCTTGCCGCCGTCGGTCACGGGCAGGCGGCGAAGCTGGCGGTCGGCCATCTCGCGGGCGGCCTCCTGCACGTCGGTGTCGGCCTCCATCGTGAAGACGCTGCCGGTGGTGTAGTCGGTCACGGCGGTGCCGTAGTCGTGACCGTAGGCGACCGCCCGAATCACGATGTCGCGGTCGGTGATGATCCCGCTGGGGTGCTCCCCGTCCATCACCAGCACGGCCCCGATGTCCTGTTCCAGCATCAAGGTGGCGACTTCCTTGAGGGTGGCCTGGGGGTCCACGGTCACGGGGTTGGGGGTCATGATCTCTCGGAGGGTGGGCATGGGGGGACGTTACCCTGGCGCAGGGCGGCGTCCGGTGGGAGCCAGCTAAAGAGGTCAAGAGAAGAGGAGAAGGCCGGTGGCCCTCTCCCCTTTCCCGGATGGCTGCGGCTTCAGCGCATCAGCCAGTCGAAGCTCGTCTTCATCAGCAGGGTGCGGCTCTGGGGGGTCAGGCCCTCCAGTCCGAAGCCCATGTTGACGGTGCGGTAGGTGCCCGCGTCGTTGGCGACGATGGCCCCGGCGTTCTCGCCCGCGTTCTGGGCCGACACGCGCGGCGCGGGGGTCTGGGCCTGGGCCTGCGTCTGGCCGCCGAAAATCTGGTTCAGCAGGCCGCCGATCAGGTTGGCGGCGAGGCGCTCGACCAGGCCGCGCGGGTCCTGCACCTTCTGCCCGGCGCGGGCCGTGTTGGGGTCCACCCGGATGCTCTGGGCGGTGATGGTGCCCGCCGTTGCATTCGCGCTGCCCCAGGAGGCGACGACCTGCGAGCCGCTGAGGTCTGCGATCACGTCGGGGTAGTACTGGTTGCCCGCGCTGCCCGCCGCGTTGAGGGTAAAGGCGGTGTTGCCGAACGCGCCGCGCGTCACCAGCTTCGGGGTGCCCGAGCTGTCCGCCACGAAGCGGGTCTTGAGGGTCCCCGTGTAAAAGGCGCTGCCGCCGATGTCATAGCCGATGTCCTGCCCGGTCACGAGCAGACGGCCCCCACCCGCGAGGTATTGGCGCAGGGTGTTCTGGTCCTGCGCGGTGAGGGTGTTCTGGTACTGCTCGCCCGTGGCCCAGATCACGACGTCCACCCGCTGCATCTCGGAGAGGGGCACCGCGCCCTGGGTCTGGGTGTTCCACACAAAGGCGCCGCCCGCAGCCGCGTTGGCCCGGATCGCGTCGCGCAGCGCGGCCGTCACGTCGGCACCCTGGCCCATGTCGTCGTCGACCAGCAGCACGCGGGGCTTGGTGTCACTGGCGGGCGGCGTGGGCGTGGGAGCCGGAGTCGGCGCGGGGGCAGGCGCAGGAGCGGGCTGGGCCGCCACCGGCTTGATGAAGCAGCCCTTGCGCACGCCGGGAGCGGGGTCACTGCCCCACTCGGCCACCGTGCAGTTGAAGCCGTCGGTGCCGATACCTGTCAGGTAGCGCCCGGCGGTGCCGAAGGCCGCCTCGCGCTGGCCCTTGAAGTCGCAGAAGCTGCCCTCCACCGCGCACAGCTCGAAGCCCGCCGGACCCGTGGGGTTGGCCGGAGCGGGAGTCGGGGCCGGGGTGGGTGCCGGAGTCGGCGTGGGGGCGGGCGTGGGCGCCGGGGTCGGCGTGGGGGTCGGGGCCGGAGTGGGCGCAGGGGTGGGGGTCGGCGCGGGCGTCGGCGCCGGGGCCGGAGTGCCCGCCGTCACACCGAGCTTGCCCAGCGCTCCGGGCACGCTGATCAGCCCGTAGCCAACGTTGTTGTTCTTGCTGCCCGCGTTGCTGGCAGAGGTGTACAGCGCGTTCTTGATCGCGTCCACACCCGTGCCCGGCTTGGCCGAGAGCATCAGGGCGACCGCGCCCGCCGCGATGGGGCTGGCCTGGGAGCTGCCGCTCAAGGCCCCGTACTGCCCGTTCGGGAAGGAACTCGTGATCGCCACGCCAGGGGCGGCGATGTCGGGTTTCACGAAAACGCCGTTGATCTGGCCCTGCCACGCGACCGGGCCACGGCTGCTGAACGAGGCCACCTGCCCGTTCTGGTCCACCGCGCCCACCCCGATGGCGTCCGGGAGGTTGCCGGGACTGCCCGTGCTGGCGGCCGTCGGCCCGAAGTTGCCGATGGCGAAGACCGGAGCCACGCCTGCCTTGAGCATGTTCTGCACCGGCACGATGAACTCGTCGTAGGTGCCGGGAATCCCCAAGCTCATGTTCACGACCTGGGCGCCGTCGTTGGTGTCGGCATTGTTGTCGGGGTCGAGGACGTACTGCATCCCCGCGATGACCTGCGCGAAGGTGCCCTCGTTGTTGGGGAGCACCAGCGCACTGATCAGCCGGGCCTCAGGTGCCACGCCCACCGTCTTGCCCGCGATCAACCCCGCCGTGTGGGTGCCGTGGTTGGTGGTGTCGCGCGGGGTGCTGCCGATGCGGTCGCCCTCGGCGTTGAATTCCGCGAAGGCGGCGATCCGGCCCGCGTATTCGGGGTGGTTGGGGTCGATGCCGCTGTCGAGGTGCCCCACCCGGATGTTCTGGCCCCGGAAGCCCGAAGCCCACGCCTGGGGCGCCCCGATGCTCTGGAGGTGCCACGGGGTCCCGGTCGGCGCCGAGGCCGCGCTGAGGGCGGCGGCGCGGGGAATCTGGACCCGGAAGTTCTCGAACACCGCGTCGACAAAGGGCAGCGCCGCGAGCGCCCGCGCCTGCACCGGGGTCAGCGGCAGGAAGATGCTCTGGTCGAGCCACAGTTGGGTGACCCGGCCCGAGTTGACGGCCTGCCCGATGAATCCGGCGGCGGGACCAAGCTGCGCGAGCCGCGCCTGAAGCTGCTGGCGCGAACTCTTGAACAGCGCCCGGCCCCGGTCGGTGTTGCTGAACTTGAAGCGGACGATCACGCCCGTGGGGGTCTGGTCGCCCTGCTGCGCCCGCTGGAGCAGCGTGGGCGAGAGGGTTCCAGCCTCGGCGAGGCTGGCGCTGCCCAGCGTCAGCGCGGCGCCGAGCAGCAAGGTGGCCTTGGTCTTGGTCATACCCGGCAGCCTAACGGCCCCCTGGTGACGCCCCCTTAAGCTCAGGTGAGGACGCCTTGAGGCGGCGTCAGGGTCGGGTCAGTCGCCGGGGGGCCGGGGGCAAGGTTCTCAGCGCACGTACTGCACGATCACGCGTCCGTCGCTGGTGCGGCCGTTCATCATGCTGAAGCGCGACACGCTCAGGACAATCTGCCCCCCCTTGAGCGCGACGAGCTGCACGATCAGGTTGATGCCGTTCTGGGTGTAGGGGTTGTTGCCGCGCAGGTTCCACTCGAACCCGCTCTGCACGTCGAGGGCACGTTCCTGCCCGTTGTCGGCGACGAACGCCTGCGGCTTGCCGGAAAAGCCCTCCGGCGCCCGCAGCTCGCCCGTCAGCAGGTCGATCTCCAGGCCGCGCAGCACCCCGGCCAGACCTGCCACGTCCCCGAAGCGCAGGCGGTTGCCCTCGCGGGTGACGGGCAACTTGACCCGCTTGTTGGACGGCACCAGCGAAGGCTCGAACAGCACGTAACTGTCGAACTCGGCGCGGCTGATGCCCAGCCGGGGGTCGTAGGCGAGCTTCTCGCCGCGCTGGAACTTGCTCATGATCGTCCGCAGCGCCTCGCGGTCGCCCCCCGTCTCCGCGACCCGGGCCGTCAGCGTCACGATCAGGCGGCTGGGCTGCCAGTCCATCAGTTGGGCACTCTGTCCCGGCTGCGGCAGCAAGCCCACCAGGCGCGTCAGCCAACCGCTGGGAAGCGGCGTGCCCGCCGGGGCGGCGTGGACCCCCACCGGAGCCAGGGCCACGCTGCCCAGAACCAGCAGCATCAGAGGAAGGCGAAAGGCGCGCATGCCACGGCGGAGCATACGCGCCCAGGGTGAGAATTGCCCTCCGGCTGCGCCTCATCCGGCCCCACGCGGGCGTCAGACGGACGTCAGCTTGGCCGGGCGAGGCCCAGGCATCAGGCTTTGCCCACGCTCCCCAGCACCCGCAGCTTGTGCTCCACGATCTGGCCCATCAGGTCACGGGCGGGGCCAAAGATCTTGCGGGGGTCGAATTCCTTGGGATTTTTCTGGAGGGCCTCGCGGATGGCGACGGTGCTCGCGAGGCGCAGGTCGGTGTCCACGTTGACCTTGGCGATGCCGTGCTGGGTGGCCCGCTGAAGGTCCTCGTCCGCGATGCCCGCCGCGTCCCCGATCTCGCCGCCCGCGTCGCGGAAGCGCCCCACGATCTCGGCCGGAACGCCGGAGGAGCCGTGCGCGACGAGCGGGATGGTCGTCAGCCCCGCGATCTTCTCGATACGGGCGTGGTCGATGTAGGGACGGCCCTTGCCCTTGTACGCCCCGTGCGAGGTGCCGATGGCGATGGCGAGGTAATCGGTGCCCGTCTGCTCGATGAACTGCACGGCTTCCTCGGGGTCGGTCAGGAAGGCGTCTTTCTCGTCCACGACGATGTGCTCCTCGATGCCGCCCAGGCGCCCGAGTTCGGACTCTACGCTGATACCCATCGCGTGCGCGGCCTCCACGACGCGGCGGGTCTCGCGGACGTTTTCCTCGAACCCGTGGTGCGAGGCGTCGATCATGACGGAGGTGAAGCCCATCTTGATCGCCTTCAGGGCCGACTCGTAGGACGAGCCGTGGTCGAGGTGCAGCGCGACGGGGACGGTCGCCCGCTGGGCGAGGTCGATCACGATATTGGCGAGGTCCTGGCCGCCGTACTTGATGGCGCCCTCGGACATCTGGACCATCACGGGCGCCCGCAGCCGCTCGGCGGTGTGGATGATCGCCTGGGTGATCTCCATGTTGTTGGTGTTGAACGAGGGAACGCCGTAGCGCCCCGCGCGGGCGGGAACCAGAATGTCGCTGCCGGTGACGAGCATGAGTCCTCCTTGGGTGGGCCTACTTCGGTGGGCCGCGTAGGCCGGAATGTGCCTCAACATCCTAACCCGGCCGGGTCCAGCGTCCCCGGACACCCGGCCGGGACAGGGGCGGGCAGGGGTAGGATGGACCCATGACCCCCACCCTCCCCACGCGGCCCGACGTGGATTTCGCGCACCTGCTCTCGGCCCGTGCCGGGCGCATGAGTGTCAGCGCCATCCGCGAACTCCTGAAGCTCACGCAGCGCCCCGAGATCATCTCGTTCGCGGGGGGCCTGCCCGCCCCCGAGCTGTTCCCGCTGGACGCGATCCGCACGGCCGCCAACACGGTCCTCGACCGCTACGGCCCCGCCGCCGTGCAGTACGGCACGACCGAGGGCCACCTCCCCCTGCGCGAGTGGATCGCTGCGCAGACCCCCGGCCTGACACCGGGACACGTGCAGATCGTGACCGGCAGCCAGCAGGGACTCGACCTCCTGGGCAAGATTCTGATCGACGAGGGCGACGTGGTGCTGGTGGAGGCCCCGACCTACCTGGGCGCCCTGCAATCCTTCCAGCCCTACGGCCCGCGCTACGTGGAGCTGCCCACCGACGAGCACGGCATCGACGTGGACGCGCTGGAGGACGTGCTGAAGGCGCACCCCGCCAAGCTGCTGTACGCGATTCCCAACTTCCAGAACCCCACCGGGCGCACCCTGAGCCTGGAGCGCCGCCGCCGATTGGTCGAGCTAACGGCCCAGTACGGCGTGATGGTGCTGGAAGACGATCCCTACGGCAAGCTGCGCTTCCGGGGCGAGGCGCTGCCCAACCTCTTTACGCTGGGGCTGGAGCACGCGGGCGGCGACCCTGAGCGCAACCACGTGCTGTACTCGGGCTCCTTTTCCAAGACGCTGGTGCCGGGCCTGCGCGACGCCTGGGTGCAGGGGCCGCACCTCATCATCGAGAAGCTGGTGCAGGCCAAGCAGGGCGCCGACCTGCACACGCCGATCTTCAACCAGATGATCATCACCGAGCTGGTGGGCGAAGTGCTGCCGCGCCAGATCGAGATCGTGAAACAGGCCTACGGCGAGCGGGCGCAGGACATGGTGGGCCGCATCCGCGAGCACTTCCCGGCGGGCGTGCAGTTCACTGAGCCGGAAGGCGGCATGTTCCTGTGGGTCACGCTGCCGGAGACGCTGGACACCACCGAGTTGTTCCCGCGTGCCCTGGAACGCGGCGTGGCCTACGTGCCGGGCCGTCCCTTCTTCGCGCTGGGCGGCGGCGCCAACACCATGCGCCTGAGCTACTCCTCGGCCACCCCCGAGCAGATCGAGCGCGGCATCCGGGCGCTGGCCGAGACGTTCCGGGGGGCGATGGGCTGAAGCTCATCCGGATTCGGGAGGCCTCCACGCGGGGGCCTCTTTTTGTTGTCTTCCATCCATCCGGCTGACCCCCGCTATCATCCCCCCCGATGACCCCGCCGCCGACCCCTTCCGAAGCTCCCCTGGGCGTATTCGACTCCGGCGTGGGGGGCCTGAGCGTGCTCTCGGAACTGCGCCGGGTGATGCCGGGGCAGGACTTCCTGTATCTCGCGGACACAGCCCATGTGCCTATCGGGGGGCGGCCCGACGAGGAAATTCGTGATCTCACCGACCGAGCAGTCTCGGCGCTGCACGCTCGGGGGGCGGGGGGAGTCGTCGTGGCCTGCAACACGGCCTCGGCGTTCAGCCTCACGCACCTGCGGGAGCGGTACGGTCCGGACTTCCCCGTGATCGGCCTGGTGCCCGCCGTCAAGCCCGCCGTGGCCGCGACCCGCACGGGGGTGGTGGGCGTGCTCGCCACGCCGGGGACCCTGCGCGGCACGCTCCTCAAGGACGTGATCGAACGCTTCGCGGACCCCGCCGGGGTGCGGGTCCTGACCGCCGTGAGCGCCGAACTCGTGCCGCTGGTGGAGGCGGGACAGGCCGAGGGCGAGCGGACGCGGGCGGTCCTGCGTGAAGTGCTGACCCCCCTGGACGAGGCCGGGGCCGATCAACTGGTGCTGGGGTGCACCCATTATCCCTTTCTGGCGCCGAGCATCCGGGCCGAGTTCGGAAACACCTTCACGCTGGTGGACTCGGGGGCGGCGGTGGCGCGGCACGCCCGCAACGTGCTCTCGGCGTCGGGGAGGCTGCGGGAGGGGACGGGGAGCGGGCACGTGACCTACCTCGTGACCGGGGACCCGGCGGCGGCTCGGCCAGTGATCACCACCCTGACGGGCGAAGACGGGCACAATGTCACGGTGCAGCAGGTGACGACTTGACCTCTTCCCCCTCCTCCCGGCTCCCCGTGCGCGAGGGCCGCGACCTCCTGACCCCCCGGCCGCTGACGCTGGAGCGGGGCATCAACCCCCACGCGCCCGGCAGCGCCCACCTGAAACTCGGGCGTACGGAAATCCTGGCGACCGTGAGCATCGAGGACAAACCCGCTCCCCACATGCGCGGCAAGAAGGAAGGCTGGCTGACCGCCGAGTACGCCATGCTGCCCCGCGCCACCACCGACCGGCAGGCCCGCGAGCGCAACCTGCAAAACGGCCGCCGCCACGAAATTCAGCGGCTGCTGGGGCGGGCGCTGCGGGCTTCCATCGACCTGCGGCACTTTCGCAACCAGACCCTCTACGTGGACTGCGACGTGCTGGTGGCCGACGGCGGCACCCGCGTCGCCAGCGTGCTGGCCGGGTACGCCGCGCTGCACGACCTGTGCGACCGTCTGATCCACTCCGGCACCCTGACCGAGTGGCCGCTGGTGCATACGGTCGGAGCTGCCAGCGTGGGGCTGGTGGGCGACGAGCTCCGCGTGGACCTCGACTACGCCGAGGACAAGGTCGCGCGGGCCGACCTCAACGTGGTCGCCACCGCCGGGGGCCTGGTCATCGAGGCGCAGGGCGGGGCGGAGGAAGGCCCCATCTCGCCGGAGGAGTATGTGCGGCTGCTCACGGCGGGTGTGGAGGCGGTGGGCGGGCTGCTGCGGGAGCTGGGGCGGCAACTCTAGAGCCGTTGTCCGAATGGACCCGGTGTCGCCCACCCAGCCCGGTCAGAAAGAACCTCTCTCTTTGACCAATGCTCTCGCCGGGCCGCGCCCCTATACTGGCCTTTCAAGCCAAGGAGGCCACATGAGCGTGACGGGAGCCATCGGGCGGGCGCTGCTCGCCAGCATCTTCATCAAGAACGGGCTGGACCACCTCCAGAACCCCGAGCCCATCGTGCGGGCCACGCGCGGCGCGGAGATCCCGCAGCCCGAACTCGCGGTCAAGGCCAACAGCGCCGTGATGGTGGGCGCCGGAACGCTGCTCGCGCTGGGCCTTGCACCCCGCGCGGCGAGCGCGGCGCTGGCGATCAGCCTGGTGCCGACCACCGTGATCGGCCACCCCTTCTGGGACCGCGAGGGCCGCGAGCGTCAGCAGCAGCAGAACCAGTTCCTGAAGAACCTGGCGCTGTTCGGGGCGCTGCTGGCGGTGGGCAGCCGCCGCTGAGCCTGGTTACAGCTCCAGTCCGCCCGGCGTCCGCGCCCCCGCCGGAATCGCCGTGACGAGCACCTCGTATTTGCCCGTCACGAACACCTTGAAGCCCGCCTTCTGCAAGCCCCGGCGGGCTTCGGTCACGTCGGCGGCGAGCAGGCTGAGGTCGGGGCGGGCGAAGTTGCGGAGCCGTGCGCCGTAGCTCAGCAGGCCGTCGCGGTAGCGGGCATTGGGGTAGCCCAGCACGAAGCCCCCCGCAGGCGTGAGGTGGTGCCGCCGCAGGGCCGCGAGCAGCACGTCCTGCCGGATGCCGGGGCTCTGGAGCAGGCTCAGCGCGAGGACGAGGTCGAACTGGCCCAGCTCCGGCCGGGGCAGGGTGGTCACGTCGAGTTCCAGAAAGGTGCCGCTCGGATGCTGCGCCCGCGCCGCGGCGAGGGCCGAGGTGTCCACGTCCACGCCGACGACTTCGGGGGTCCGGCCCCGAAGCGCGAGAGCCAGGGCATCCAGCTCCCGGCCCCGGTTCACCCCCAGCGCGAGCACCCGCCCACTCTCCGGAGGATTCACCCGGCGCAGCGCCTCCACCAGCGTGAAAAGGAACACCGGGTCTTCCAGCTTGTCCACCCGCGCCCAGTCGCCCCCTGCCCCGTAGCCCCCGGCGTCCGGCTCAGGGGCGTCCGCCCACGCCCGGAACCGCAGGCGCACCCGGCCCTCCCCCATCCGTTCCGGGGTGAGCAGGTGTGCCCCCAGCAGGTCCGCGAGGTCGGTCCAGGTTTGCCAGGGGCGGTGCAGGCCGTGTGCGGCCGCCTCGCCCGCGTAGAGGCCCACACCCACGTCGGGGTCGGGAACGGTGAAAGTGACCTCGCCCGCGTCGGCCAAAGCTGTGCGGAGGGCGGGCAGGATGACGGAGAGGGGTTCGTGGGTGAAGTCGAGGTCAGGGGGCGGGGACACGGCGCGTCCGAGCCTACCCTGGGGCGGCGGAGGGGACAAAAGGACGCAGCCCAGACCCGGAAGGGCCTGAGCCGCTGCGAGGGGTGGGGTCTCAGGGGCGCAGCATGGAGGCGAGCTGGCGCAGACCGTCCTGATCGGCGGCGGGGGCCATCTGCGCGGCCTGCTCGGTGGCATCGGCGAGCGAGGGAAGCAGGGCCGCCGCGCCGTCGAGGTCGCCGCTTTCCAGCATGGAGCGTAGGCTGGCGAGCTGGCTGGTCAGGCCCCCGGCGCCCGCCGCGCCGCCCAGGGTCTGCTCCCAGGCCGAGATGTTGCGGATGGCGCTTCCGGCATCCAGGCCAGTCACGCCACCCTGAAGGGCTTGCAGGGTCTGCTGAAGCTGCTCGTTCATCTCCCTACCTCCTTGTGATGGTGCCCGGCCATCTCACTCCGCCGGGGCGGGGCAAGCTGTAAGCGTTGATGCAGGTGCGGCCAGAGGTGAAGCTCCGCTTCAGATGAGTGTGGGACCCCTTACACCTGCGCCCATCGCGGCGGCATCTGCTGAGGCATGACGGCACCGGACAGTCCCGCCGCCCGGCTGGAAGCCCGCCTGTTGCGGGTGCTGGGGGCCGTCCACCACGACCCTGACGCCGATGCGCTGGTGCGTCGGCGAGCGGCCATCACCTTCCAGATCACCGACCCCAACGTGACGGTCCGGGTCAGTGGCCGTGACGGGGTGCGGGCCGTGGTGACTACGGGCGAGGCGGCGCGGGGGGAGACGAGCGACCTGACCTTCGGCCTGAGTGCGCGGGTGGCTCATGCGCTGTGGCTGGGACAGCTCAATCCCGCCGCCGCCGTGCTCTCCGGGCAGATGACGATGCGCGGGCCGCTGCCCCTCGCCCTGGCGCTGGCTCCGGGCATGCGGGCGATGCAGGCGGCGTACCGGGCGGCGGTGGAGGAAGAGGAGGCCGCGGGTCGGGTCAGTACCCCCGGTGGGTGACCCGTGCCCCCTGCCCTTCCAGCCAGTCCGTCAGCGCGCCTACCGCTGCCTTCACCCCGGGCGTGACCACCGGGCCGCCGAAGCGCGAGAGCCGGATGAGGTGCGAGCCGTCCTCCCGCGCCGTGATGCCGACGAGCACCTCCTGGGTGAGTTCGCCCTCCACGACGTGCGCGAGGGCCACCCAGCCGTCCTTGCCGAGACTGGCGTAGAGGTCGAGCAGCACGACGGTCCAGCCGTCCGGGTTGTTGCGGGTGACGCCGCCACGGGCGGTGTGCTTGGCGAATGCGGTGGGGGCGAAGTCGGCGGGCAGGGTCAGGATCGCGTGGGGCACGGCAGGGGCATCCTCGGAGTCGGGAAAGCGGGCGGCGGTGACGGGGAACTCGCCTGCCAGGGCGGAGGCCGGAGCCGTCGGCACGAAGCGGGCGTGCCGGGGGTCCAGGCCGAGGTCGCGCCACTTGCGGGCGTATTTGGTTTCCAGGGCGGCGGGGGGCGGGGGCTCGGTGAGGTGAACGGCCATCACGCCGCTCGCCCCGGCCTCGCGGCAAGCGAACTCGAAATATTCCTCGTGGTCGGTGGTGAACAGCACGGCCCCGCCCGGTTTCAGGCGGCTCGCGGCCAGCCGAAAGAAGGGTGCCCGCAGCAGGCGGTGCTCCTCGTGGCCCGCCTTGGGCCAGGGGTCAGGAAAGTTCACCACGATGGCGTCCAAGCTCTCTGGCGGCACCACCTCGCGGATCAGGGGCGTGGCGGGCAGACGGGTCAGCACCGCACCCCCCAGTCCCGCCGCCCGCAGCCGCCGCTCGGCCTTGAGCAGCGACGTGCCGCTGATTTCCACGCCGAGGTAATTGGGAGCCTCCGGAAAGCTCGCGGCGAAGTGCGGCCAGAAGCGTCCGTCGCCGAAGCCCACCTCCAGAATCCAGGGGCGCTCCGGCGTGTCCGGGTACAGGTGGGTGGGCGCGTCGGGGAACTGGAAGTCGGAGAAGCGGTAGATCATGCCTCCCCCTCCCCCAGCAACTCGGCGGCGAGGCGGGCGGCGTCCTCCAGCACGCTGCGGTAGGTGTGCTCGCCCGGCGTGCAGCGGCCCAGGGCATAGAGGTGGTCGCAGCGGGTCACGCGAAACTCCTCCAACTCGCCCGGCGCGGGCGTCAGGAAGCGCACCGTGTAGGGCGGCGCCCCCTCCACTCCGGCGGCCTCCTGCTCGGCGCCGATCAACCACACGCCCGCGCGGGCGAGGTCATCGGCCAGGAAGTCATAGGCGACTTCGGAGAGCCGCCCGGCCTCCTCCATCGTGTCGCCGATCAAGAGGCGGCCCTTCAAAAAGGCGCCGACCGCGAGCACCCCCCGGCGGGCGTGCAGGGCGGGGCCTTCCCAGGTAGCGAGGGTGAGCCGTCCGCCTTCCTCCTCCAGCCCGGTGACGGTGCTTTGCAGGAGATGAATGCCGGGAGTGGCCTCCACCTCGGCCTTGAGAAGGCGGTGAAAGGTCCAGCCGTCGGTGTCGGGGGCCATGCGGGCGGCGACCTCGGCGAACAGGCTGCCGGGCGGAAAGTCCGCGCCGCCTATGGTCGGCCCGTACAGGTTGCCGAGATGGTCGAGGGCCTGGGTGACGAGGAGCACGTCCTGCCCGGCGCGGGCGAGCCGCCACGCGAGTTCAGTGCCCGCGGGGCCCGCGCCGATCACGGCCACGTCATAGAGGTGCCCCGGCTGCGGCAGGCTGCGGGGAGAGGAGGGGCCTGACATCGGGACGAAGTGTAGGGCATCGGGGCACCCCTTCCCCACCGTCCCTTCACACGGTCAGCCTGCCTACCGTTCGCGCGGGCGCAGGCCACCTAGCGTGGGCGGCATGACACAGCAAGGCGGGCAGGCGAGCGGCAGGGTCCTCACGCGCAGCGAGGCGACCGCGCACGGCGGGCGCAATGGGTACATCGAGACGCCCGACCATCACCTCGGCGTGAAGTTCAGCGTGCCACAGGAACTCGGCGGCGACGGCGGCGTGGGCACCAACCCCGAGCAACTGTTCGCCGCCGCCTACGCCGCGTCCTTCCAGAGCGCCATCGGCATGGTCGCCCGGCGCGACGGGATCACCTTCGGGACCTCGCAGGTGACCGGGGTGGTCGGCCTGCGCCGCGAGGACGAGGCGGACCCCAGCTACCACCTCGACGTGGAACTGCGCGTCCTGCTGCCGGGTTTGGACCGCGAGCAGGCCGAGCGGATGGTGCAGGAGGCGAAGGCCCTGTGCCCCTACTGCCGCGCCCTGGGGGAGTCGGTGGGCGTGCGGCTGACCGTGGTGGACGAGGAAGCAGCGGAATAATTCAGCGGTCGGTCGTCGCCGTGTACGTGCCGTCCGCGTTTGCCGTGAAGGTCACCGTGCCCTGACGGTCGGTGCGGTAGACGCGGGCACCGGTCTCGCGGTAAAGGTTAAGAGCCGTCTGTGTGGGGTGGCCGTAGTTGTTCTCGCCCACGCCGATCACGACGTTCTCGGGCCGCACGGTGGCGAGCCAGGCGGGATGGTCGCCGTTGGCCGCCCCGTGGTGGATGCTCTTGTAGAGCTGGAAGGGACCTTTGATCTCGGGGCGGTCCTGTTCCAGCCACGCCTCGGTCTCGGGCTTCTCGCTGTCGCCGGTCAAGAGGGCGCGGAATTCCCCGAACTCGATCCGCACGCCCACGCTGTTCTCGTTCTGGTCGTCACCCATGCCGGGGGGCGGGGCGATCACCCGGACCTTCACGCTGCCCAGGTTGACCACCTGCTTGTTGGCCTTCTGGAAGGTGGTCCCGGCCTCCTCCAGTGCGTTCACCAGCCGTTCCCAGGTCTGGGTGGTTCCGGCCAATCCGTTGTTGATAAAGAGGGTCGGCTTGGCCCGCTGCGCCGCCGGAACCAGCCCCGCGATGTGGTCGGCGTCGGCGTGGCTGGCGACCATCAGGTCTATCTTGTCCACCCCATAGGTGTCCAGGTGCGTCCGCATCCGCTCGGCGCTGCGGCCCCCGTCGTAAAGCAGGGTCTTGCCTTCGGGACTGCGGACCAGCACCGCGTCCCCCTGCCCCACGTCGAGGAAGCGAATCACCATCTGCCCGGTAGGGGCCTGGGGGTCGGTCTTCTGGTCCCCGCTGCCGCCCCTCAGCACTTCCTTGCCCGCGCAAGCGGCCAGTCCCGCCGTGAGCAGCAGCACGAACAGCCCCAGCAGGTCGGACGGTCCCGGCCCGCCCCGGCGTTTGCCTTTCGCGCCTTTTGGAGCGGACTTGCGGGCGGGGGCTTTCTTGGCCTTGGCCGCAGGCTTGCGGGAAGCAGGCGCTTTGGCCTTCGGAGTCGGTCGGGCGCTCACAGGCTGATCTCCTCTTCCCCACCCTCGGCGTTCCGGGCGTCGAGACGGCGCTGGGCGGCGCGGCGGCGGGCGGCGGTCTCGTCGGACAACAGGTGCAGGGTCACGCCGTCCGGCCCTTCCACCACCGCCAGCAGGTCGCCCTCGCGCACGCCCTCGGGCAGCGCGTGCAGGGGCACGTCGAAGGTCAGGCCATCCGCCCGTTCCACCCGCGCGAGGCGTCCCCGTGGACTGTCCTCAATGGCGTCCACCGTCCAGCGTTCCGGCCCGTCGTTCACGCCCCCAGCGTAGCGCGGCGGGCCACTTCTGCCCAGAGCGCACTCGGTCCGGGCGGGCCTCTCCCCTGTCACACTGCCCCCATGCACCACGACGTGACGCTGCGAGACGGCGACCTGACCTTGCGGCCCCTGACGGGAGGGGACATTCCCAGCCTGTGTGCCCTGGCCGAGTCTTGCGCGGGGGAACTGCGGCTGATGGGGTCGCCGCCGTCCAGCCCGGCCTATTACACGGCGGCGCTGGAGGCCCCCGACGCCCTGCCCTTCGTGGTAGAGGTGGGCGGGGAGTTGGCCGGAAGCACCCGCTACGGCGACATCCGCACGGCCCACGCGGGCCTGGAGATCGGCTGGACCTGGCTGCACCCCCGCTGGCACGGCACGGGCGTCAACCGCCGGATGAAACGGCTGCTGCTCGCGCACGCCTTTGAGCCGATGGACATGGAGCGTGTGCAGCTCAAGACCGACATCCTGAACGTGCGGAGCCAGCGGGCCATCGAGGGGCTGGGGGCCGTGCGCGAGGGGGTGCTGCGCTCGCACCTGCGGCGGCCGGACGGGACCATGCGTGACACGGTGATGTACTCGGTGGTGCGGGCGGAGTGGCCGGGGGTGCGGGCGCGGCTAGCAGAAATGGCCTAACCCTCCGTCTCCTCAACGCCGGGCGCGGCATAGTGGGGGCGCAACCTCAACCCATATTCCGGCCCTCCCCCGCGGACGGCCCCAGGAGACTCCATGCTCGATCAGGCCCTAGTCGCCGAAGTGCTGACCCTCGCCCGCGCAGGTGGGGCGGACTTCTCGGAACTCTTTGTGGAAGACAGCGTGAACACCAACCTCCGGCTGCACCAGGGGGAGGTGAAGGACGCGGGCGGCGGCAACCTGTTTGGCGCCGGGCTGCGGCTGCTGTACGGCACGCGGGTGGTGTACGCCTACACCAACGACGTGACCCCGGCGGGCCTGCGCGACCTCGCGGACCAGGTGGCGCGGGCACGCGGCGCGGCGGGCGAGACGGACCGCTCAGGCGCGGGCGGCATGGACTTCCGGCGGGTGGACGCCCAGCCGCTGTATGTCGCGCGGCGGCATCCCCTCCAGGCGGCGGGCCGCGAAAAGCTCGCGCTGATGCGCCGGGCACACAGCGGCGCGGCGGGTGTGGGCGACGTGAAGACGGTGGACGTGAACTACCTCGACCGGGTGCAGCGCGTCCTCGTCGCCAATTCGGAGGGGCTGTGGGCTGAAGACGAGCGCGTCTGGACCCGCCTGATGGTCAGCGCCATCGCCCAGGACGGCGCCCTGCGAGAGACGGGCTACTACGGCCCCGGCGCCGGACAGGGCCTGGAGTTCTTCGACGACGTGGCCCCCGAATCCATCGGCGCGGAGGCCGCCCGCATCGCCAACGCCATGCTGCGGGCCGGGTACGCCCCGGCCGGGAAGCTGCCCGTGGTGATCGGCAACGAGTTCGGCGGCGTGATCTTCCACGAGGCCTGCGGGCACATCCTGGAGACGACGGCGGTGGAGAAAAATGCCAGCGTCTTTGCCGACAAGCTGGGCGAGAAGATCGCCCACGAGTCGGTGTCCGCCATCGACGACGGCACCATCCCCGGCTCGTGGGGCATGGTCACCGTGGACGACGAGGGAATGAAGGGCGAGCGCACGGTCCTGATCGAGAACGGCGTCCTGAAGTCCTTCATGGTGGACCGGGTGGGCAGCATGAAGACGGGCCATGCTCGCACCGGCAGCGGGCGGCGGCAGAACTACACCTTCGCCCCGGCCAGCCGCATGCGCTCGACCTTCATCGATAAGGGGCAGGAGACGCCCGAGAGCCTGATCGGGCAGGTCTCGCACGGCATCTACGCCCGGCGGATGGGGGGCGGCAGCGTGACCCCCGGCACCGGGGACTACAACTTCGCGGTGAACGAGGCGTACATGATCCGGGACGGCGAAATCGCCGAGCCGCTCAAGGGCGCTTCGCTCGTCGGCAATGGGGCGCAGGACCTCCGCAACATCGTGGGCGTGGCGGGCGACCTCGCGCTGGGCCAGGGCATGTGCGGCAGCATCTCCGGCTCGCTGCCCACCGACGTGGGTCAGCCGCACATCCTGATTTCCGAAATCACCGTGGGAGGCCGCGCATGACCGCAACGAGCGAACAGCAACTCTCTCTGCCCGACGCCCGCGCCTACCTGCTGGAGCGTGCCCGCGAGCGCGGCGTGACCCTGGAGGTCTACGGGCAGCGCACGAACGCCACGAGCATCCGGGCCTTTGACGGCGACGTGAGCGAGTTCAAGCTCTCGGCGCGGCAGGGGGTCGCGCTGCGGGCGGTGGTGCGCGGCGCGTGGGGGCACTCGTTCAGCGAGAACCTGTCGCGGCCCGCGCTGGACCGGGCGCTTGATATGGCGATTGAAAATGCCGAACTCGTCGCGCCGGAGCCGGGCGCGGGCCTCCAGAACTGGCCGCCGCCCCCCGCGCTCGACCTCTACGGCGAGGGCCTCAGCGGGGTCACGGTGGAGCAGAAGGTGGGCGTGGCCCTGGACCTGGAGCGCGCGGCGCGGGAGGCCGACCCCCGCGTGACCAGCGTGCCCTACGGCGGGTATCAGGACGGGGACGTGTACGGCACCGTCGCCAACACCGAGGGGCTGGAGCGCGAGGACCGCCAGCTCTACGCGATGCACATGATCGCGCCGCTGGTCAGCGAGAACGGCCAGAACAAGATGGGCCGCGACTGGCAGTTCACCCGCGAATTCACCGAACTCGACCCCACCCGGACGGCGATCTCAGCGGTGGAGGACGCGGTGGCCCTGCTGGGGGCCAAGCCCGCGCCCAGCGGCACCTTTCCGGCCCTGATCACCGGGGACTGCCTCGCGCAACTGCTGATGCTGTACTCCGGCATGTTCAGCGGCAAGATGGTGGAGGAAGGCAAGAGCCCGCTCGCCGGACGGCTGGGCGAACAGGTCGCCTCGCCCCTCGTCACGCTGGTGGACGACGCCACCCTGCCGCGCGGCCTGAACTCGCGGGCCTTCGACGCCGAGGGCTGCCCGAGTGCACCCCTCACCTTGATCGAGGCGGGGCGGCTGGCCGCCTTCCTGCACAACGCGCAGACCGCTGCCCGCGCGGGAACGCAGAGCACCGGGCACGCGGCGCGGCAGGGCTTGCAGGGCACCGTGGGCGTGGCCCCCAGCAACCTGATCCTGTCGCCCGGCGGGGCGGACGCGGCGGCCCTCGCCTCCGGCCTGACCGGGGTGCGGCTGACGGGCGTAGCGGGTGGGCACGCGGGTGCGAACCCCATCACCGGGGACTTTTCCCTCCAGGCCGAGGGCTTCTGGCTGGAGGGCGGCGAGGTCGCGCACCCGTTGGAGGTGTTCACGGTGGCCGGGAACATCCTCGACCTTCTCGCGGGCATTGAGGCCGTCAGCAGCGAACTGGAAGACACCATGTATGGGGTCAGTGCCCCCGCCGTGCGCGTCTTGGGGCTGGCGGTAGGCGGCGGCTGAGGATCAGCTCAACCAGAGGGGCGGGGAGTGCATCAAACTCCCCGCCCTTTTTTCGTCTCTGCTGGAGCACGCGTGAGAGAATGCCGCCCATGACTCCCGCCCGGCTGATCTATGTCACCGACACCTACTGCATCTGGTGCTGGGCCTTTGGCGAGGCGCTGCGCGAGTTCGTGGCCCGGAACGCCGGGCGCCTGACGCTGGAAGTCCTGCCCGCCGGGATGCTGGTGGGCGAGCGGGTCGTGCCGGTGGGCCAGAAGCCGCGCGTCCTGGAAACCGCGCGGCGCGTCACCGAGCTGACCGGGGCCAGGTTCGGGGACGGCTTTCGCGCCAGTGTGGAGCGCGGCAAGACCGTGCTGGACTCCGGCGTGTCGGCGGCCGCGTTCTGGGCACTGCACGCCCAGGCGCCGCAGCGGGGGCTGGACATCGCGCACGCGCTCCAGCACGCCTGGTACGTGGACGGCCGCGACCTGCACGACGAGGCCGTGGTCGCGGACGTGGCCCGCGCCCTGAACCTCGACCCGGCGCGGGCCACCTCGGACGTGCGCCGCCCGGAGACGTTGGCTCAGTCCCAGGCCGGGTTCGCACGGCGCCAGACCCTACCGGTGGAGGGCTACCCCACCCTGCTGATGCAGACCCCGGAGGGGTACCGCCGCCTGGGGGGAGCGACCACCAGCGCCGAGAAGCTTCAGCAGGAGTTCGAGGCCATCTTGCACGGCGAGCCGGAGGCGCAGCAAGCGACCGCCTGAGTCGGGCCAGAGCGTGACCTCGGCCCCTCCCCTCCCCGATTCCCGTCCCAGGGACACTTCCCTCCCCCTGCCGGGCGTAACATGGCCCTCATGAAGTGGCTGCGCGACCAGAGCCTCGCCCCCATCGTGGAGAAGGTGGAAGCAGGTGCCCGGCTCTCTTTCGAGGAAGGGCTGCGGCTCTACCACACCCGTGACCTCAACGCGCTGATGCGGCTGGCGAACCTGCAAAAGGAGCGGCTGCACGGCGACAAGGTCTATTTCGTGCATTCCATGCGGCTGGAGTTCACCAACATCTGTTACGTGGGCTGCACCTTCTGCGCCTTCGCCGCCCGCAAGGGCGAGGAGCGGGCCTGGGACTACTCGCCGGAGGAAGTGGCCGAGCAGGTCCGCCGCCGTTACCTCCCCGGCATCACCGAACTGCATATGAGCAGCGGGCACCACCCCAACCACAAGTGGGACTACTACCCCGAGATGGTGCGGCAGCTCCGGCAGAACTTCCCCGACCTCCAGGTCAAGGCGTTCACGGCCGCCGAGATCGAGCACCTGTCCAAGATCAGCAAGATGCCTACCCTGGAGGTGCTGCGCGAGCTTCAGGCGGCGGGCCTCGCGGCGATGCCGGGGGGCGGGGCGGAGATCTTCGCGGACCGGGTGCGCCGTCAGGTCGCCAAGAACAAGGTGAAGGCCGAGAAGTGGCTCCAGATTCACCGGGAAGCACACTCGCTGGGCATGCGCACGAACGCGACCATGCTCTACGGCCACATCGAGACGCTGGAGGAGCGGCTGGACCACATGCACCGCCTGCGGGAGTTGCAGGACGAGACGGGCGGCTTCCACGCTTTCATCCCGCTGGCCTTTCAGCCGCTGGGGAACACGCTGGCGCAGAACCTCGGCAAGACGGACTTCACGACCGGGCTGGACGACCTGCGCAACCTCGCGGTGGCCCGCATCTACCTCGACAACTTCCCGCACATCAAGGGCTACTGGGTGATGATCGGCTCGGAGCTGACGCAGGTCAGCCTCGACTGGGGCGTCAGTGACATCGACGGCACCATTCAGGAGGAGCACATCGCGCACGCGGCGGGGGCGACTTCCCCGATGGCGCTCTCGCAGGCGGGCATGGTGAAGATGATTCAGGACGCGGGCCGCCTCCCCGTGCTGCGCGACGCCTACTACCACGAACTCGAAACCTTTCCCCGCGCCGAGCTGGAGGCCGCCGATTAAGTGGGCGGTCCAGAGATAGGGGACCTCGACGCCGTGCTGAGCCTCGACGACGCCTGGAACGCCGCCTACCACCGCCGCGACCCGGCGGCAATGGAGGGGGTACTGGCGGACGACTGGGTGGGCTTTTTCCCCGACGGCCGCGCGGTCTTCAAGACCGGATTGCTGGAGGGGATGCGTCACAACCCGCCCGCCGCCCTGATGTTCGAGCGCCACGCGGCGCGGGTTCACGGGGACACGGGATTCACGCGCGGAACCCTCTATGCGAACGGCGTGCGGGTGCAGAGCTTTTTCCGGGTGTACGCCCGGCGGGGGGGCGAGTGGCGGGCGGTGGGCGTGCAGGTGGTGGCATGAGGCGAGTATTGACGGTTCTGGGACTAGTCCTGCTGGTGCTGCCGCCTCTGGCGGGATGGGTGGTGGGAATGATCCCGTTCGACTTTCAGGTCACCACGGGTTCTCCCCTGGTGACCTCTCTGCTGTCACCTGCCCCGTGGATGCTGCTCGGCGGCGTTCTGCTGCTGCTGGGTCTGCGTTGGAGGAGAGGGTGAACTGGGCCGCCGCCCTGGTTGGAGCCTCCGCCGCGTTCGCGCTCTCGGGCGCTTTCGTGGGCAACAGCAGCCTTCAATATTCCTGGCTGAAGCTGGCCTCCTCGCTGGGCCTCCTGCCGCGTGACGCCGCCTTCGCCGGAACGCTGCCCTTCCCCACCCAGCCGTCGCTCCCGCTCTACGCCTTGGCTGGAGTCAGTCTCCTGGCGGGTCTGGCGCTGCATGTTCGGGCCAGTCGTCCGCCCCGTGGGCCGAGGCGATGACCATGCCGGGACATGAACGCACGATACCCGCCTACCGCGCCGGATGGATTCACTACACCAACGTGGCCCCCATTCTCGACCCGCTGGTGCTGCCGCCGGGCGTGACGGCGATCACGGGCGTGCCCACCGAGATGAACGCGGCCCTCCTCTCGGGGCGGGTAGATATCGCCAACATCAGCGCGGTGGAGTTCATCCGGAATGCCGACCGCCTCGAAGCCCTGCCGGATTTCAGCGTGGCGGTGCTGGGAGCGGTGTACTCGGTCAACCTCTTTCACACCCGGCCGCTGGAAGAATTGCGCCGGGTCGCCCTGACCGCGCAGTCGGCCATGAGCGTGGCGCTGCTGGAAGTGCTGCTGCGCGAACGCGGCCTCTCCCCCACGCTGGAACGGGCCGAGGGCGAGGCCGAGGAGCTGCTGGCCTCCGGGTACGACGGGGTCTTGCGAATCGGGGACAGCGCCCTGCGCGAGTGGTACGGGGTGGCGGGGCCGCTGACGCCCGAGCGCAGCATGACCGCGCTGCCGAATGCGGCGCGGGGGATCACGGTGACCGACCTCGCGCAGGAGTGGTTCGCGCTCACCGGGCATCCCTTCGTCTTCGCGGTGTGGGCCTACCGCAAGGAGAATCCGCCGCCCCCCACCCTCCTTCAGGCGATGCGGGAGGCGCGGCGGCACGGGCTGGGGCACCTCGCGGACGTGTCGGCGCGGCACGCCCTCAAGCTGGGGCTGCCGGAGCGGGTGGTGCAGCACTACCTGTGGAACTTCCGCTACCACCTTGAAGCCCCCGACCGCCTGGGGCTCACCGAGTTCGCGGCCCTCGCCGAACCGGGGCACGCGCCGCTGAGCTTCGGGCCACGGCCGGGGGAACCCTCGGGACTGACCGCGCAGCCCTGAAGCGGGCATGAATGGACGCCCCGGCCCCCACCGGACCATGGCCTCACCCCCGCCGCCTAGGCTGCCCCCATGACCGACATTCTCTGGGGACTGGGCGGGATGGCGGTGCTGCTGGGGCTGGCGCTGCTCCTGAGCACCGACCGCCGCGCCGTGAACTGGCGCACCGTGCTGGGGGCGCTGGCCATTCAGGTCGCCTTCGCCCTGATCGTGCTGCGCTGGCCGCTGGGACGGCGGGCGCTCGACGCGGTGTCGGCGGGCGTGCAGGCCGTGGTGGGCAACGCGCAGGAGGGCATCAACTTCGTCTTCGGCAACCTGACCAACGGGGCGCTGGAGGGGGCAGGGTTCATCTTCGCCTTCGGGGTGCTGCCGGTGATCGTGTTTTTCAGTGCGCTGATCGCGGTGCTCTACCACATCGGCGTGATGCAGGCGGTCGTGCGGGTGCTGGGCGGCGGGCTCAGCAAGCTGCTGGGCACCAGCCGGGGCGAGAGCCTGTCGGCCACCGCCAACATCTTCGTAGGGCAGACCGAGGCGCCGCTGGTGGTGCGGCCCTACATCGAGCGGATGACCCGCTCGGAGCTGTTCGCGGTGATGGTGGGCGGGCTGGCGAGTGTGGCGGGCAGCGTGCTGGTGGGCTACTCGCTGCTGGGGGTGCGGCTGGACTACCTGATCGCCGCCTCCTTCATGGCCGCCCCCGCTGGCCTGCTGATGGCGAAACTGATGCTGCCGGAAAAGGACACCCCCCAGAACTACAAGGGCGAGGTGCCCGGCGACCCCGAGGGCGGCCCGGTCAACGCCATCGACGCGGCAGCGCGGGGCGCGAGCGACGGGCTGGGACTGGCGCTGAACGTGGGCGCGATGCTGATCGCCTTTATCGGCCTGATCGCGCTGCTCAATACCCTGCTCGGCGCTCTGGGAGGCGTGTTCGGCTTTCCCGACCTCAGCGTGCAGCTTCTGCTGGGCTACCTCTTCGCGCCCCTCGCCTTCGTGATCGGCGTGCCCTGGGGCGAGGCGGCCACGGCGGGCAGCTTTATCGGACAGAAGCTCGTGACGAACGAGTTCGTGGCCTTCGTGGAGTTCGCCGACGCGCTGAAGGAAGGTGCCTTCTCGCCCAAGGTGGAAGCCATCATCACCTTTGCCCTGTGCGGCTTTGCCAACCTCTCCAGCCTCGCCATCCTGCTGGGCGGCCTGGGCAGCCTCGCTCCGAGTCGGCGCGGCGACATCGCCCAACTCGGCCTGCGGGCGGTCGCGGCGGGCACGCTGGCGAATCTGCTCAGCGGCACGCTGGCGGGAATGCTGATTGGGTAGACCTCTGCCGTCCCCCCTCGTCTGCTCGCCAGCTCCCCCGCGTCCCGTGGCCGATGGGGGCTAGCCTTTGCCTTTGGCCTTACCCCGGCCTCCTCTGCCCCGCCGTACCCTGTCCCCATGCCCACCTCCCCCGACGCGACCTTCCGCGAACAGGTCCTCGCCCTCGTCGCCCGCATTCCCCCCGGCCGCGTGATGACCTACGGCCAGCTCGCCCTCCTCGCCGGACGCCCCGGCCCCGGCGGTGCGCGGCTGGCGGGGTTCGTGCTGGGCAGCCTCGCGGGACAGGCGCAGGGCGGCGACACCGACCTCCCCTGGCAGCGGGTGATCAACGCGCAGGGCAAGGTGAGCACCCACAAACTGGGGTTCGGGGACGTGCAGGAGCGGCTGCTGGAGGCCGAGGGCGTGACGTTCGACCCGTCCGGCCGCTGCGACCTCGCCCGCTGGCAGTGGTGGCCGCCGGAGGAGGCGCGGGACGCGGCGCCCGAACCTCTCTTGTAGCCCCGACCGATTGCAGCCCCGGAGCACAACGTCCCGCTGGCCCCGGCGTATTCTGGAGGGCATGAAGCGAACGAGGCGGCAGAAGTGGGTGGCGGGGGACGTGGCGTCCTGGGTGCTGGGGGTGACGCTGGGCCTGATCCTGGGCATCGCGCTCCTGATCGTGGTGCCCCGGCTGGGGCAGGCGCAGGGCGAGGCCAAGGCGGGCGAAGAGGGCACCATCATCGCGGACGGGGGAAACCAGACGAGCGCGGACGCGACCGGCTCCGAGTCCGAGGACGTGGCCTCGTCCCAGAACACGAATGAGGGCCAGGCGAACAGCGCGGGCAGCACCGGCGAAGGAGAAGCGACCGCCGCCGAGGGGCAGGACGGCGAGAGCGCCGCGATGGGCACGAACAGCGGTGACGAGGCCGAGGAAAGCGTGACGAGCACCGAGCAGGGGGCACAGGCCGAGGCCGACACCGCTGCCGGGGAGACCAGCACCAACGAGGCCAACACCGACGCCGTGTCTACCAGCGCCCAGACCGGCGCCGGGGCCACCGTCGCGCCGCTGGGCACCGCCGAGGCCGACGAGGCCCGCGCCACGGGCGAGATCGGCTCCTCGACCGCCAAGAACACCGGCGAGGGCAACACCGCCGAGGAAGCCATCACCGGCGAGCAGACCGACTCGGCGGGCGACGTGGGCGCGGGGCAGACCATCTACGCGAGCAACTGCGCGGGCTGCCACGGTGCCAACGGGCAGGGCGGCTTCGGCCCCAGCCTGGTCACGGCCGACGGCCCCAAGAGCTGGACGCTGGCCCAGTTCACGACCACCCTGCGCGAGGGCAAGACGCCCGAGCGCGAACTGGCCCCCACCATGCCCCGCTTCTCGGAGCAGCAGCTCAGCGACGCGCAGATCGCGGACCTGCACGCCTACATCAAGTCCCTGAACTGAGCCCCACAGCAGGAGCGCCGCCCCACTCGTACGGGGCGGCGCTTTCCTTTGTGCTCTTAGTGTGGCACGGCCCACGCCCGGACACGAGTCCACCCGGCCACGGTTGCCCCCGCCAGGGCTGCTTACACTCGGCGGGTGCGAAAACCCCCGGCGACCGGCCCCATCCCCACCTCCGAACTGCTCGCCGTGCTGCGCCGGGCGGTGCCCTCGCTGGTGCGGAGTGCGCCGCTGATCGTCTCGCTGATGGCGCTGATGGTGGTGCTCCAGGGCCTGCTGCCCGCCGCGACCGTCTTCCTGAGCAAGTGGACGGTGGACGGCATCACGGCGGTTGCGGGCGGCGGTGAGGCCAACCTCACCCTGCTGGCCGTGGCGTGGGCGGGCACGGC
The DNA here is from genome assembly GCF_024171495.1 of Deinococcus sp. HSC-46F16. NCBI lineage: Bacteria > Thermotogati > Deinococcota > Deinococci > Deinococcales > Deinococcaceae > Deinococcus > Deinococcus sp. HSC-46F16. Next base: position 279,520 of record NZ_JALJZW010000002.1, read on the forward strand.
GCTGATCGGGCAGCTCACGGCGGTGGGGCGGGCCGTGCTCCAGGGGTACGCGACCGACCACTTCACGGTGCAGACGGTCACGCAACTCATGCGGAAAATGCAGGCGCTGCCGGGGCTGGACGTGGTGGAAGACCCCCGCTTTCACGACGACGTGGAGACACTCCAGACGGGCGCCCGCTTCCGGCCGCTGAACCTCACGGCGACGCTCCTGGGGCTGCTTCAGGCGGTCGTGGGCGTGGTCGGCGTGGCCGGGGCGCTTCTCACGGTGGGGTGGTGGGTGCCGCTCGTCGTCGTGGTCGGGATGATTCCGCTGGCCCGCACCCAGATTCGCCTGCGCGAGATGGGCTGGAGCCTCGCCATCCAGCGCACCCAGGAGGCCCGCGAACTCGCCTACGACCAGCGCGTCGCCCTGCGACACGAGTACGCCAAGGAGGTGCGCCTCTACGATCTGATGCCCTACCTCACCGGGCGCTATGTGGACGGGGCGCTGGCCTACCAGCGGGTCATGCGCGGGATGCGGAACAGGCAGGTGCTGGGCCTGCTTCCCGCGCAGGTGCTCGCGCTGGCGGTGACGGCGGGCCTCTTCGCCTACGCGGTGGCGCAGGCAGGTCAGGGCCAGCTCACGGCGGGCACGGTCGTGCTGGTGATCGGGGCACTCGCGGGGGTGCGCGACAGCCTGGGCAGCGTGACCGAATACCTCGGCATGGGAACCGAGCATCTCCGGTGGTTCCAGAAGTACTACGCCTTTCTGGACGCCAAACCCGGCGTGGCCGCGCCCGCGCAGCCCCGGCCCCTTCCCACCCGGCTGGACCTGCGGCTGGACGACGTGAGCTTCGGCTACCGCGACCTTCCGCCCGTGCTGGAGCACGTCAGCCTGCATATCCCCGAAGGGCAGGTCGTCGCCATCGTGGGCGAGAACGGGGCGGGCAAGACCACGCTGGTCAAGCTGCTGCTGCGCTTCTACGACCCCACCTCGGGCCGGGTGCTGCTGGGTGCCCCTGGCGAGGAGGTGGACCTGCGGGGCGTGAACCTCACCGCGTGGCGCTCGCAGGTCGCGGCGGTCTTTCAGGACTTCGCCCGCTTTGAGTGGACCGTGCGCGACAACGTGCTGCTGGGGCGGCCTGAGGATGGGGAGAAACTGGCTCTCACTGCCGATGCAAGCGGGTTGAAGAGCATCTTGCCCCGCCTTCCCGACGGTCTGAATACCCGCATCGGGCAGGCCTTCGGCGGGGTGGACCTCTCGGGCGGGCAGTGGCAGAAGCTGGCAACCGCGCGGGCACTGTACCGGGATGCCCGCGTGCTGATTCTGGACGAGCCGACCGCCGCGCTGGACCCCCGCAGCGAGAGCGAGGTCTTTGCCGCCTTCGCGGCGCTGGCGCGGGGCCGCACCACCCTGCTGATCACCCACCGCCTCGGCAGCGTGCTGATGGCCGACCGCATCTTGGTGATGAAGGCGGGCCGCTTGATCGAGGACGGCACCCACGCCGAACTGCTGGCGCGGGGCGGCGAGTACGCCGAACTGTGGCGCCTCCAGGCCGGGCAATACACCGGGGAAGATGCAGTGCGCGGGGAGCAGGACGTGGTGGGGACGAATTGAGTGGGCAATAAAAAAGCCGCCTTTTCGGGCGGTGATAAGAAAAAGATAGCGCAGTATGCGGTATTCGTCAAGGGGAACCGGGCGGCGCAGGCTCAGGGCGGGAGTTCCCCGCGCCATCCGCCGCTCACCTCGCCCTGCTACACTTTTTCACCTATGGCCCGATCAGCCCCAGCGTGGGCGGCGGGCACGGCGCATCCCCCCTCTGACGCCTGGGAGGAAGCGACACCGAAAGGAGCGTCCACATGCAGAAAGTCGCCATCGTGGGCCGACCCAACGTCGGCAAATCCAGCCTGTTCAACCGCCTGATCGGGCGGCGGGAAGCCGTCGTCGCGGACTTTCCCGGCGTGACCCGCGACGCCAAGGAAGGGCTGATGCTCTACCACAACCACCGCATCACCCTGATCGACACGGGCGGGCTGTGGAGCGGGGACGAGTGGGAACAGGCCATCCGCGAGAAGGCGGAGTGGGCGATGGAGGGCGCCCAGGCCGTCATCTTTGTCCTTGACCCGCGCGAGGGCCTCTCGGCGGCCGACTACGAGGTCGCGGAGTGGCTGCGGCGGCTCGGCAAGCCCGTGGTCGTGGTCGCCAACAAAATAGACAGCCCCAAGCACGAGGTCTACCTCGCCGAACTGTGGGGCCTGGGCTTCGGCGATCCGGTCGCCATCAGCGCGGAGCACGCCCGTGGCCTCGACGACCTGATGGACCGCGTGATGACGCACCTCCCCGCCGACGACGAGGACGTGCCGGAAATCGCGCCCATCCGCATCTCGCTGATCGGGCGGCCCAACGTGGGCAAGTCCAGCCTGCTGAACGCGATCACGCACACCGACCGGGCCATCGTCGCCGACCAGCCGGGCACCACCCGTGACAGCCTGGACGTGGAGTGGGATTACGGCGGGCAGCGCTTCGTGCTCGTGGATACGGCGGGCATTCGCAAGAAACCCGACACCGCCATCGAGGACTACGCGATTCAGCGCTCGCAGGCCGCCATCGAGCGCAGCGACCTGATCTGGCTGGTCGTGAACGCGACCGACCTCGGCGACCACGAACTCAAGCTCGCCAACCTCGCCTACGAGAGCGGCAAGCCCGTGATCGTGGTCGTGAACAAGTGGGACCTCGTGCCCGACGAGGAGCTGAAGCGCACCGAGAAGGACCTGAACCAAAAGCTCCACCACATCTCCTACGCGCCGCGTGTGTACACCTCCGCGATCAACGACTACGGCATCCACGACATGCTCGCCGAGGCCATGAAGCTCCACGAGAAGTGGCAGAGCCGCATCCCGACCGCCGAACTCAACCGCTGGCTGGAGGTCTGGCAGATGCGCCAGGCGGTGCCCAACTTCGGCGGCAAGAAGCTGAAGATGTACTTCATGACGCAGGTGGAAACGGCACCCCCCACCTTCGCCATCTTCTGCAACCGCGCCGACTTCGTGACCCGCGCCTACGAGGGCTTCCTGCACAACCGCATCCGCGAGGACCTGGGGCTCGCCGGAATCCCGGTGCGGCTGAAGTGGAAGGAGAAGGGACCCTACAAGAAGGGCAAGAAGGGCGAGGAAGCCGAGGCGTGAGCGTCGGGGCCGGGGAAAAGACCTCCGGCCCTCTTTCTTGCCTAGCGCTCCGCCCCGTCGGCCGCCCGCAGCAGCAACCGGGCGAACTCGGGGGGCAGGGGGTGCTTTGCCGCGGGATTCGTCCGCAGGTGCGCCGCCCGCACCTGTCCCTCGGCGGAGAGGGCACACAGCGCGACCGCGCCCAGACGCTGGCGGTGGCGCCGGAACTCCAGAACGCCTTCCGGCCGCAGCCCTGAAGGCACCGGGCCGTCCAGCAAGCGCAGGGCGGCGGGCACCAGGGTCTCATGGACGGCCCCCGGCGGCACGACGATGACCAGCAGGTTGGCCCCACCGGGCGCACACTGCCCGATCTTGTCGCAGATCACCCGCGCCACCCGGCGAACAGCCCCTGGTCCCACCGGGTCGCCCGCCTCGTCTTCGGGCAGTCGCAGCCGGGTCACCTCGACCCGCAGCGCGGTGTGCCCCTTGAAGGTCACCCCAAAATCCGGCCCCCGCTCCCCGGCCGGGTGGGGCGGCTCGTACCCCACGGCGCAGCGCGGATCGGCCACCAGCAGGGCGGCGACGGCGAGTTCGGCGAGCAGGTCCCGCTGCTCGCCCTCCGAGGAGGCCAGGCGCAGCTTCTTGCGAATCTTGGCCGCGTGGGCCTGGGCGAACCTCAAGAATCCAGGCGACGCCTCGCTCCAGCGGCGCAGGGAGGGAGCCAGCGGGTGAGCGGGGTCGGGGCAGAGGTCTGCCAGCAGTCCGTCAAGGCGTCGGCCCACGGGCCTCCCCTGAGGTCGGCCCCGCTCCGCTGGCCTGCTCCTCCATCGCCCGCCAGTCCTCCCAGGCCAGGGCAGGCAGCAGGGCGAAACTGCCCGCAAAGAGGGACGCGACGGCAGCGGGCACCCGCACCGCCGTCTTGCCGTTCAGCACGAGGTGCAGCGCTCCTAGGGTGCTCAGCACGCCGATGTCCATGAACATCACGCGGGCCAGGGGGCTGCGGCGCAGGGTGTCCACGGTCCCCAGGTCACCGGGACGGCCCCGCCCCAGCACGGCCGACAGCACCAGCATGACGAACAGGGCGGCGTAGAGCTTGAGCCGCTCGGGGCCGGGGGCGCGGTACTTTTCCAGGGCGGGAGGTGGGGAAGGGGTCATGCCCCAGCGTAGCCTCAAGGGGGTCACATGTGGGGCGTGGCACGGCCGCGTACGCTTGCCGCATGAGCCTCTTCCTGCGACTGCTGCTCGGCAGCCTGCTGGTCTTCAGCCTCGCGGCGTGTGCGCCCGGCGGCGGCGATGACGAGGACGACGCGGGCACCACTGTCTCCCAGCAGGATGACGACCGCGACGACGAGAACGACGACTGAGCGCCCCTTCCCGAAGCCCCCCGGACCCCGCGCCGGGGGTGTTCGCTTGGGGCAGGACCCATCACGGCTCACGCACAGGTGGGCCTCTACACTTCCGGGCATTCCACAACCTGGCGACCCACCCCCGCCTTCCCCCGGAGGATCCATGACGCGTACCCCCCTGTTCGGCCTGCTCACCCTCGGCATCCTGCTCGCCTCCTGCGGGAGCACCCCCAGCGCCACCGTACCGACTCCCGAAGCCTCGGCGCCCCAGGCCCCGGTGACGGCAGCGCGGGAGTACGTGCCCGGCGAAGTGATCGTGCAGCTCGCGGGCGGGCTGGGAGCCCAAGGCCTGACCGCACTGGAGGCCCGGCTGGGCGTGCAGTCGCTCGAACAGCTCGCGGTGGTGGACGGCGCGGCGCTGCTGCGCACCCGCGTGACCGACGGCCAGAGCGTGGAGGGCAAGATCGCGCAGCTTCAGGCAAGCGAGGCGGTGCGCTTCGCGGAACCGAACTGGATCTACCAGCATCAGGCAACGGCCACCGACGCGCAGTTCACGAACGGCACCCTCTGGGGTATGTACGGCGACGCGAGCACGCCCGCCAACCCGTACGGGTCGCAGGCCGCCGAAGCCTGGGCACGCGGCAGCGTCGGCAGCGACAGCGTGTACGTGGGCATCATCGACGAGGGCTACCAGTTCGACCACCCCGACCTGCGGGGCAATGCGTGGCTCAACCCCTTCGACCCGGTGGACGGGCGAGACAACGACGGGAACGGCTATATCGACGACACGCGCGGCTGGGACTTCGCGAACAGCGACAACAGCGTGTATGACGGCGGCACGCGCGGCAGCCTCGACAGCCACGGCACCCACGTCGCGGGCACCATCGGCGGCACCGCGAACGACGGCGGCGTGGTGGGCGTGAACCACAACGTCACCCTGATCAGCGGCAAGTTCCTGGGCCGCCGGGGCGGCACCACGGCCGACTCCATCAAGGCGGTGGACTACTTTACCGACCTCAAGACCCGGCACGGCCTGAACATTGTCGCCACCAACAACTCCTGGGGCGGCGGCGGCTACAGCCAAGCGCTGTACGAGGCCATCGTGCGCGGGGCGAAGGCGAACATCCTCTTTATCGCGGCGGCGGGCAACTCCGGCACCGACAACGACGCGGCCGCCTCCTACCCCAGCAACTACGACACCACCAAGGACGCGGGGTACGACGCGGTGATTGCGGTCGCCGCCATCGACAAGGCGGGGGCGCTCGCCAGCTTCAGCCAGTACGGCCGCACCCAGGTGGACCTCGGTGCCCCCGGCGTGGCGATCACCAGCAGCGTGCCCTACAACAGCTACGCGAGCTACAACGGCACGAGCATGGCGACCCCCCACGTCACGGGCGGCGCGGCCCTGTACGCCAGCACCCACCCCGGCGCGACCGCCGCGCAGATTCGTCAGGCCATCCTGGGCAGCGTGATCGCCACCCCCAGCCTGAACGGCAAGACCGTCACGGGCGGACGACTGAACGTCAGCGGGTTCTGATAGCGGCCAGCTTCCCGCCGCCAGCAACAAGAAGAGGGGACGGGCCTGCGGGCGCCGTCCTCTTTTCTCTGGGTTACAGACGGCGGCCGAGCGGACCCGGCACACTGACCCATGTCGCAACCCACCGTTCGCGCGGCGCTGATCCTCGGCGCGGCCCTGCTCGCCTCGTGCGCCACGGCCCAAACGCCGCAGGTGCGCTTCGTTCCATTCGCCAGCGGGCTCCCGCAGGTCACGACCATCACCCACGCGGGGGACGGGTCGGGGCGGCTGTACGTGACCCTTCAGGGGGGGCAGGTGCGGGTCATCCGCAATGGGCAGCTTCAGGCGCAACCCTTTCTCGACCTGAGCGGGCTGACCCGCGCGGGCGGCGAGCGCGGCCTGCTGGGGCTGGCCTTCGACCCCCGGTACAAACAAAACCGCCGCTTTTACGTCCACTACACCGACCGCAATGGGGACACGGTACTGGCCCGCTACACGGCGACCACCGATTTCAGCCGGGGCGACCCGCAGAGTGCCCGGACCCTCTTTACCGCCGAGCAGCCCTACGCCAACCACAACGGCGGGCAGCTCGCCTTCGGGCCGGACGGCTTCCTGTACCTGGGGCTGGGCGACGGCGGCTCGGGCGGCGATCCCCAGAACAACGGCCAAAAGCTGAGCACGCCGCTGGGCAAACTCCTTCGCTTTGACGTGAGCGGCGACGCGGCCCGGCCCGCTGCCGGAAACCCGTTCGTGAACCGCAGCGGGGCCAATCCTTACATCTGGGCGTATGGGCTGCGGAACCCCTGGCGCTTCTCCTTCGACCGGCAGGGCGGCGACCTGATCATCGCGGACGTGGGCCAGAACGCGCTGGAGGAACTCAACCGCCAGCCCCGCAGCAGCAAGGGCGGCGAGAACTACGGCTGGAAGGTGCGCGAGGGCAACCGCTGCTTCGAGCCATCTACAGGCTGCCGCACCTCCGGGCTGGTGGACCCCGTGCTGGTGTATGGCCGCAATGAGGGCCAGAGCATCACGGGCGGCTACGTCTACCGGGGGAGCGCCATTCCCGCACTGAAGGGCCAGTACGTGTTCGGGGACTTCGGGAGTGGCGCCGTGTGGGCGGCGCGGCCCACGGGGAACCGCTGGACCAAAACCACGCTGGGTCGCGTCGAGAACCCCTCCACTTTTGGGGAGGACGAGGCGGGCGAGCTGTACGTGGCCGAGTACGGCAGCGGGCGCATCCTGAAGATGGGCCGCTGAGACAAGCTTGCTCTAATCCCCGGTCATGCGGGACCGCACCGCATGACCGTCCATCGCCGCGACCGCGTATTTTTGCCTCTCGCTCTCCTCCGGAGCTGTGCCAGTCCGCTCGGGTTCGTCTGGGCCTCATCGCCATTTGTTCTGAGCCGGGGTCAACTCCCGACCTGTTCCACCCGGTAGCGCACGGTGCGGCGGCCGAGGTCCACCGTGAGCTCGCCCCCCACCTGTCGCCCCAGCAGCGCACGGCCCACCGGACTCTCGCTGCTGACGCGGGGGCGCTCGCCGGGCACCGCCGAGGCTTCGGGCGGACTGACGAGCTGGAGGATGAGGCGGCGATCCGCGCCGAGGTCCAGCAGTGTGACCACTGAACCAAGGTGAATGGCGCCTTCCTCTCCGGCTCCCGGCTCAATGACCACTGCCCGCGCAATCAGGTCTTCCAACTCGTCCACGCGGGCCTGTACCGCCAGCAGCCGCTGTTGAGCCTCGGGCAACCCCTGGTTCTCCTGATCGTTCGCTTCCATCTGCTCGCGCACGACGCGGCGGGCTTCTTCCAGCCGCTCCGTTTCCTGGGTCAATTGCCGCCGCAACCGGGCGAGGCCCTCGGGAGTCAGGGGGGCAGGCTGGGTCATGGCGGCATGGTGCCTCGCCTCAGGTCCAGGGTGCGTGAATCCCGGCTTCATCCTGTCATGCCACATCCCCGCCAGAATCGCGCCCATGCGTGCACAACGTTCTGCCCTCGTCCTCGCCAGCGCCCTGCTCGTGGTCGGTCCCGCCCAGCAGGCAGAGGCCACCGCCTGGGAAAAGGCCAAGTTCGTCTTTCACCTCGGCGCGGCCTACTACGCCTTCAACACCTGGGTCTGGCGGCCCTACCGCGAGTACAAGTTCCAGACGGGTGCCCCCGGCCAGCGGGCCAACATCGTCAAGGCGGGCGTGGCCCTGGCCTTCGCCGCCTATCAGGTCAACGCGGCGGTCCAGATGACCCGCAACACCAACGATCCCTTCCTGCGGCGCATCGGCTCGCTGCTGCCAGGCTTTAACAAGTCGCTGAACGCGGTCGGTAACGACCTGAAACGCGGCCGCTTCAACGAGGCGGGTATTCAGGGGCTCAACCGTCAGGTGAACACCTTGCTGAACACCGCCGAGCGCCAAGGGCAGCCGATTCGTCCGGTGGCGGTGCCGATTCCGGGGCTGTAATGAAGCCAACAGGAGAGGCGGGCCATTGCGTGCCCGCCTCTCCTGTTGCTCGGCTCTAGTTCACCCGCACTTGCTATACCCGCACGCCTGGCACTTCAGGCAGCCTTCTTCCCGAATCACGGCCTTTTCCTCGCACACCGGGCAGCGCTCGCGGCCCATGCCTTCCACGCTAACGCCACTGGGGGCCGCAGGCGCGGCGGCGGGCGCGTCCACGCTGCCCCCGGCGAGGGGCGGCAGGCTGGCGGCGTCCATGTCCTTGGCGAAGGTGTCGAGCGCGACGGCGATCAGGTCGGCCTTCGACCCCACGAGGCGGCCGTTGTAGGAGCCGTACAGCCCGCCGTTGATGCCCCGCAGCGTCTTGATGATCGCCTGCGCGGGCACGCCGTGTTGCAGGGCGATGGAGACGACGCGGCCCAGCGCCTCGGAGTCGGCGTTCGCCTCGTCCCCGGCGCGGCCCGAGATCACCATGACCTCCACGGGCTTGCCGTTCAGGTGGTTGACCGTGACGAGGAAGGAACGGCGGTGCCCGCTGGTGGGATCGGTGAGTTTGACCATGTCGGTGATCCCGCTCAGACGGGTGGGGCGCTCGTAGACGGGAGTCGGGGCGGAGGCTGCGGGGCGGGGGGTCGGGCCGGCGGGAGCGGAAGCAGCAGGCGCGGGGGCGGCTTCGGGCTGCGCGGCTACCGGGGCGGGCTGGGGGCTCTCCCCCATCACCTCGGCCACGGCTTCGGCGGCTACGGTCTCCTCCACCTTCTTCTCCTTCTTCTTGCTGGTGGACAGCACCTGGAACTGCCGCGAGCCGTCGCGGTACACGGTGATGCCCTTGCAACCCGTCCGGTAAGCCTCGGCGTAGGCGGTCTGCACGTCGGCGACGGTGGCCGAGTTGGGCAGGTTGATCGTCTTGGAGAGGCTGTTCGCCGCGTGCTGCCCGCCCTCGTCAAAGGCCCGCTGCACGGTGCCCTGCATCCGCACGTGGTCCACCGGGCTGATGTCGTGGGCGCACACGAAGACCTGTTGCAGCGCTTCCGGGATAAAGGCCAGCCCCACCACCGAGCCGTGGTTCTCGGAAACGGCCTCGGTCACGCGGTCCCAGTTCCAGCCCCCCTGGCCGTCGTCCATGTTGGCGGCGGGCGGGTACTGGTTCAGCAGCTCCATGAAGAGGGGGTGCAGCAGCGCCCGGTACTCGCTGCCAATCTTGCGCCAGATGAAAGGCGAGAAGACGGGCTCGATGCCGCTGGACACGCCCATCAGCATGGAGGTCGTGCCCGTGGGGGCCACGGTCAGCACCGCCACGTTGCGCCGCGCCGCGTGGGGAATCTTGCGGGGGCTGCGGGTGTAGACGGGGTAGTGGCCGCGCTCCTTGCCCAGCCGCTCGCTCTCGGCCACGGCCTCCTCGCGTAGGGCGGTCATGATGTCGTGGATGGCCTGCCGCCCGGCTTCCGAGTCGTAGCGCAGCCCCAGCTTGATCAGCGCGTCCGCGAGGCCCATCACGCCCAGGCCCAGGCGCCGCAGGTCCTGCGAGGCCACCCGGTTGTCCTCCAGCGCGAAGACGTTCACGTCCAGCACGTCGTCGAGGAAGCGCACGCAGGTCCGTACATCGGCGCGGAAGGTCGGGTAATCAAAGGCACTGCCCTTCACGTAGGCCGCGAGGTTGATCGCGCCGAGGTCGCAGGGCTCGCCGACGGTCAGGGGAATCTCGCCGCAGGGGTTGGTGGAGCGAATCTCGTACCGCTTGCCCAGGTTCTTGAGCGCGGAGTGCTCGTTCACCCGGTCCACGAAGATGAGTCCCGGTTCGCCCGTGCTCCAGGCGTGCTCGGCGATCTGGTCCCACAGCCACTTCGCGGGAACGCCGGGGCGCTTGTCGGCGGGGTTGTAGCGGCCCTGAGGGGCGGTGCGGTAGAGGGGCACCGCGCGGGCACTGTCCTCGGCGCGGTCGGGCAGCGCGGGCAGGCGGCCGTCGTACAGCCCGTCCTGGGGGGCGAGGTAGTACTTGCCGGGCACCTCCTGCACGTCCACGTGCCACAGGGCGTCGCGCTCCAGGGCCTGCCAGAACTTCTCGCTGACCAGGATGGAGATGTTGAAGGTGGAGATGTCGCCCTCCGCCGCCTCGCGGTCGAGGTCCTTGGCGGTCAGGAAGTCCAGCACGTCGGGGTGCTCGATGGCGATGGTCGCCATGCCCGCGCCCCGGCGGGTGCCGCCCTGCCGGACCACGCGCAGCACGGGCGCGTACACGAAACGCAGGGTATTGACCGGCCCGCTCGTCTCGCCGCCCCGGTTGGCCCATTCCAGGAAGTTGTCGAAAATCTCCATCAGGAAGGACACCGGGCCGGAGCTGGTGCCGCCCGAGCCCTTGATCGGGGCTCCCTCGGGCCGCATCTGGGAGAGGTCGATGCGCGGCTCGACGCCCACCCGCGCCGTCTCCGCGACCGCCCGCGCCGCGTCGATGATGCCGCCCATGTCGTCGGCGACGGCCTGCACGCCCCCCGGCAGCGCTCGCACGATCTGCACCCCGTTCTGCCGGGCCAGCGCCACGAGGTCGGTCGGGACCGCCTCACCGTAGACCACCCGCGTCCAGTTGCGCACCGCAACTGGGGCCTTGTCGCCGTCGGGCTGGGTGGGTGGGCGCATCAGGCCTTCCACGAAGTCGGTCACGTCGGGGTGCGTGGCCGCCATGTACACCCAGCCGCGCACGCCCGCGTCAGGGCGGCTCTGCGCCGAGCGCGGCGCGTACACGTCGAGGTTCACCCCGTTGCCGCCGCCCACCTTGGTCACCAGCGCGAGCTTGCGGGCGACTTCCATCACCCCGTCGAAGCTCTCGGGGGCCGAAGCGGTCGCGCCCTGCACGAAGCAGTTCAGCACGTTGCCGTGCTGCGTCCCCGCGCCCGCCAGCACGCGCCCGCCGGGGCAGAACTTCTTCTCGGCCATCAGGTCGTAGTACCGCTGCGCCCAGTGCTCCTGCACCTCCCCGGCCTCCGCGCCCGCCACCCAGGTCGCGATGCGGCGGAACATCCCCGCGATATCGCCGTCGCCAGGCTGGAGATACTGCCGCCGGGCGATGTGCTGGGCGTTGTCGTCGAAGTGGCGCAGGGTGGGATCGGGCGTGGTCGTCATGGCGGCTCCTTGGGGCGAGGCGGCAACAAAAAACCCTCACCACCCGGCGGGGGCGGTGCGGAAACGGATGGGCGGGGACCCGCTGTGGGGGCTCCTCTACGGTGCCTGACTCTACCATTCGGCCCCGCCTCATACAACGGCTTGTACTTCTACCCCGAATGGGGTACAAGATGCGGCCCCCAACCGGGCAGGTCAAGGGCCGCGTCAACCGTCGGAAATTAGCCTGTCCGTACCAGAAAACGGCCGCACGAGGGGCACTTCACCGGAGGCAGCTTGCCCTGCGCGGCTTTCTGCTGCACGTTGACAGGGAGCATCACGTTGCAGCCCGTGCAGCGGCCCCCACGAATCTCGACGAGGCCCAGGCCCTTTTTCGCCCGGCGAATCAGGTCGTATTCCTTGACGGTGCGCGAGTCGAGGCCACCGACCAGCCCGGCGCGTTCCTGGCGGGCGCCCTCGCCCTGGTCGCGCAGGCCCTGCACGCGGGCCTCGTCCTCCTTCTCCAGCGCTTCGAGGGAGGGGCGCAGAGCGCGGTGCTCGGCCCGTAGGCCGCTGGCCTTCTCGGTCAGCTCGCGCTGGCGCTCGCGCAGGGGCGCGAGGTCTTCTGCCATCTCCTCGGCCCGCTCCTCCAGCATCTGGATACGGCTGCCGTACTGCGACTGGGCGCGGGCGTCGAAGGCGTTTTTCTCCTGCTCCTCGCGGGCGCGGGCGGCCTGATCGCGTGTTCCGGCGAGGTCCTGCTCGAGGGCACGGAGCTGCTTCTCGACGCCTTCCAGGGTGATCTCGGTGTCCTCCAGGGCGTTGTTCAGGCGCTCCTGCTCCTGCCGGGCCTCGCGCAGGGCGTCCGGAATGCTGGCCTCCTCGCCCCGCAGGCGGTCGAGTTCGAGGTCAAGTTCCTGTACGCGCAGCAGGCTTTGCAGACTTCCGGTATCGCTCATCCCGGTCAGTCTACCCCCGCCTGGGCCGCCCGCGCCGCCGGGTGCCCGCCCCGCCGCGCCGGGCGGTAGAGGCCCAGGTAGATCGCCAGCACGCTGGCCGCGTACATCAGCAGCGTCCACGCGAACAGCAGGTTAAAGGCCACCCCGAAGGGCAGCGCCCCCCGCACCACCCCGCCCAGGATGCTGCTCGCCGCCCACCCCAGGTCCCAGGCGATCAGGTTGACGGCGGAATACATCGGGCGGTCCTCGTCGGGCAGGGCCGTCATCGCGTAGGCCGAGTAGACGGGTCCGGCGGCGTTCATCAGCGCCCCACGGGTAAAGAGGGCGACGGCGACCATCCAGAGTTGCGGCGCGTAGCCCAGGATCGCCAGGAAAGGCAGGCTGGCCGCTTGCACCACCAGCACCGCCGTGAGCTGCCCCAGCCGCCGCACCAGCAAGGGTTGCAGCAGCACGGTGGCGGCCGTCGCGAGGCTCGTCCACGCGAACAGGTTGCCCAGGCTGGCATAGTCCACCTCGAACTTGCCCTCGATATAGACGTTCAGGAAGGGAATGGTCGCCCCCGCCCCCAGCCCCACCAGCACGTTGGGCGCGACCAGCCGCCCCATCGTGAGCTTGTCGCGGATGGCGAAGGAACGGCCCTCCGGCGCCTTTTTCCCGCTGGGGCGCAGGAAGAGGACCGGCACCAGCCCCGCGAGCTGAAAGCCCGCCGACACCAGCAGGGCCGCCCGCAGCGCCCCCAGCCCGTCGGGTTCGGTCGCGGTGGCCGCCGCGTACACCTCCGGCACCCGCCCGCCGAAGAGGTTGCCGAGAAAGCCTGCCCCGGTCATCAGCGCACTCTGAACACTGAAGAGGGTCACCCGCGATTTCTCGTCGCTGTTGTTCGCCATGAAGGGCGACCCGGCGACCATCAGCATCGCGCCGCCCGCCCCCTGCACGAGCGCCCCCGCGATGGCCCCCAGCGGCCCCCCCGCCGTGGCGAGGATCAGCGCCCCCGCCACGCTGAAGATGCTTCCGAGCTGAATCGTTCGCGCGTTGGAGATACGCCGCGCGAGCGCCACCGCCGGGAGGCTGAGGGACGCGAGCGTGAGCGCAGGCAACGCGTTGACCAGCCCCTGCCACTCGGCCCCCAGCCCCAGCGCCCGCAGATAGAAGTTCAGAAAGAGGGCCGCGAACGCCTGCGCCAGCCCGAAGGTGAAGGCGGAAGCGAGGTAGAGCCAGACCTGACGGGAAAACTTCCAGGTCATTCGTGCACCCCGGTCTGCTCCACGCCCACCTTCGGGCAGAACCCCGCCATCACGCACTCCGGGCACAGCGGCCTGCGGGCCAGACACACCCGCCGCCCGTGCAGGATCAGCGCGTGGTGCAGGAACACCCAGCGGTCACGCGGAAAGAGGCGGCCCAGGTCGGCCTCCACCCTGTCGGGATTGGTCTGCACGCTCAGGCCCAGCCGCCGGGCGAGACGGCCCACGTGGGTGTCCACCGCGATGGCCGGGTACCCGTAGGCATTGCTCAGCACGACATTGGCCGTCTTGCGGCCCGCGCCGGGAAGAGCGACGACCGCGTCAAAGTCGTTGGGCACCTCCCCCCCATGCCGCTCCACAAGCAGCCGGGCAAGGGCGGCGAGGTTCCTGGCTTTATTCCGGTACAGGCCGATGGAGCGGATGTATGGCTCGATCTCCTCCGGGGTGGCCTGGCTCAGGGCGAAGGCGTCCGGGTAGCGGGCGAAGAGGGCGGGAGTCGCTGCGTTCACGCTCACGTCGGTCGCCTGGGCCGAGAGCACGGTGGCGACGAGGAGTTCGAAGGGGTTGCGGAAGGTTAACTCGGTGCGGGCGTCCGGGTAGAGGGCCTCCAGCGCCGCGAGCACCAGGGGGGCGCGGGCCGGGGCACCCTCCGGCAGGGGGGGGGCCGGGGCGGGGGCGGGAGTCACGCGGCGCAGCCTACACCCGCCCCCTGGGGGCCGTCTGGGGCATGGGGACACATCGCATCAGGCAACCCGCCACGCGCCCACCGCGTACCCTGAGCCATGAGAACCCTCTCGCTGATCCTCGGCATCCTGGCGGCATTGGGCCTCCTGCTGGGCCTGCTGCCCCTGTTCGGCTGGCTCAACTGGCTGGTGGTGCTGCCCCCCGCCGTGCTGGGGCTGATCCTCGGGGTGGTGGCCCGTGACCGGGGCGCGACCACCCTGAACGTGGTCGTGATCGGGCTGGCGGCCCTGCGGCTGATGCTGGGGGGCGGGGTGCTGTAGTCTTCCCCGGCCCTTGCAGGCCCGCGCGGGCCTCTGCTATCCTGCCCAGGCTCACGCGCCCGGTGGCGCGGCAAGCACGGGTCTTTAGCTCAGTTGGTAGAGCGGCGGTCTCCAAAACCGTAGGTCGTGGGTTCAAGTCCTACAAGGCCCGCCAAGAAACTTCCCCCGCCCCGCGCGGGGGGGTTTTGCTGTGGGGATGGTCGCTGTCCCACTGTGCCCCCGGTGACCTATTGCGGCCCCGCCCCGTGCTCTGCTGGGGCATGCCGACAACCCACCGCATGGCCCTGCTGGGAGCGCTGCTGCTGCCGTCCGCCGCCGGGGCGAGTGTGGAGACTCACCTCGCTGCCGTCCTCAAGTTCGGCCCGCGCGTGACGGGCAGTGAGGCCAACGCTCAGGCCCGCACCTACCTGGAGGGGCAGTTCCGGGCGCTGGGCTACGAGGTCCGGCGCGAGACCTTCAGTTACCCCCGCTTCGACGACCTCGGCTCGGGGGTGGAGGCGGGCGGGCGCACGCTGGCGGGCCTCGCGCTTCAGGGGTCGGTGGGCGGGGAGGTGACCGCCCCGGTCGCCCGCGTCTCCGGCGTGGGCACGCCCGAGGAGTTCGCGGCGGCGAATGTGCGGGGCCGCGTCGCCGTCGTGGACCGGGGCACGCTGCCCTTCGCGCAAAAGGCCCGCAACGCGCTGGCGGCGGGGGCGCTGGGGCTGATCGTCGTCAACAACCAGCCCGGCGAGGTGCGCGGCACCCTGGGGGAGCGGGTCGCCCTGCCGGTGCTGACCGTCACGCGCGAGGCGGGTGCGGGCCTGCGGGCGGGCGAGCGGGCCACCCTGCGCGTCCGGGTGCGCGAGGGGGACGTGACCGGGGTGAATGTGGTGGCGTTCAAATCGGGCGTCACTCGGCCCGACTTCCTCTTTGGCGGGCACATGGACTCGGTGCCGGGGGCACCGGGCGCGAACGACAACCTCTCGGGCACGTTGGCGGTGCTGGACCTCGCGGGACGGGTGGCCGGGACGCCGCTGGCGAACCGCAGCACCTTCGTCCTCTTCGACGGCGAGGAAGACGGGCTGCACGGCTCGCGGGCCTACGTCAAGGCGAATCCGGAGATCGTGCGGAACCTGCGGGGCATGTTCAACTTCGACATGGTGGGCGTCAATGTCACGCCCCTGACCGTCAGCGGCGAGGCCGGGCTGGTGGAGGCCGCGCGGCGGTCGGCGGGCGTCGTCGGCCGCGTGGGAGACACGGGCGGCAGCGACCACGTCCCCTTCGCGGGGGCGGGGGTGCCCACCCTCTTTTTCCACCGGGGGCTGGATGCCAACTACCACCAGCCCGGCGACGTGCTGGCCGACCCCGCCCTGATTCGGGAGACGGTCGACGCAGCGCTGAAGACGGTAGATGCGCTCACGGCGGCGCCGAGTACCCGGCCCTGACGCGCCCTAGCGCCCGCCCGCCGAGGTCGCGTCCAGCAGCCAGGTCTGGAACTCGGGCAGCGCCCGGTCCCAGGGGAGGGCCACGATCTCGGGGACCTCGTAGGGGTGCATCTCGCGGATGCGGGCCTCGAGTTCGGGGTAGCGCTCGCCGGTGGTCTTGATCAGCAGCAGGGTCTCGCGGTCCTCGGCGACCTCGCCCTCCCAGCGGTAGACGCTCTGGACGCCGGGCATCACGTTGACGCAGCCCGCCAGCCGCTCGGCCACCAGGGTCCGGGCCAGCTCGGGCGCCCGCTCCGGCGGGAGGGTGACCAGCACGACGAGTGACATAGTGCCCGCAGGATACGCCCCCCGGCTCCCGGCGGGCCTTGGGCCTTTCTTACAGCGCAGCTGGCAGCCCGGCTAGGGCAGGCGCAGCGTGTCGCAGACCTCGCCGGGCTCGTCGGGGGCGTTCTCGGCCACCACCAGCTCCTCGGCTTCGCCCACAAAGCCCTGGCAGCGGGCCAGCACCTCCAGGTAGGCGGGGTCCAGGGCGGCGGCCTCGGCCTCGCGCAGCACGCGCACGTCGCGCTCCAGGACACGGATGCGCTCGCGGGTGTCCTGCGTCTCGGCACTCCAGGTCACGGTGCGGTAGATCAGGTTGCCGAGTTGAAAACTCAGTTGCACGATGCCCAGCGCCGCGAGCAGGCTGGCGAACACCAGCGCGAGGGGCAGCCGCTGGAGCTGGCGCCACCGGGACCGCCAGCCCCGCCGGTCGCGGGGAGGGAGCGGTTCCGGAACAGACATGGTTCAGAAGATAGCGTCGGGCACGCGTGGGGCAAGGGGGAGGGGCGCCCATACGCGCGGCCAGATGCTCTAATGCCTCCATGAGCGGCGCAAGCACAGACACCACTCCCCTCTCGCGCCCCCCGGCTCCCTGGGAAGCGCTGGCGGCCCTCGACTGGGCGGGCGCCCACCGGGCGGGCATCCAGATGCGCTACGGCGACATCGACGCGATGGGGCACCTCAACAACGCCGTGTACGTGCAGTACCTCGAAACGTCGCGGGTGCTGCTGATGCGCGACCTCGGCGTGCCGGACCGCGACGACCGCTCGGTGATCGCCCGGCTGGAACTCGACTACCGCCACGAGGTGCGCTGGGGCCAGGAGGTCACGGTGGAATCGCTGGTCGAGCGCGTCGGCACCGCGAGCTGGACGGTCGTGTCCCGCCTCCTCGCCGACGGCCAGCCCTGCGCCTACGCCCGCACGGTGCAGGTCCGGGTGGGCGACGGGCTGCGCCCCGAGCCGCTGCCGCAGGCCCTGCGCGACCGCCTCTCGGGCCTGCTCGCCCGATGAGCCGCCCCCAGTACGAGGACCGGGTGCGCTATCAGGGCGACCTGTGGGTGCGCCTCGACACCCTGCCCCGGCTGCTCGCCGAAGGCTGGCGCCGCACCCTGGCCGAAGGGGGCGTGGTCACCGTCATCCGCACCCCCTTCCAGTGGGCGATGGCGACCCCGGTGATCGAGATCGAGACCGGCGGCTACATGGGCGACGTGGGCCTCTACGTGCCCGAGGTGCAGCTTCGGGAGGCCCTCGCCCTGCTGGGGGCGGAGGACTGACCCCCCTCTGCCCCGTTCTTGGAAGCGCTCCCGCCCCCCAGTTCCCCAGGAGGACCCTCCCTTGACCACTCCCGATTCCCCCCTCTCTCTCCCCTCCATCGGCGTGGATGTCGGTGGCACCAAGATCGCCACAGGCGTGTTGATCGGCGACGAGCTGCATGGCCGCCACGTCCAGCCCACCCCCGAAACCGGCTGGGAAGCCGTGCTGGACGCGGTCGCCGCGCAGGTGCGGGCGCTGCAAGCCCAGTACCCGCAGGCCACCCGCGTGGGCGTGGGCGTGCCCGGTCCCCTGGCCGAGGGCCGCACCCGCGTCAAGTTCGCGCCCAACATCTACGGCTTTACCGACGTGCCGCTGGTGCAGGGGCTGGAAGACCGATTGGGGGTGCGGGTGGTGCTGGAAAACGACGCCAAGGCCGCTGCGCTTGCCGAGGCGCACCTCGGGGCAGCGCGGGGCACGGCCAGCAGCGTGTACGTGACGGTCAGCACCGGCATCGGCTCGGGCATCGTGCTGGGGGGCCGGGTGTGGCGCGGGCACCACGGCATCGCGGGGGAACTCGGGCACGTCACCGTGATGCCGGGCGGCCCGGTCAGCGGTGCGGGGCTGGACGGGGCGCTGGAGGCCGTCGCGAGCGGCACCGCCATCGCCCGCGACGCGAGCTACGCCCTGAACCGCGAGGTGAGCACCGCCGAGGCCTTCGCCCTCGCCCAGAGCGGGCACCCGGCGGCGGGGCGGGTCGTCGCGCAGGCGCTGCGGCACATCGGCGTCGCGCTGGCCGACCTTCAGAAGTTCCTCGACCCGGAAGTCTTCGTGATCGGCGGCGGGGTGGCGAAGGTGGGCGACTTCTTCTTCGCCGGGGTTCAGGCCGCCGCCGACGAGTACGCGGGACCGTTCGCCCCCGTCACCCTGCGCCGCGCCCAGCTCGGCACCGACGCGGGCGTGATCGGCGCGGCACTCGCCGCCCGGCTGGAGGACCTGTGACAGCGCCCCAGACCGGCAGGCGGCGCGAGGTCGCCCTGATCGCCCACGATCGCCAGAAGCTCGAACTCGCCCTCTTCGCCCTGTCGCACCGCGACGTGCTGGGCCGCTTTCCCCTCGTCGCCACGGGCACGACCGGGGGCATCCTGGCGAGCAAGACCGGGCTGGAGGTCGAGCGTGTCCTGTCCGGACCCAAGGGCGGCGACCAGCAGATCGGGGCGCGAATCGCGGAGGACCGCGTGCTCGCCGTCTTCTTCTTCCGCGACCCCCTGACGGCCCAGCCCCACGAACCCGACGTGTCGGCCCTGCTCCGGCTGTGCGACGTGCACGACGTGCCGCTGGCGACGAACCCGGCGACGGCGGAGGCGTTGGTGCTGTGGCTGGCCCAGCGGGACGGCTAGCCCGCCAGCACGGGACCAAGGGGAGGTGGGCGACGTTCCGCACGTCGCCCACCTTCTCTGAGCCCAGGACTCAGATCACGAACTCGCCCGCCCGCATCACCGGCTCGCGGGCGCCGTCTTTCGTGACGCCGTCCACGTCGATCTCCCCCGAGCCGATCATCCAGTCCACGTGGGTGAGGGAATCGTTGCCGCCCTTGGCCGCGAACTCCTCGGTGGTCATCTCCACGCCGCCCCTGACGTTGAAGCGGTATGCACTCCCGATGGCGATGTGCGAGGCCGCGTTCTCGTCGTAGAGGGTGTTGTAGAAGAACAGCCCCGAACGGCTGATCGGGCTGGAGTGCGGCACCAGCGCGACCTCACCGAGGCGGTGGCTGCCCTCGTCGGTTTCGATCATCTGGCGCAGGGTGTCCTGACCATTCGCGGCAGTGGCCTCCACCACACGCCCGCCCTCGAAGCGGATGCGAATGCCGTCGATCAGCACGCCGTTGTACGAGAGCGGCTTGGTGCTGACCACCACGCCGTCCACCCGCTCGCGGTGGGGGGCGGTCCAGACTTCCTCGGTGGGGATATTTGCGGTGAAGGTGATGCCCGAGGGCGTCTGCGCGGCGCCGCCGCCCCAGATGTGGTCCTCGGCCAGTCCCACGGTGAGGTCGGTCTCGCCGCCCCGGAAGTGCAGGGCGTGGTACTGCCGCTCGGTCAGCCGTTCGCGGCGGCGCTGGAGGTCGGCGAGATGGGCCTCCCACTGCTCCAGCGCGTCGGGCTGGTCGGCGCGAGTGGCGGCGAAGATCGCGTCCCACTGCTTCTGGACCGCCTCCTCGCGGGAGACGCCGGGGAACATCAGCTCGGCCCACTCGGGGACCGGCGCCGAGATCAGGTTCCAGTTCAGGCGGTTGGTCATGACCTGAAGCGAGTAGGGCTTGCGGTAGGCCGCCAGCGTGCGCTGGTGCGCGGTCACGCGGGCCGGGTCCACCCCGGCGAACAGGCCGGGGTTGGTCGCGCGGATGGCGATTACCGCGCCGCCCGCCTCGGCGGTTTCCAGCTCGGCGTCCACGCGCCACTTGCTGATCTGCTCGAAGCTGCCCTCCGGCGCCAGCGAGAAGCGGGCGAGTTGCACGTCGTCGTCGTCCCAGCGCACGTCCGCAAAGGATGCACCCGCCGCGTAGGCCTCACGCACCAGCAGCCGGGCCAGCGGCGCGGTGTCGACCGGGGCCTGCACCAGCACCCGTTGGCCCTCCCGCACGCCCAGCCCGACCCGCACCGCCAGCCGCGCGTAGTTGCGCAGCTTCTCGTCAAAGGAAAGTGGTGTCACGCCGGGCAGGATAGCGCCCGCCCCCGCCC